>NZ_JACUUA010000388.1 GCF_014859565.1 Marinospirillum sp. | reverse complement strand
AAGGCTGGATTTGGTCAGGAAATGATACCAGAAAAATGGCTTAATCCATTGATATACCAAACATACTCCTACCTGGCAACTCAGCAGGATTTTTCATCGCTTGCGTTGAAAGAAGCCCCTGATTTAGATGCTGTATAAAAATCAGTCTCTCGGAGTTTTGTGTATGCCCCCCTCTGCCACCTTCCTCGCTTCTGCCGGTGAGTTTCCCGCTGTGCCGATGCCCTTCTTTCTAGAGCGCGTGTCTGCTGGGTTTCCGTCGCCTGCCCAGGATTATGTGGATCGGCCGCTGGATCTGAATGAGTTGTGCATTCAACGGCCTGCCGCTACCTTCTTTGTACGCGCTCAGGGTGAGAGCATGATTGAAGCCGGGATTTTCCCCGATGATGTGCTGGTGGTGGATCGCTCGTTAACAGCACGCTCAGGGGATGTCGTGATTGCTCAGTTTTATGGTGAGTTGACCGTCAAGCAGTTGCAGTTAGGGCCACCACCCCGCTTGGTGCCCTGTAACCAGCGTTTACGTCCAATCCATGTACCACCGGATGCCGATCTGGAGATTCTTGGCGTGGTGACGCATGTGATCCATAGCCTGCGAAAGTGATGACATTCAGCTGAATGTGATCTTTGGCAACACGGACAACCATGCCCGCAATACCTCTTTTATTAAGGATCAGCAAGGCATCCGGCTGGCTCCGATTTATGATTTTGCCCCCATGGTCGCTGATGCCAGCAGCATCCACCGCAGCATCCGCTGGCAAAAAGAAATCGAGCGAGGCTCTGAAATTGACTGGGGGCGTTTGCCATCGCACTTGCAAGCCTTGCAGCTGGCCGATGCTGACGCTGTTCGTCAAACCCTGGTAGATACCATGCAATGCTGCCTTGGTCTGTATGAGCGCCTGCAGGCGCGCTCAGTAACACAGGAAATTCTGTATCATCCCAGGATTGATATGCAGCGTCTGGATCAACGACTGAAAGCCTGGCTGCAGGCTTTATCTACTGGCACCACTCCACGCACGACTTAAAGATGGATTGCAGTTGTTATCAAATAGGCAAGGCAGTATTTTGGCTATACCGGACAACAACATGACACAGGATCTGCCGGTCTATACCCGGCATACTGATCCAGCAGCTTAATTCAAATCAATTAAGGACTCACTATGGCACAGTACCGCTCGCCTCGCTCATTCTCCAGCACATCACAGTTCCTTGAGTATTTGCGGGAGGCTTCACCAGGACAATTGCGCTTTACTTATGATGAAATTGTAAAAACAGGCATTAAAGACCAGCCTTGCTATCGGTTTATGAGTGACTCACGATCGCTTCAGATCCGGGGTGAGTACAAAAAAGAACTCGAGGAGGCGCTGTATTTTTACCAGCAGCGCGGAGAGCCTTTAAAGTCCGAATGGGATGTGATGTGCGCCCTGTCAGTGCGCATGGATTCGCTTCTGGCCTTTAATCATTTAGGTTACGAAAGCTCCATGCTGGCGCAGATCATGCGGTTTGCCTTGAAGTATTACACGGATCCAATTGCGGAACTGACTCGCATTGGGCGGGATTACGACTGGGATCTGAACCATTATTTTAGCGATCACCCACCCACGCGCCGGGCAGTGACCACCTCCTCCCATCCATCCTACATGCGAGTCATTGAGCCGCTGATTCCCCCGCATTTGGGCTCCAATACCTATAATCGCCTGACCGCAATTAATGGCGGACTGGATATGGAAGAGCTCTGGTATGCATACCTCCCCAACTACCTCAAGGAAGACATTAAAAATCACCAGAAGGAGAAGAATGAGTACCTGCAAAGCCGCACCCTGGGCGATGAGAAAAAAATCCGTGAACTGATGCTGTCTGGTGATTTTTATACGCTCAATGATCACCTCTACAATCACTTCTGGGGCAAGGACGATTATGAAAAAGACGAAAAGGAGTTTCGTATGGCAAACATCCTTGATCGCGATGAAAACTATGACCTTGAGATGCGCATGAGGGTGCAGTCTGGCATGGCCAAAATTGCGGCTGAACTGGTGCCCTACATTTTAGAGCGCAACGAGTACAATGCGGTCAGGGCAGTGGATGAGCTGTCTAGTTAGTGCCCATCCAGAAACACGTATTTTCATTGAGTTCAGCTCATCCCTGG
>NZ_JACUUA010000090.1 GCF_014859565.1 Marinospirillum sp. | reverse complement strand
TGCTCATCCGTCATGCCATGAAACATGGGAATGCTGATGGCTTCGGAGTAGTAGGCTTCCGCTTCAGGAAAATCGCCTTGCCTGAATCCCATGTTCTGGTAGTAAGGCTGGGTATGAACGGGGATGTAGTGGAGATTGACTCCAAGCCCTGCGGCACGTAACTCTTCAAAAACCTGGCGATGGCTTTTGCCGATTTGATCCAGTTGTAGGCGAATCACATAAAGATGCAGGCCGGAATAGCTGTCCGGGTGTTGCCAGGGAAGGGTAATGGGCAGGGCAGCTAATTGTTCATTGTAAACCTGCGCGATTTGATGGCGGCGGGTGACAAACGCATCCAGCCTTTGCATCTGGCTCAGCCCTAAAGCTGCTTGCAACTCGGTCATCCGGTAATTAAAGCCCAGATCCACCTGCTGGTAGTACCAGGAGCCATCCGGTTCCTGGGTCATCAGTTCAGGATTTCGAGTGATACCGTGGCTGCGCAGCAATTCCATCTTTTGTGCCAGTTCATCCGAATTGGTGAGTGTCATGCCACCTTCAGCGGTAGTAATAATTTTAACCGGATGAAAGCTGAAGACCGTGATGTCACTGTAGTGGCTGTTACCAATGGGTTTGCCTTGGTATTTGCCGCCGATGGCATGGGAGGCATCTTCAATGATTTTAAAACCGTACTTTTGAGATAAGGCATGAATCGCCAGCAGATCACAAGGTTGACCACAGAGGTGAACAGCCACCACCACTTTCGGCAAGCGATTGTCTTTTTCGGCCTGTTGTAGCTTGGCTTCCAAAGCCTGGGGGCAGAGGTTGTAGGTACGAGGGTCGATATCC
Organism: Marinospirillum sp.; assembly: GCF_014859565.1. The sequence goes on along the minus strand of NZ_JACUUA010000090.1, from coordinate 12,209 downwards.
ACAAAATCAACTTGAGCACCGCAATACAGCCCACAATTGGCAGAAGCGACAAAGGTAATGGGTGTTGTCCATAACCAATCACCCTGCCCCAGTCCTAAAGCCAGGCAAGCAAGATGCAAAGCACTGGTGGCACTGTTCACGGCCAAGGCATGTTCGGCACCACAGTAATCAGCCACGGCTTTTTCAAAAGCAGGAACTTGCGGCCCCTGAGTCAAGAAATCCGATTTAAGCACCTCAACAACGGCATCAATATCCTGCTGGTTGATGCTTTGCTTGCCGTAGGGGATCATTTAAATCGCACCAATTTTGTTGCGGTTCTCTTCAATCCAGGCTTGCAGGTCTGAGTCGCTCATCCATTCGCTGTTGTTGTCACTGGAGTAGACAAAGCCTTCGGGCACTTTCTTGCCATCCTTAATGCGATTGGCATCCTGATCCCAACTATTAATTTGGGGAAGAATCTTGAAATGTTCAGGATACTCATAGGTGAAATAAGAATCCTCTGCGCCAATCATCTGTTCATGTAATTTCTCGCCGGGGCGAATTCCCACCACTTCCTGCTTGGCTTCGGGGGCAATCACTCGAGCCAGGTCTGTGACCTTCATGGAGGGAATTTTTTTAACGTAAATTTCACCACCTTCCATATCTTCAAAGGCATGCCAGACCAGCTCTACTCCCTCCTCCAGAGAAATCATAAAGCGTGTCATGCGATTATCTGTAATGGGTAGAACACCCTTGTCTTTGATGGACATAAAGAAAGGAATAACAGAGCCACGTGAGCCCATAACATTGCCGTAACGTACGACAGAGAAACGGGTCCGTTGGGAGCCTGCATAGTGGTTGCCGGCGACAAAAAGCTTATCAGAAGTGAGCTTGGTCGCCCCATAAAGATTGATGGGACTGCTTGCTTTATCCGTAGAAAGAGCAACCACTTTTTTAACGCCTTTGTCGATACAGGCATCGACCAGGTTCATAGCGCCGTTCACATTGGTTTTGATGCACTCAAAGGGGTTGTACTCAGCAGTCGGCACGATCTTAGTGGCTGCAGCATGAACAACATAGTCGACGCCATCTAGAGCGCGATACAGGCGATCTCGGTCTCGAACATCGCCAATAAAAAAACGCACCCGGTCATCACCCTGAAACAGCTTAGCCATTTCCCATTGCTTCATTTCATCACGGGAAAAAATGATCACTTTTTTGGGGTTGTAGTGTTCCAATAACATAGGAACAAAAGTGTGGCCGAAAGAGCCAGTACCGCCTGTGATTAAACATACCGAGCCATCAAACATAGCATTAAAACCTTATTTACATGAGTAGAATTATTACTCTAAAACATCCCTATAGAGTGCCAGTGTTTTCTGGCGAGTTGCATCAACACTGAAATCACGTTCAATTCTCTGCTGGGCGGCCTGTCCCATAACCTTTCGCTTCACATCGTCCGACAGCAGCTCGTCAAATGCGGCAGCAAGCACTGCCGGATCACCCGGCGGTACCACCAACCCACTGATACCAGGCTCGATCAGTTCTGCACTGCCACCGGCATCGGTCACTACCGGAGCAATTCCCTGAGCCATCGCCTCAATGACCGCACGCGGCAAACCTTCACGGCGAAGTGAAGGCAAACAGGCAACATCAAATTCGGCTGCCATACGAGCAGCATCGGGATGAAATCCCAGCAGATGAATACGATCTCTAACTGGGCTGCGTTCACAGGCCTTGCGGATGTCTTCATCCAATACTCGCCCTACCAGCACCAGATGAGCTTGATGGTGTTGATCTACCAGCTCCATGGCCTTGATGAGTTCGATAATGCCCTTGCGCTTTTTCATCCGAGCAACACAGCCAATGACCTTCACACCAGCTGGTACACCCACCATAGGCAATACGGGTTCACTCTGCTGCTGCAAATACCACTCCAACCGATGACCTTTGTAAATAGTGACGACACGCTTTGGATCAAAAAGCTTGAAAAACAGCAGCAAACGCTTTTCGATAAAATAAGTACGAATCGCTTCACAGACACAAACCCAGCGGGCAATGCGCGGATTAAAAAAAGACAACCACGAAAAGGGATCCCAATAACTCAGGTTACCCACAATACCCCGATAAGCAATAACAGGGATCTGAAAGCCAAACGAAGCCAGGGTATAGTTGATCAGCATCCGCTTGGTGAACACATGCACCAGATCGTAAGACTGTTCCTTGATCAAAGAACGGATCTTTCCGATCGCCTTGAAATCCAGCTTGCCAGAGGAAACCAGTGGCACAACCCGAATACCAGCCGCCTCAAACTCAGCCTGCCCTGACCCTTTGGGATGACAGATCACCACTGGCTCAACACCCTCACGAGACAGACCAATGATCATCTGGCGCTCGCCACGATCCGTTCCATCCATCACATAAAGAACACGCATCAGAAAAATTTCCAGTAACCCATTTCAGCACGCAGCTTCAGCTTGCGTAAAAGATTAAATGGCTTGGCTTTTAATTTGGGTAGCTGCTCAGCTAAAAGCATATCTACCGCATCCAGAACACGCTTGCTCGATTGTCCATCGGTAAACTCATGCAGCTCGTGACATAACTCACGTGCTGCTTTTAACTGCTGAACTGGCTGCTTTAATGCTTGCTGCATGGCTGTTTCAAGGTTTGCGGTATCATCAATATCAAGCAAAAAAGAGCCGGGGTTACGTGTACGATAGGTCACCACGGGTTTATCCAGGAACATGAACTCATACATGATCGAGGAAGTGTCACACAACATAAGATCTGCCTCTGCCATGGATGCAAAGAGATCATTTTCTGGCTCAATAAACTCATAACCTGGCAAGGAGATGCTACGGTACTGAGCCATAGTCACTTCATCCATCTTGGGATGCAGTGTCACCTTGAAGCGCCATCGACCTGTTTCAACGAGCTTTTTAATAGCATCTACCAGCACGGGTGCGGCAGTGATTGAAGGAGAAAAGGTGGACGCAAAAAAAACCGTCGGTATATCAGCACCTCTCACAGAAGGTTTACTTTGACCGGCAAAACCCATCAGAGCATCCAGTTTTGGCCAACCTGTTTTAGCAACAGCAAAGGTGCCGTACTGAGCAGCAAGCTCAGTAAATTTTTCTGTATCTCGCGCAGCATGGGTACAGTAAAGATCAAACCAGCCACGAACTCGGTAATGATCACTTTCATCTTCAGATGAGGCTCCACGCTTATTGCGAGCGATACCGTGGAAAACTTGCACTTTAGCGCCAGGAAAAAAATATGGCACCCAGTCTCCAGCTGTGAATACAACATCTGGCTGGAAGCTCATCACCGCCTGTACGGATTGAAGCAGCTGCTCATTTGGCTGAAGTCTGGGCTGTAACTCTGATAGAAAAAACCAAGCCACTTGATCACCACGAGTCAGGATCTGCTCCTGAAGCGGACGAAAAATAGAATAGCAGTAAGCTGCGTTTACAAAAAAAAGATAACGGCGTTTACTCATCCAAGACCTTCTTATGCCGTTGCATTTTTTCATCTCGTGTCAGAATCCATAACCCGGCATGCTTGTTGAAATTCGTTTGCATGTAGTCCATTGCCACAATAAAACCGATGCGACCATCCAGAAAGCCACCACGAAGCACGTAAATCAGGAAAAAAGTCCAGATGGCCCGTAAAACTACCAATAATAGGCTGTGATTGCGCCTGCCTTTGGCAAAATACTTCTGACTTCCTAACCATGCATATTTGGAGTTTTTTTCCAGTGCATGCCCATAATCCCGAGCCGTATAATGCAGAAGCAGTCCAGGTAATTTGCCAATTTTTCCAGGCCGATGATTCAGTTTTTCATGCACCAGATCCGGACTGAAATTCGCACCTTCACGCTGAACCAGCCGCAAGGGTGAACGAGCACTACGACCAAAACGCAGTAATTTGCCGTGGCGAACAACACCCCACTTGATTTTGAAACCCACCTCAGGAACTGAGTCCACCGGTCGTTTTTTCAGTTCCGCAATAGCCTGCTGCGCAGTGGCATCCAGAGCTTCATCAGCATCAATGATCAAGATCCAGTCGCTACTTGCCTGCTCAATTGCACGTTGTTTTTGCACACCAAAGCCCGGCCACTCCGTTACCCACACCTTATCAGTATAGCGACGAACCAGATCAACAGTGCCATCCGTACTGCCACTGTCAAAAACAATGATTTCATCAGCAATCGACTGTACGGATTGCAGGCAGCGTTCTACACGGTCTGCTTCATTAAAGGTGATCAGGCAAACCGATAAACGAGTGCAGCCATTCTCAGACATTATTTACTCTCTACTTCCACGAAACTGATGACTTGTCACAAAAATTGACCAAAGCACGACCAGCATAAAGGAATAAACCATTACACCACTATTGTGGCTAAAAAATACCTGGGTCAGACCAAAATCAATGTAGGTTACAGAAAGAATAGCGCCTGCTACAGCATAAGACCTGCACTGCAGGCAACTGATTCGAAATCCCTTATAAAAAAGCCGTAAGGGGATGAAATAAAGCAGCAGCAAGGCAGCAAGACCCAGCAAGCCTCTTTTAGAAGTAACATTCAAATACTCATTATGCGGGTGGTCAAAGCGGAGAATGAAACGATCAACAACACCCTCCTCAGCCATCCTGGCTTGCGCCGCCATATAACCTTGACTACCCCAACCCAACAAGGGTTTTTCAGCTATCATACGACTGGCTGCATGCCACATCTCAAGCCGGGCACCCACTGAGCTTCGCGCATTTCCCGTTTCCAGATAATCCTGCACTTCTGCTGCAGCAAGCTGCACGCGATGTCTAACCTCTGTCTGAGGAATAGAATATACAAGTGAAGCTAGCACTAAAAGTCCAAGCAGGATATAAAGTGCATGATGCCATCTGAGAAAATCCGAGTAGCCACGATACAACACAAAAAAAGCGATTGGCAATGCAATCCATCCACCTCGGCTGCCTGACAAAACCGACCCAAGCACACCCATCACAAAACCGGCAAACAAAAAAATCAACCAAAACACACGTCGTGGCTGCAAGTATGCCCAACTTAAACCAGCCAGGCACAGCAACCCCATCAACATGCTGATATTTCCAAACTGGATGGTATTGGTAAAACCACCGGCACGGCTCACCTCTTCGACTATTTTCTGCCAAACAGACCAACTACCTGTCAGAATGCTACCGAGTGCAAGACCAGACCAGAAAAAAACAGGTAGGGGAGAGAAACGAAGTAAAAAAGGTAAAACCAATGCAGCTGCAAGAAAGCGGCTAGGTTTATCAACTCCACTGATACCTTGCTCGTAAAGCAGCACCTCCAGAACCCATACAGCAGAGAAAAAAATCAGGGCAAAAACAATTTTCCAGTCATCCCATTCAAGTGCTTTCCATGCAGCAGGACGCCACACATAAACCAAACTCCCGAGAAACAACAGTGCGGCTCCATAAGAATAGCCCGTGGGGACGACTAGTGATATCGCAGAAAAAAGAAACACTGCAAAAGAAGTGTAATACACAGGCAAGGCTATTTTTCGCATTATAAATATATATTCTATTTTTACAAAGGCTAGTAGTATACAGCAAATAGAGCTCCAGGAGCTGTAATGACAAACAAGCCAGCAGTAAACACTCGCTCTACACTACTACACTCTTCAGCACTAAATCTGATAAAAAGCCCTGTACCACCTGACAAAATTTGCAACCCCTTGTCTCACAGGCATTGCAGGTCTATAACCCGTCGCTAACTCCAGTTCACTGGAATCAGCAAAGGTGTCAGCCACATCACCAGGCTGCAAAGGCAGCAGGTCCTTTATGGCCTTTACACCCAGCGCCTCCTCAATAGCCTCAATGTAAGCACTCAGTTTGACTGGGTTGTTGTTGCCAATATTAAAAATACGGTAGGGGGCATTGCTGGTGGCTGGATCTGGATGACCACTATCCCAATCAGGATTGGGTTGAGCAATTTGATCACTCGCTCGAATAACCCCCTCTACAATGTCATCAACATAAGTAAAGTCACGAGTGTGATTACCTTGGTTATACACAGGGATTGGGGCGCCTTCTAAGATGCTTTTTGTGAACTTGAATAGCGCCATGTCCGGCCTACCCCATGGGCCATACACAGTAAAAAAACGCAAACCCGTAGTAGGCAACCGGAACAGGTGACTGTAACTATGAGCCATGAGCTCATTGGCTTTTTTAGTGGCTGCATAAAACTGCAATGGATGATCCACACCATGATGTTCGCTGAATGGCATGGTGCTATTGGCTCCATACACACTGCTGGTGCTCGCGTAGGTCAGGTGCGGAGTTTTAGCGTTGCGACAAGCCTCAATGACATTGGTGAAGGCTAAGATGTTGCTTTCAACATAGGCGTGAGGGTTTTCGAGCGAGTATCGAACCCCTGCTTGTGCGGCTAAGTGAATCACACGATCAAATCGGTGATCCTGAAAGCACTGCATAACTCGTTGCTGATCGGCTAGGTTGTCACGAATGAAAGTATAGGAGCTGCCTGTTTGAGCAGCAGTTTCTTTCAGCACTTGTAAGCGCGCTTCTTTTAGGCTGGGGTCGTAATAATCATTAACACTATCGTAACCTACAACCTCATCACCACGCTCAAGTAGTTTTTTTGCTGTATGAAAACCAATAAAACCAGCATTCCCGGTAACCAGAACTTTCATTTAATTACTTCCAAAAAGATCACGAGTGTAGATTTTATCTTCGACATCATTTAGTTTGTCGGAGCGGCGGTTGGCAATAATAACATTGCTAATTTTTTTAAATTCTTCTAGATCTTTGATAACGCGGGAATTATAGAAGGTGTCATCCTCTAGCGCCGGTTCATAAACCACTACTTCAACACCTTTCGCTTTGATACGCTTCATCACACCCTGAATGGCAGATGCTCGAAAATTGTCAGAGCCAGTTTTCATTACCAGACGATACACACCAACCACCTTTGGCTGACGCGCCAGAATAGAGTCTGCAATGAAATCTTTGCGAGTAGTATTGGAGTCTACTATGGCCTTGATCAGATTACTGGGCACTTGGTCATAGTTGGCCAGCAACTGCTTGGTATCTTTTGGCAAACAGTAACCACCGTATCCAAAACTTGGGTTGTTGTAGTGTTTGCCGATACGTGGATCAAGACCAACACCTTCGATAATTTGGCGGGTATTCAGGTTATGGGTCTGGGCGTAGGTATCTAATTCGTTAAAGTAGGCAACACGCATCGCCAAGTAGGTGTTGGCAAATAGTTTGATTGCTTCGGCTTCTGTCGAATCGGTAAAGAGTATTTTTATATCCTGCTTAATCGCACCCTCTTCCAGCAAGCTGGCAAAAACCTCCGCGCGTTCAGACTTTTCTCCGACAATGATACGAGAAGGATAAAGGTTGTCATAAAGGGCTTTACCTTCTCGTAAAAACTCTGGTGAGAAGAGAATATTCTGAGTGTTGAACTTTTCCCGTACACTTTGAGTATAACCCACTGGCACGGTAGATTTTATAACCATAACAGCATTAGGATTGATGCTAAGTACATCTTGAATAACTGCTTCCACGCTTTTGGTATTGAAGGTGTTGGTCTGCGGATCATAATCTGTTGGAGTAGCAACAATAACAAATTCCGCCTCAGCATAGGCGGTTTGCTTATCGGTAGTAGCGGTCAAATTGAGTATTTTTTCTGCCAGATATTGCTGAATCTCAGGATCATCAATCGGTGACTGCTTCGCGTTGATTAGATTGACCTTAGCCTGCAGAATATCCAGCGCAATAACCTTGTTGTGCTGAGCCAACAAGATAGCATTGGAAAGACCCACGTAGCCGGTTCCGGCAATAGTGATGTTCTTTTTCACAGTTAATCAAACCTTATTCTAGTAAACCCGCTTCTTTGCCCAGCTGCATGTTGGCCTGTAACCAACCCTGCACATAACCACAATCAAAAGTTCGACCATGCATCCGGTAGGCTTCTACAACGCCACCTCTGCGGATCAGTTCTGCAATGGCGTCTGTCAGCTGGATTTCTCCTCCGGCACCCGGTGGTGTCTCGGCTAGTAGCGCCATAATCTCGCCGGGCAGGATATAGCGCCCGATCACGGATAAACGACTCGGTGCATCTGCCGGAGCGGGTTTTTCCACCACCGATAACATCGGAGCCGTTGCGCCGGGCTGCAACTCTACACCACCACAGTTGACGATGCCATATTGATCCACCCTTTCCAGTGGTACTTCTTCAACCATAATTTGCGCTGCTTGCCTTTCCTGGCTGGCTTTTGCCATCACGGCGAGGTCGATCAAGCTATCATCCCCAACGGCTGGCTTGACCAGCACATCCGGCAAAATCACGGCAAAAGGCTCGTTGGGTTGCAATAAATGTGCAGCGCAGTGAATGGCATGACCCAAGCCTAAAGCACGACCCTGGCGCACACTGGTGATTTTTAACTCCGCTGGAGCAATGTCACGCAAGGCTTTTAACAAGGCCGTTTTGCCTTTCTTTTCCAGTTCACTTTCCAGTTCGTAGTGGCAATCAAAGTGATCCTCTATCGCTGATTTACCGCCTCGGGTGACCAGTATCACCTCATTCAAACCGGCTGCGAGCGCCTCTTCCACCACATGCTGAATCAGTGGGCGATCCACCACCGGCACCATTTCCTTGGGGATGGATTTACTGATGGGCAATAAACGGGTGCCAAGACCGGCAACAGGGATAATCACTTTTTTCAGTGCAGGCAATTCAGTATTCAAAATTCTTCACCTTTGGAGCAAATCAAAATTTATTAACACGATGACGCTCAGCCAGAACAGCTGCGTGCAACTCTTCCAATGTCGGCAATGGAGATTTTTCGCGGATACTCAGCTCAAACCCCAGATAATCCAGAACCTTCATGACTTTACGAATACCCACATCACCTGCTCTTCCGGTCTCGATACTGTTCAGGGTTACACGTGAAATTTGCAAATGCTCAGCCAACAGCTGCTGGGTAATCCCCTGCTGCTGCCGTAACTGTCGAATCTGCTGACCCAGCTCAAGAAAGTCCATACCCCACCGAATGATCAAAATATTTATCATATATAGGTTAAAACACCAAAAATGAAAAGTATTTTGTTCGCCGCTATCTTTACAAATCCCTTCCCCGACCGATGCCAGAGTAGATCCAACCCTGTTCTGCCAGGGCTGCCGGATTGTAGATATTACGGCCATCCAGCAGTAGGGGGGTGCTCATCTGTGCTTTGATTTGTGCCATATCCAGGTTCCAGAACTCTTTCCATTCAGTGACCAGCAACAGGCCATCCGCCTGAGCAACGGCCTGTTCGGCAGACTCAGCATAAACCAGTGCCGCATCCGGCAGGTGTTTTTTTAAGGCAGGCAAGGCCATCGGGTCATATACACAAACCCGTGCACCATGAGCCAACAGGGATTCAATCAGTTTTAACGCAGGGCTGCCATCAATCGCGGCAGTATTGGGCTTAAAGGCCACACCCCAGATTGCAAAGGTTTTACCGGATAAATCAGCACGATAAAAGCGCCACAGCTTCTGAAACAACAGGTCTTTCTGCTGCTCGTTAATGGCACAAACACTGTGCAACAAACCGGAAGAATGCTGGCTATCCAACTCCTGATTCAGCTGGCTGAGAGTATTCAAAAAAGCCTGCCCACCAAAACCACAGCCGGGATAAAGATACTGAAAACCAATACGAGAATCCGTACCCATGCCTTGTCGAACCTGTTCTATATCAATACCCCGTACACCGGCCAGTTGTGCCAGCTCATTCATGTAACTGACGCGTGTTGCCAGCATACCGTTGATGGCTAACTTGGTCAGTTCAGCCTCTTTAGGTGGCATCACCAACAGCGTATCACGGCTGCGGTTAAACGGGTTCAGCAAACGCCGGATAAAATCTGTAGCCTGCTCATCATGACTGCCCAGCAAAATACGCTCCGGACGCAAAAAGCTTTCCAGTGCTCGACCCGCCTGAATAAATGCCGGCCAGTAAACCACACTGACTGCTGACGATGCAGCCGACTGGCTCACCAACTGATCCAGCCAGTCTTGCAGTTGATCTGTAGTACCAATGGCAACCGGCTGCACCAGGGCAATAAGCTGCTGACGAAAATGGCTTACACCTGCATCCAGAAAGGGCTGTATCTGTGCTTTTAATTCCGGCAGCGCCACATCCGGCTCAGCCAGCAGTAATAAATCTGCCTCTTGTGTTGAAGCGGCCAGATTCAGCCGACCGGCATCCATCTGGCGCTGCAACAGTCGTAACAGATCCGGTTCAGCAGCCTCACTTTCTGGCAACGGCAGCTCATCAGCCTGCATGTTCACTTTACATCCGGTAGACGCCAATGCGCCTGCCAGAGTCCAGGCGACCAGATCATCACCTACAATTCTGACCTTCATACATCACCTCGCTGAGCCTGACGCAAGCGCTGAATGGATCGAGCCAGCGATTGGGTGGAAGAATCCAGCTGTGCTTCAGTCGCATCACCACAACTGGCCAGCAAGGGTTGCAACTGCAGAGCAACCTGTTTGCCCAACTCCACCCCCCACTGATCAAACGGATTAATACCCCAGAGCACCGCTTGAGCAAAGACCTTGTGTTCATAAGCGGCAATCAACGCACCCAGCGACTCAGGGGTCAGTTGATCCAGCAGCAGCGTGGAAGAAGGCTGATTGCCGGGATAATGGCGGAAAGGGTTATCCGTTACCTCCACTGCAGCATTACCCAATGCCAGCACCCGAGATTGAGCCAGGCAGTTGGCAATGTTCAGCTCATGCTGTGCGACCAGTTCTTCATAATGAGCATAATGACGGGCAGAATCATAACGTGCAGCGGCCAGAATAAAATCCGAAGCCACCGGCTGAGTGCCCTGGTGCAATAACTGATAAAAAGCGTGCTGAGCATTGGCACCGATCTCGCCCCACAAAACCGGACAAGTGGCATAATTCAACGGCTCACCATGACGGGTCACTGACTTACCGTTGCTTTCCATCTCCAGCTGCTCAAGATAAGACGGAAAATACTTCAAACGACCATCGTAAGGCAGAATGGCATGAGCACGAATATCCAGACAATTCACATTCCAGATACCCAGCAAGGCCAGCATCATCGGCAGATTTTGTAAGGGTGGCGCAGAACGGAAATGCTCATCCATCTGATGAGCACCCGCCAGCAACTGACGAAATACCGGCATACCAAGGCTCAAGGCAATCGGCAAACCGATGGTTGCCCAGAGTGAAAAACGACCACCCACCCAATCCCAGAACAACAACTGATTGGCCTCCGGCAGTCCCCAGGCGGACATCTTTTCCGGTGAGGCCGACATACCAATAAAATGACAACGATGCAGCAACTCGGAATCCTGACAATAACTGCCCAGCCAGGATCGCACGGTATTGGCGTTGGACAGGGTATCTATAGTGGTGAAGGACTTGGAGGCAATCGTAAACAGCGTGGTTTCCGGGTTTAAATGCTCCAGCAAATCAAACAGCTGGCTGCCATCAATGGTCGAAGCAAAGTGTACTTTCAGAGTTCGAGCAGCAGGCAGGGTGTATTCCTTTAATGCCTGAGTCACCATCAAGGGTCCCAGATCACTGCCACCGACCCCCAGATTGACCACATCAGTGATCCGCTTGCCGGAAAAACCCCGCCACACGCCCAACTGTATTTTATCCACCAGCAGAGTCATGCGTTGCAACTGCTCTTCCACACACTGCAAGTGATCGGGTAACCGATGAGTAGGCGTGCGTAACGCACTGTGCAAAGCAGCACGGTTTTCGCTGATGTTCACTGGTTCACCCGCAAACAAAGCCGCAACCCGACCGGGTAAATCCACTTCATCAGCCAGCTGCTGTAAACCTGCCAACACCGGATCACTCACTCGCTGTTTACTGTAATCCAGCGACAGAGAACCGGCTTCAACTCGATATTCAACACCCCGTCCTGGGCGATCTGCAAATAGATCAGCAAGATGAGGGATGGATTCTGGCAAGGCCTGCAACTCTTTAAAAGCCTTACGCTGGGTTAATAAATCGTCAGACATGTTGATCCTTAATCGTCCATCTCAAACGCCACAATCTGGCGCTGTTCTCTGGAAAACTCCACCCCGATCAGGTGAAGGTTTAAGCCTTTGTCCTGGTATTTATCGGCATAGTGTTTGTCTTTGATCTGCTGCAGGGCAGATCCTTCCGGCAGTTGCTCTACTACCTTAAACTCAA
>NZ_JACUUA010000089.1 GCF_014859565.1 Marinospirillum sp. | reverse complement strand
CTGAATCTGCCGGATTTGCAGCAGTTACGGGAACTGGTGCGGGATGATCAACACAGCCGCGCCATGATACAGCTGGAGCGCCTGCTGGCAGCAGGTCATGAGCTTAATGCCGCAAAATTGCTTAAAAGCTGGATTTTGCTGCAACGTAAAGACTTTGTGCAGGCTGTAACCCTGCTGGATGAGGTTCTGGAGGCTGATCCCTGGTCTATGGATGCCTTGTTGATGAAAGGTCTGGCAGCCCGGTGGCAGCAGCAACCTGAAGACGCTTGTCACTGGTTCAAGAAGGCAACCTACACCTTCCCGGAATGCTGGTCAGCACACTATTACCTGGGTGATCTTTATCGTGCAGAAGGCAATACCGAAGCAGCCATTAAAGCCTTTCAGGCCGCCCGCAGAATCCTGTCAGCGGATCAGCATGCCAGAGATGGCAGTATCTGGATTCCTTCATCTCTGCCGCCCGGTGATGCCTTGTTTCTGAGTGAGCGCAACTTACTGAAGCTGAAGCAGGCTGCTCAGCAGGTTATAGGAAAAGAAGGTTAATCATGGCTTTGGATATCAAAAAATTTGTACTGAGATTCATTGAAGAAGCCAGAGATCACCTCAGCCAGATGAGCAGTGGACTGGCAGACCTGGAACAGGGTGCAGCAGATGCTGAACAGATCAACAGCCTGTTCCGTTCTGCTCATACACTCAAAGGGTCTTCACGGATGTTGAAGCTGGTGCCGATTACGGAAACCGCTCACAGCCTTGAAGATCTGCTCAGCGCTATACGTGAAGGCAAGGTCAGCACAAATACTCAGCTGGTGGCGTTGCTTTATCAGGGTGTAGATGCCCTGACAGACATGGTGGAGCAGCTGGCAGAACATCTGGATGCAGCTGTTTTGCCCGCTGCGGATACGGCACTCTGCCAGGCATTAACTGCTGCTGCTCAAGGTGTTGAATCAGAGCCGGTGGCTGCACCTGAATCCAGTTCTGAACCGGATGCCGCGCCAGTTGTTGCCCAGCCCCAATCTGCTGCTCCGGCAATAAAAGCTGCGGATACGGTGCGTATTCGTCTCAGCAAGCTGGAAGAGCTGATCAAACTGATGGGTGAAGTGGTTTCCAGCCATACCCGCCTGCGAGAGTTGGTGAGTAGCTCCCGCCAGCTGGAGCGCCATGCCCGCCTGGAACTGGCTGGTGACCTGCCCGCTGCCCTGCGGCAGTTTTCCCGTGATATCAAAGAAACAGTCACGTCGCAGGAAAGCCTGATGCAGGAGTTGCACGACAAGGCACTACAAATGCGTATGTTGCCGCTGGGTATTGTCTTTGAGCCAGCAGCACGACTGGTCAGGGATCTGGCTCGTTCAATGGATAAACAGGTGGAGTGTCGTATTCAGGGCAGTGAAATCGAACTGGATCGACAGATGATTGACCAGTTGGCTGACCCAGTAATCCATCTGCTGCGTAATGCGCTGGATCATGGTGTGGAGATGCCAGAAATCCGCCAGCAGAGGGGGAAAAATCCTCAGGGGCGGCTGGAATTGACCGCACGACAGGATGGTGGCTGGGTGGTGCTGGAAGTCAGTGATGACGGTGCTGGTATCAGTCTGGAGGCCATCCGCGAAAAAGCATTAAAAAAACAGCTGGTTACACAGGAACAGCTGGATGAGATGAGTGATCAGGATGTGATGGACATGATTTTTCTGCCGGGTTTTTCCACCAGCAGCCTGATTACTGAACTCTCCGGTCGTGGTGTGGGTATGGATGTGGTGAAACGCTCGGTGGTGGATGGGCTGCAGGGTGTGATCAGTATGAACAGCCGTGCCGGTGAAGGCACCCGTTTTACGCTGCGTTTACCCTTGTCGCTGGCGATGATGCGGGTGCTGCTGGTGAAGGTGGCCGGGCAACCACTGGGATTTACTGCCCAGTATGTGTCGGAGCTGGTCAGTGTAGCTCAGACGGATCTGATCAAGGTTGCTGATCGGAATGCCGTCATCATCCGTAATGAATTTGTGCCGGTGATGCACCTTGATCAGCTGATTGATCTGCCTCAAGCGAAAAATATGTTAACATTGAGTAACAATAGAAAAGATTTGTTACTATTGGTGGTTCGGGTACACCACGAAAAACTGGCGCTGGTGGTGGATGACCTGCTGGATGAGCGAGATCTGGTGATCAAGCAGCTGCCACCACATCTGCGGGATAAAAACCTGATATCCGGTATGGTCACTAGCGGACACAATCAACTGGTCAGTTTGCTGCATGCTCCTTGCTTAATGGATATGGCACGCAAGTCAAGAGACCCGGTTACAGGCCGAACAGGTCAGCAGCAGGATCAACAACGCCAGCGTGTGCTGGTGGTGGATGACTCTCTGAATACCCGTGAAATTGAGCGGGATGTACTGGAAGCAAGGGGTTATCATGTCACCCTTGCCGAACATGGTCAGGATGGCTTGAATAAAGCGCTGGCTGAAGATTTTGATGCTGTACTGACCGATGTTGAAATGCCGGTGATGGATGGTTTTACCCTGACTGCACGCCTGCGTCAGGAGGAGCGTTACCGTCATCGTCCAATCATCATCATCACCTCGCGAGAAAAAGAAAGTGATCGTCGCCGGGGTATTGAGGTGGGTGCAGATGCTTATATTGTTAAAGGTAGTTTTGATCAGAACAGTCTGGTTGATACCCTAAGGGTTCTGCTGGATTAAATACAAGAATATTGAGGTACAAGATGCAGATACTGGTGGTTGACGATGATGTGCTGGCTGGTGAAATGACCGCAGCGGTGCTGGAAGAGCAGGGTCATGAGGTGATCCAGGCTGAAGATGCCGTTGCTGCCATGGAGCAACTGAATGCCCATGCAGGGGTTCAGC
This sequence comes from Marinospirillum sp., assembly GCF_014859565.1. Next base: position 10,205 of record NZ_JACUUA010000089.1, on the reverse strand, counting down.
TGATCGTCAGTGACATGAACATGCCGCTGGTGAATGGGGTGGAGTTTTACCGTGAGCTGAAAAAGCAGGGCAATACCTTGCCTTTTATTCTGCTGACCGGTGATGACCCGGATGTTGCAAGAGCCATGGAACCAGGGCTGGATGCTTGCATCATGAAAGATTTCAGTTTGGATGAGACTCTTCCGGATGCAATCGCCAGGGTTATGGCCACCCGCAGCTGATAACCTGTAATCACTGGAGACGTTCTTTGATGAGTGTAAACAAGCCAACGCTGCAGGAAAAAATAGCCCGGCTGCGAGAGAGTTTTATCAGCCAGCTGCCTGCGCGTCTGGAAAAAGCTCAACAGCAAATGAGGCTGCTGAAGTCAGATCCACAGATGAATCGGGTGATTGCCGTAGAGCTGCATCGTGCTTTTCACAGCTTAAAAGGCACAGGTAAATCCTTTGGTTTTAACGAGTTGGCTGATATTGCTGACGTGGCGGAAGAGTACACCCAGCAGCTGCTTGATTTGCCGGATCATCGCACTCCATCAAACTGGCCTCATGCACTAGAGGATCTGTTTCACCAGTTGGCTTCACAGGTGCAGATTCTGGTGTACACAGATCTGGAAAAAGATCACACCGTGGAGGCTCCTTTCTTTGAAATGGGGCACACAGAGCGTCTCAAGGCCTCCGGTGATCAACCATTGATCTATATCTGTGACGACGAACCGGATCAGGTGGATCACCTGAGTTACCAGCTGCGTTGTTTTGGTTATCAGGTGGAGCACTACACTGAAACCTTCGATTTCCGTGAAGCGGTACTGCGAAAGCGCCCCGATGCGGTGGTAATGGATGTTTATTTCCCGCACGGTCGTACTGCTGGAACCGATGAACTGGCGAGTATTAAAGATGCCACCGGGCAGGCTTTACCTGCCATTGTGTTGTCCGGTCGAGATGATTTTGAAGCGCGTTTGAGTGCTGTTAAGGCTGGTTGTAAGGCTTATTTCACCAAGCCTGCCAAACCACTGGAGCTGGCCGCTGCACTGGATGAGTTGATGGGTGAGTATGAAGAAGAGCCTTATCGCATTCTGATTGTGGATGATGAGCCAGAAGTGGCGGCTTATCACAGCCTGATTCTGGAAGAAGCGGGAATGCTGGTGTACCAGATACACAATCCGGCATTGATACTCGAAGCCCTGCGTAACTTCAGTCCTGATCTGGTGCTGGCTGATATGTATATGCCGATTTGTACCGGTACTGAGCTGGCAGGCATCATCCGCCAGTTACCGGAATACGTGGGTTTACCGATTGTTTATCTGTCCAGTGAAACCAACCGTCAGAAGCAGTTTTCTGCCATGCAGGTGGGTGTGGAAGGTTTTATCACCAAACCGGTGATCCCGGAAGAACTTGTTGCTGCTGTGGCCTTGCGTGCTGAGCGGATGCGCACCCTGCGTAGTCTGATGGCGCGAGATGGTTTGACCGGCCTATACAATCACACCACCACCACCGAGCTGCTGGAAAGCTCGCTGGCGACAGCCGTTCGTCAGCAGGAAACGCTGGCAATGGTGATGCTGGATCTGGATAAGTTTAAGGATGTTAACGACACCTATGGGCATATGGCAGGAGATCAGGTGATTGTTGCCTTGTCGCGTGTACTCAAACATCGCCTGCGTACCACCGATGTGATGGGGCGTTATGGTGGTGAGGAGTTTGCACTCTTGTTAAAAAACCTGACACCGGATGTTGCCTGTTCACTGGTGAATGAGCTGCGTGAGGATTTCTCCAAAATCATTTTTACTGCCGGAAAAGAGCGCTTTAAGTGCACTTTCAGTGCCGGAATCAGTTATTACCCCGGTCATCGCAGTGGTGAAGAACTGCGTATGGCTGCGGATAAAGCCCTGTATCAAGCAAAAAGCCAGGGGCGTAACCAGGTTGTGATGGATACCCAGAGCCATGAGTGAAAGCCAGCTGGATGCCATTCTTGCACAGCATCAGTTCAGAGATGATGACATCGTTGATGTCGAAGAACCGACCGTCAAGCTGGTGATTTTTAAGCTGGGTGAACACTCTTTTGCTTTTGTTGGTGCTGCGATACGAGAAGTGCTGCCTGGCAATGAGCCGGTATTTTTTGTTCCGGGTATGCCTGCCTCAGTGGAGGGGGTTATGAATGTCCGGGGGGACATTGAATCAGTGATCCGGTTACACACCCTGCTGAACCTTGCTGGCAATCAGGAGGTGAAAAAAACGCCCTCCGCCTCGATTTTGCTGGGTGCGGGTGCGGGTATGCACAGTGGTCTGAGAGTGGATCAGTTGATTGATGTGGTGGATGTACCTCAAAGCCAGATACAAGCCACACCGGAGACCCTGCCGGAGAGTTTACGACCTTTTGTTGACGGATTGCTGGAGTTCCGTGGTCTGGCTGTGGCGGTGCTGGATCTGGATAAATTGTTTACTGCCTGGCAAAGAGGGCAGGGATGAGTCGTCTGTTACCCGTGGTGATCTTCACCTGGGCTGGACAGCTTTATGGTATTGAATCCAGTGCTGTGCGCGGACGTGGACGTATCCAGTCGCTGCCACAGGGCAGCCAAGTGATGGATTTTTCTGTGCTGTTGGGTCAGTCCGCTTGCCAGCCAGACCAGTGGCTGAAGTTGCAAGGTGTGGATCGGGACTGGTTACTGGGACTGACAGGAGAGATGGATCTGGTTGAGCTACAGATTGAGAATATCCATCCTTTACCACCGATATTGGCGACCCGCCTGGAGTTTTCTCCGCTTAGAGCCTTGGCATGGTATCAACAGCAACTGCTGAACCTGCTGGATGCAAAATTGCTGAGTCAGTTGGCTGAAAAAAAACTGGCCGATATTTGATCTGAGTCAAACACCCGCTCATTAAACCCGCTGGTTGTTGCGCTGCAGCGGGACTCAGAGCCAGGAACGGCCTATAAAAACTCCAGAACAAAAACAAAAGGAGTATTCCGATGAGTAGTTTACATCAACCCGTATTCACCTTTAGCCTTGCCGCAACAGGCTGGAGTTATGAAGAAGTGAACGCCACCCGCACCGCTTTTGAGAATCAGTTGTTTCCTGTACAGCAGGGTCAGCGTATTCACCTGCGGCACATTAATGGCAGTGAAGGTTATCTGGAGTTGTCTGATATTCAGGAAGGATTAATTCTGCTGAATAAGTGTGATCTTGAACCGCCCAAATATTACGAACATCACGAAACCCTGATCAGCTCCGGTTGGGTGCTGGGTTAACTCCTCTCTTTTTTTTACAAGACTAATTCACACTGCGGGACAGAATACCCGCAGCCAGTTCTTCCAGCTCCAAATACAAATCCGGCCTTGAATCCACTAAACCTGTCCAGCGTTCATCACTCTGCAGTGTCTGTAGCTTTTGTTTTAACTCAGTGATGTCCTGCTCCCCTCTGCGGAAATGATAATGCTCCAGCAGCAGCTGCAGTTTCAGCTGTTGTGCCTGATTGGTTGGCGGAGTGAAGGGTTCAACAGTTAGCTCGCTTTGTACTGCCTGTAGCAGAGGTTTTAGTGTTTTGGGTTCTTCACTGAATGCCTGTGGGTAGTCCGCAGCGAGTTGCAGATAGTTATAAAGGCTTTGTAGTACCGGTTGGCTGGCAAGGCTGCTGCCGTTGTTTTGCCATTCCAGCAGAACATTCAGAGTCTGCTGTAGGTTGATTACCATATCAGGCTGCTGTTGCAGCTCTTCCTGAGTTACTGCCAGTTGCAGGCGGGTTTGGATCAGCTGGGATAAACGCCCTTGTTCATCAAAGCCGTAACGCAAATCGTCTGATTTCATTTGTTGCAACAGCGCAAGGCGTTGTTGTTGCCACTTCAGCCGTTCCTCCGGTTGCTCAGCCAGTTGGGCAAGAAAACCGTAACTTTGCAGTTCCAGTCTGCGCGGCTGAAATGCCAGTAGGCGGTCTGCTGTGGTTGATCCAGCACCAAGGTCGGGTAGATCCTGCAAAACTTGCTGGTAGAGCTGTTTGGCAGCCTGTTGCTGTCCTTGTTTGAGCAGGGCATAAGCCAAGCTGAATCGAGCACGGGTTTGATTAACGGGTTCCAGAGTTTGCTGCTGTAACAGTTGTTGATAGGCCTGGATGGACTGTTCATAACGTCCGGCCTGCAGGGCATAAAAAGCAGATCTTTCGAGCAACGCCGGTTGTTGAGGAGTTTTCAGGCGCTCACCTAGCTGTTGGGCAAGCATGGCTTGATCCGCTGCAGTTGCCATGCGGTTACTGTAATAAAGCGCCCGGGCATAACGCCAGCGGAGCCAGATTTCATCCTCTGGTTGTAAAAAAGGAAACTGCAGGCGCTGGGCAAAAAAATCAGCAGCCAGGCCGTAATTCCGTACGGTGAAATGCAATTGCCCCAGGTTCTCCAGCAGCGCTGCCTGGGTTCGTGGATTGCTGTAAGCAAGATCCAGCCCCCGCATGTAGTGGTAGTGGGCTAACTGATAAAGCTGTTGGTCATGGCTGTAACCCTTGCTGGATAGCCGCAAGCGGCGGTGATGAATACTGCCGGTTAACAGATCAGCAGCACCTCGGTTGATGCCCGGTGCTTGATGTTGTTGTAGTTGTTCAGCGGCTTGTTGCAGTTGTTTGTCATCTGGCTGAGGGTGCTCCAGTATTGTCCGTAGGGCTGCAACATAGTGACGATTGGCACCCAGCAGCTGTTCTGCTTCCAGTTGCTCCAGCAGGCGCTGCATTCGCTCTGTCAGGCTGGAATCCAGCTGTAAACCAATCAGCAGCAGTTGATAGAGTGCCTCCGGGTCAGAGGTCTGGCGAGTGACGGTGTAAAAAGTATTCAGCGCGGTGTTGTACTGCGCCTGTTGCAGGCTGCCATAACCCCGGGCAAGGTTGATGGCGCCGTACTGTTCTGCTGTTGCTGCAAATCCCGGTTCAGTCAGGCGTGTTGCTGTCAGCCAGTGGCGTGACATCAGCTCCATGAAGTCGTACTTCTCCGCCAGCCCCATTACCTGAATGGCACGAATATGAGCAAAACGTCGCCATAAAATATCCTCCGGTGAAACTTTTAATGCCTGGCTCAGGCGTTGATAGATCTGACGTTCTTCTGCCACATCACGAGTTTTAGCCAGAGCCAACAAATCCAGTTCATTACGGAATAATCGGTTGACCCTTGGATCGGTGGTGTTCTGCAGTGCAGCTTGGATTATCGGTTCCTGTTCAGCAGGCGTTAACGCAGATGTTAAGTGTTTCAGCCAATTGAAGGCATAAAAAAGCCGTCCGTCAGCATTTAATTGCTCCGACTGGCTGGCTTGTAACAGTAGCTGGCGTAAGGCTTGTGGCTGGTCTTTGTGCAGCTGTAGTGAAAGATCCAGCAATAAGGCGGCCTGTAACGGGTGTTGTGCCGTTTGCAGATGGGGCAGCAGCTGCCGGGCTTGCTGATGGTTACCCAGCAGGTATTGAAACCAGGCTGCAAAGAGAGGAGCACTACCCTGGTTTGGTGAGGGCTGCAGCTGCTGCTGTTTGGTTTCGAGGGTTTGACGGAAATCTACCGTCAGGATACCTGGAGGTTGCTGCTGATGCAGTGACAGGAGCTGTAGCAGCTGGTCAAGATTAAGATAAAAATCGGTCAGTTCTGGTTGATTGTTGCGGTAAGCCTGCTGCAGATGATTGACATAATATTGAGCAGCGGTGAATTCTTTTAAAGACAAATGGTTGCTTAGCTGGCGCTCCAGGATAGTTATACCGTTATCTTCAGTGCGGAGACGCAACGCATTCAGCAACAGCAGCCGCTGTTGATAACTGCTGGCATGTTGCTGTGCCTGACTCAGTTCTGCTGCTTGCCAATGGCTGGGAATCTGGCCGCTGAGTGGTAATCGGTAGGTATCCAGTGAACCTTCATAGGCACAGGTGACATAAAGGTGCTCAGAGGTCAGCTCCGGGAAGTTGCAGTTGTGTTCAAGTGAGGTGAGCTGTTCAGGCAGTGAGGTCTTGTTCAAGTCCAGTGCCTGCTGCAGTGGCAGGCGGAATATAACGCTGTGGTCTTCTGCATCAATCTGCTGGTCTGCGCTGGTGTCATTCATGTAATGACTGAAATAAAGCATACCCGTCTGGCTGTCGATACGGGCATGGCTGCTGATGCCGGGTAGATCGAACTGCAGTGGACCCAGCTCCTGTTGTTGATGCAGGTTGTAGAGGTACAAGCCGGTTGTTGCCGCAGTGTCACGACGATGATAAACCAGCCACTGGCCATCACTGCTGGCTGCGGGTGCCGAAATATTACCTTGCAGCAGACTGGTGTCCTGCTTGCTGCTGATGTGATGGATTTTTAATTCAGTCTGACGAGTCAAAGGATGGGTTTGCAGGTAACCCAGTTGCTGATTGTTGATCCAGAAGGGTGACCATTCCCTGCTTCCGGGTTGTTGCAGGCAGCTTAAGGTGCCTTCTGGCAGTGGCTGAATACAAATGTCACCGGGGGCATCAAAGCGGAACAGGGTCATCGCCAGCTGTTGACCATCAGGTGAGATGGCTGGATCTTTGCTGTCGTGATCAGCAGGAAGCAGGGGTCGTCCTGTGCCAATATCCAGCTGTTGCAACCAGATGGCTGAGATAAGGTTCTGGCTACGGGTATAAACCAGCTGCCTCGTAGCTGTATTCATTCGAGCCTGATAATTGTCTGATGGGCCTACAGTGACTCTTTCCAGCGGTAATACCCTGTTGTTGCGCCAATCGGTTGGATTGGCTTGTAGCGGGCTACCCGGTAACAGGCTGGCACCCAATAGCAGTCCTAGGGTTATTTTTATCCTGGGCATGGTGATTTCCTGGGTTTAGCGTTGACTGGAAGATAGCGGGTATTCAGCATTGAGAACCTGAAAACCGGGCTGCTGATCAAGGTTTTCATCCAGCCCAGCATAAGGCAGAGGGCCATTATGCAATTGCTGGCGCAGGCGCTGTTCCAACTGCGGCCATTCACCTGCTGCATCGGCCTCCATAACAGTCTGACGATCAACCAGATAAACATCCGGCACCATAGAGCTTAACCAACCACCACAACCGGTTAGGTTACCCAGAAGTACTCCAGTTATCAGTAAACGTAAAAGCATGTTTATTTCTCCAGTGGTAGTTGATCTGTCAGGATCAGCGTTTCTTCTCCGAAACGTTCAATAATCTGACTGAGAGGGAGTCCACGTACTCGCAGGGGTTCAGCAAAAAGTGACAGACCAAAGGTCAGATGCATCCGTCCGTACTCCATTTCCGCACTGATCCAGCGAGGATGGGCCAGTCGCAGTGCGGAGCGTACGGTATTCATCTGGGGGTCAAGATGATCCGGGTCGATGATATCCAGGAGCTGCAACAGTTGGGTACGATTGATGTCGGTAATATCAATACGCCCTTCCAGCAGCCGTTGGTTCAAATCAAACTCGATGGCTGTGCGGGCACTGACCGGGGCATAACCACCGACTCGTGTAACAGGCAGCAGTTGGCGTAAATCCAGGCGTGTGATGCGACTGAGCAGCCCGATACGCCAGGCTCCCGGTGTGGCATCCAGATAAAATTGTCCGGTCATGTCACCATCAAATAATCCCAGATTAAATTGTTGCAGTCTGAACAGATTCTGCTGGATGGGCAGGGTGGCATGAAGTGGCCCGATGGATAGCTCACCAATTTTTAATTGTTTAAAGCTGATGTCACGGGATTCACCCAGATAGGGTTCCATACGGTTAAAGTCAACACGCTGGAAGGCTTCTGGAGTCAGCAGGTAACGGAAGGCAATATCACCATCCGGGGTCAGTAATAATTCCTGATCCAGTTTTATCTGTCCATTCAGTCCTTCCACTGAAAAATCATACAGTTGTAAAGATAGATCATGAAAGTCTGCAGTGGCGTTCAAGGAGAAAATTTCACCATCCACCAAGGTGATACGCCAAGGCAGCTGCAGATGGCCACTGGTGGCTATATCCAGTCCATCCAACAGGTCTTTGTTTGGTGTGATCCGAGTATTGCCACTGATCTGAGCTGTTTGTCCATCCAAAGCCAGTTGTCCGTGAAGTTGCTGCTCCAGCCAACCATTCCCGGATTTTAACCACAGGTTCTGCAGAGCAAGGTTAGTGCCATTATCCAGCAAACGAGCCTGGCCGCTCAGGTGCAGGGGGAAAATCAAAGCATCAAGATTGATACTGACTGAGTCAGTGTCTTCAACCTTGAAAGCAGGTATACCCTTGCCAGTGGTATTCAGGATCCATTCAGCCTGTATATCTGGCTGCTGAGTAAAATCCAGTGTTTGCACGCTGGTTGCTGGGTGTAACAGGGTCAGCTCAAGGTGTTTGTTCAGTTGTAACCTGCCCAGCGGATCAAGTGGTGCCAGTTCAGCAAGGTAATCTTTTAACTCCGGATTCAGGTTAAGATTCAGGCGACTATCCAGTGATAATTTCTGGGGCTGATCATCCAGGGTCAGTTGCCAGTCAATCAAAGGCTGGTTGTTCAACGCTAGCTGAAGATCGGTGGTCAGCTGTGTCAGTGCCCCATTCAGTAATGTTGCCAGTTGCAGGTTAAATGGCAGAGGTTGCAACAAGGGCGGGTATTGCACACCACCACTTTGCACACTCAGTTTGATATCTGGCTGGATAGCCGGGTAGGGGCTGTGTAGTTGCAGGTTGATATCCAAGGGGTGCTGCAATACTAGTCCTTGATCCACTGCTGTACCGGGCAACTGGCTGATTTGCAGCTGATACTGGTTGCTGAGTTGTGCAACCAGCTCATTGCTGGCAAGGGCTTCAATCAGATTTTGTTGATGTTGAACTCTTGTCTGTCCTTCCAGATCCAGTTTGAGATCACCCAGTTGTAATAAAGGTTCTGCTGCAGGAAAAATCCCTGCCAGTTTTGTCGGCAAATTGAGCTGTAGTTGAGGCATCAGGCTGAGCTGTTGTGGCAGGTTTTCCAGCTGTAGTTTTAAATCCAGCAGATCCAGTTGATTCAGCTGCAGTTGAGCCAGCAGTTGGGCGCTGGAAAGATCCTGCTGCAGCTGGAGTTGTAACTGTTGTTTAATATCCAGCGGCTGGTCGCTCAGCTGACTTTGTAGCTGTTTAACCGTCAGTTGGAGATCGGCATCCAGGGTGCCTTCTTTACTGAGTGGCTGACTGAGGGCATTCAGTTGAAGCTCTGTTTGTCCAATTTGATACTGCTCATCAGCCAGTTGCAGTTGCACTTCATCCAGACGCTGTAATAACGCCACGTCCAGCAATAGTTGATCCAGCAGAAGATCCAGCAGGTTAATTTCACCGGAGAGGGTGGTGTTTAACTGATGTTGCAGCTGGGTATCCAGTTGCAGGTCATCGGCATTAAACACCAATCCGGCAGTGGGTAGCTGGCTGTGTATTTGCCAGTGCAGTTGCAGCGGCCAGCTTGTAGCGTCAGTAGCCGGCAGCCTGGTATGCATGCCACCCAGAAGCCTTAATTGGTAATCCGGCCAGTGCAGCTGCAAGGACTGGCCGGGTTGTTGCAGATCCAGCTGTACTTGTTGCAGATCAAGATCCAGTTGCAAGGGCTGCAGATCCAGCTGCCAGTGATGGTTATCCCGTTGCAGAACCAGATCAATACCCAGCTGTAACTGGATTAAAGCTGCCAGTTGTAACTGATCCTGCTGAACAAGTTGTAGTTGCAGGGGTTGAGCTGAATCCACCTTTGAGGTGATTTGTGCTTTTATACCGTTATCGTTCCAATAAGACTCAGCACTCAGATTGACCTCACCCGTCCAATGGGCAAGCAGTTGTTGCTGGCGTTCGCGTATCTCAAGGTCAATCAGGATGTTATCCAGCTGCAAATTGTGGATATCCAAACTCAGGGGCGGATCTTCCAGCAGTTGGGTCAATTGAGCCAGAGGTTGTTGTAAATCGGTGGGTGGAGAGTCTGCTGGGTCAGTGGTTGCCTGTTGATCCAGATCCAGCATCAAACAACCGTTCATCTCCAGATCTTTAACAAGCAGCTGGTTGATATGAAGGTGTTTTTGCAGCAGTGGCAGGAGTTTAAAATCCAGCTGCACTTGTGCCAGTGTCAGGTTGAAATCACTACAATCGGTGTTCTGCTGCGAAACACTGATGCCTTCTAGCTGGATAGAGCGCAGTAGATCAACTCTCAAGCGCTGCAGCTGAACGTTAAAACCTGTCTGTTCAGCAATCAGCGGCTGCAGGCGTGGCCAGATATGGGTTTCCAGCAAGGGAGAGCGCAGTGCCAGATAAATACCCAGCA
>NZ_JACUUA010000387.1 GCF_014859565.1 Marinospirillum sp. | reverse complement strand
AGAGTAAAAACCTGCTGGAAGACTTTTTTACACAACGGCGTTAAAACCCTCCCCCTCCTTGTACATCAACCTAAATCCATGAACTTGCATGCCTGCTTTGTTGGCGTGCTACATTTGTGCTACTTTGCATTTATAAAAATCAGGAGATGAACTGCATGAGCACAACAACCCTGCGTTTACCCGATAATTTGAAAGCCAGAATTGCTGAAGCTGCAAAACGCAACGGCGTCACACCACACCACTTTATGCTGGAGGCAGTGGCCGAAAAAACCGAACAGGCTGAGCACAAAGCAAGTTTTGATGCTCTTGCTGAGGAGCGTTATGCCCGTATTCTGGAAACCGGAAATACTCTGGACTGGGTTGAGGTTCGAGATTATCTGCAGGCACGCGCCACCGGCCAAACTGCAGTACAGCCCAAGGCTCATGGGCGAGGTAAGGAATGACCATTCGTATTCAGCTGGCACCAGAAGTGCTGGAGGATTTTGAACGTATTCTTGAGCATCTTGAGCGGCATCTGGTTCCTGAGCCTGAGGCTCGCATAAAAGAGATTTTGACCGCTATTGATTTGCTGCAAACCAGCCCTTTAATTGGTCGGCCGACCAGCAAGGATAAACGGGAACTGGTGATTGGATCTGACTCCAGAGGGTATGTGGTGCTGTATCGTTATCATGTTGAGATAAAAACGGTTTTTATACTCGCCATACGTGGTCAGCGTGAAGCAGGATTTTCATGATAGAACTCCGATCAACCCGGACTGGATTCAACTCCCTCCAGAGTTAATGACTCAGATTCAGGCATTGATATCGAATCTGGCAACTCCTGCTCTCCCACAATACAATTGCGGCCACAACCCTTGGCGGTATAAAGTGCCATATCCGCTCGCTTCATCAGGTCAGTGATTGGCTCTGGACTATGGTAAGCGGCGATACCAACAGAGGTTGTCAGGGTCAAAGTTGGGTGATCTTCGCCTATATCCACCAGCAACTGCTCAATATCAGCTCTTAACCGCTCAGCTATGCGCAAGGCTTCCTGGTAGTCTGTTTGTGATAACACCATTACAAACTCTTCACCCCCAATTCGCGCCACATAGTCCACATCGCGCAAACTGCGTTTAATCTCCTGCGCCACTGCGACCAGCATCTGGTCACCAACATCATGCCCGTAGGTATCATTCACCTGTTTAAAATAATCCAGATCCACAAAACCTATGGCAAACTGATAACCACCACGATCACTCAAACCCTTCTGACGCCGGAGAATTCGCATCAGGTGACGGCGGTTGTAGAGTCCGGTCAGTTCATCTGTTACCGCCAGTTCTTCAATTTTTACCATGGCATCAGCAAGATGGGCATTACGCCGTTTCAAGGCCAATCTTAAGCTGGCAATTTCAGCTCCCAGCAGGCTGATACCCACCACCGCCAGCGAAAACACCAAAGCTATTAATGACTCTTGTGGCCAATGTACATCCACCGGACTCCACAATACCTGCCCCATTACAGACACAGCATAAGAAGCCAGCAGCACCAACGCGACCAGAGGTAGCTGGCGCGGCTGCAAGCGAAACACGGCAAATAACATGATTAACAACAGATTGATCACCAGCAGACTGCGAATCTCTGGTGCGGCATACATGGCATAAATGCCAACCAGCAGGTGCCAGCCAATCTGTATAAATGTCAGACTGGGGTCACTGTAGGCTAAATTGCGGGATGAATGGATCAACCAGGGGAAAAGCAGATAACCCAAAAAGGCAATCAGAAGATAAGCCAGCAGCTGTACATCACTCCAGAGCACATAACCCAGATTCCAGGCCACCAGCATCACCAAACCACTGGCAAAACCAGCACCGGTAGCCATTAATGAACGTCTTAACCTGAGTGTTTGCGCACTTTTCTGTGATTTATCCTGCAGAAACCGAGAATCCATCTCCCCACCCTCATCACCCGTAGCACATCATGAGCACGGCAGACTTTTAATTGAATCGGCTTGTCCAAAATTTTTCCGAGTGTAGATTTTATTATCATCTCAGGCAAATAACTTTTATCAAACTTCTGTAAAAATCAGAACCCAAGTGCAGGCGGCTCAACCGAAAGAATTTTGTTAACATAATGATTCATCAACAATGGTTAACCAACCCATGATTTCTGAAGGCTTTTCTGAAA
>NZ_JACUUA010000386.1 GCF_014859565.1 Marinospirillum sp. | reverse complement strand
CTCCGAACAAACCGCCACCAGCAGCCATGAAATTGCCCGTCTGGCTCATGACCTTAGAGCAACTGCCGGACAGTTCAAGGTCTGATCCACCCACCCTCTGCTGCCCTATGGCAGCAGAGGGTATTTACTGCTAAGCTCGATCCGTTACTTTTCTGAAGGTCAGGCCATGCTGATCAAGCGTCCACTACTGAACACCCTATTGTTGTTGCTGGCTTTGCTGGCTATAACTCAGCGAGTGCTCACGCCCTTCAGTATTCCAGCACTGGTTGTTCACCCCAGTGGTTACATCCAGATCTGCTCCTGGCAAAGTGGCTTTCAACCTCTGCTGATCAATGCTGAGGGAGAACGTCAGGAGTCCCTGCAACCTAGCGGGCACTGTCCGGCTTGCAGCGTCACCCCGGCTTTACCGGAAACCCGCCCACTGGTCTTCCTGGCTGATCTTGCTGCCGACACACTGACATCACCTTCCATCATTGTTCCGGCGACCACTTACAATCCATTATTACGCCCCCCCTCCCGAGCACCTCCTGTTGTTGTCGGATAACTGCTGACCCTATCCCCGAAAACAACACAAGAGACTTTTGATGAAAGTGAATCGCACACTTCTGTATGCCGGTGCATTGTTGCTGGTGCTGCTGGCCTTTTTCCAGATTCAAGGCGGCGTGGAAAAAGCACAACAAAACCAGAACCCGGCACTCAGTGACAAACCTCAGGGGACACCCCGGAAAGGCTGGCGGCTTATGTTGATTTTTTTGAGGCCGGTATTCTGGGGCTGACCGGTGAAGAAGAGACACTGCGAAGCCTTAGTCAGGCCTATGGTGCTTTTTATCGTTATGTTGACGTGGATTCAGCCATGGGTTACGCAGTGGATCACACCTCGGACTTTTATCTTGTTAATCATCGTGGTGAACTGCTCGCCACCCTCTCCCATACTCTCAGCGGCAATCAACTGACCCAGACACTGGTCAACGCCCTTGAAAACAATCTTTGAAGTGGAGTCTTACATGAAACGTTTTTTCCTTGCTTCCCTGCTGCTGCTCAGCTTCAGCCTGCCAATACAAGCCATGGACATTCAGGCCAAGGACGCTTATGTGCGTGCTGTACCTGCCATCTCCGAGGTTACCGCTGCCTTTATGCAGCTACATAACAAGGGTTCACAAGATCGCCAGCTGGTGGCCGCCAATAGCCCTGCATCCAGGGTTGTAGAGCTGCATACCCACACGGCTGTTGATGGTGTGATGCAGATGCGACAGGTTGAGCATATCACGCTGCCAGCCGGTGGCATGGCTGAACTCAAGCCCGGTGGCTTACACCTGATGCTGATTGGCCTTAAACAACCATTAAAAGTGGATGATCGCGTACAGATTAGTCTGTCACTGGATGATGGCAGCATCATTGAGCTGGATGTGCCCGTTCGCAATATGCAGATGATGCAACAACACCAACATCGGCACTGACATCAACTCAGTTTGATCAGATAGCAGGCAACTCCTTGCGAACCTTGCGCACAAAACTTCTGATCAGCTTCAAGTCCATCTTCAGCAGCTGTTTTTGCCTTGCACTCAGCTGCTGAAGATCCAGCCAACCATCAGCCTGACGCCCTGCCCCCAGGCTGGCTAACTGCGCCTGCAACAACAGGGACTGCAGTGAATCCAATGCCTCTATCAAATCCAGCGCTTCTGACGCCTGCAACTGCTGCTGTGTCACCAATGCCATCAATCTGTCTCGGGTGGAAACCTCCATCACACCCTGCAACAGGCAAAAAAGTCTTGTTGCTGACTGCAAGGGTAACAACCCCTGACGCTTGAGATTCAGCGCATGGGCATGGGGTGCCTCTTGCCCATCACTGGTCAGGCGATCAAAGGCATCCAGACCAACAGGGATTTCATCGAGCAACTCACCCATTTCATGTAAAAACCCATGTGCAGTGGGTAAAAGAACCGCCAGCTCGGCACGAAAAGCCTGCGCCAGAGCGGCATCACCATATACGGGGTTAAAATCCAGCAGGATATTGGAGAGCTGCACCTTTTTGACCACACGACCTGCTGTCCACAGGCGCATTTGCTCAACCCACTCCGACAAGCGCTTACGCCAGAGTGGCCAGCGTGCCATAACGTGCCCTTTGCACAGCGGAATACCTGCTTGATCCAGACGATCCGTAAAGCCTTCT
>NZ_JACUUA010000385.1 GCF_014859565.1 Marinospirillum sp. | reverse complement strand
AGTGGTGGAAGAAAGTCAGGCTTTGTATTAATCAAAAAAAGCCTGTTTTATTCCGTCAAAACTGAAAGGTCGTAACTGCATACCCGGTTGCGGCCTTCGTTTTTGGCTCGATACAGTGCCTGATCTGCCCGCTGAATAAGATCATCCAGATTGTTATCCTGCTGATTAACCTGAGCCACACCAAAGCTGGCGGTGATTCGCACCTGTGCTCCCTCGTATTCCATCAGGGTTTTTCTCAACACCTGCAACAATCGCTCAGCAAAATTAACCGCCTGATCCACTGTGGTGTTGGGCATTAAAAGGATAAATTCCTCACCACCCCAGCGCGCAGCAAGATCCTGCTCACGGATATTTTCGCGAATACACTGCGCCAGTTTTTTTAATACTTCATCACCAAAAGCATGACCGTAGGTGTCATTAAAGTTCTTGAAGTGATCAATATCCAACACCACCACACTCAGCGGTAACTGACGACGGTGGGATAAACCCCAGAACACCTCCGCCCGCTGATACAGTGCCCTGCGGTTATTTAACTGTGTCAAAGAGTCCGTATTGGCTTCCAGTTCAGCCTGATACTGTTTCTGCTGAGCACGACGAATACGTGAAGCCAAGGCCAGCGCCAGCAGTGTAGCCTCCACTAACATACCCAGCTCCGCAGCTCGAAAAAGCCACTCGTTACTAGGTACAGCACCCCAGGTGGAGAGGGTTGTTAAAAGTGTACCCAACGTGCCAAAACTGACTGCAGCCAGATAAAAACGAGCACTGATACTGCCCTGACGAACCTGATAAACACCCATCATCAGCATCAACAGGGTAAAAACCACCATAAATACAAAAGCCACCAACAGCGCCAGTGACTGATTCTGCAACATCAGACTCAGGAAATACAACAACAGCACCAACACCATACTGCCCCGGCTTAACCGGTACGCCAGCCACCAATGACGGCGAATATCCAGAAACACCGTGGCAAACAGCAACCCGGCACAACCAAACCCAATCATCAACAAGGGCTGCGCCCAGCGTTGCCACTCCACAGCATCCGGCCACAGCCAGGCAAAACCATGTCCGGTGTATGAAAAGTTGGTAAGGGTGAAAATACTCAGATAAAGCGCATACAGCAAATGCCGCCGATCCCGGATACCAAAATAAATCGCGGTATTGTACAAAATCAGCGCCAGCAAAAAACCGTAACCCAAACCGTAGGTGAACACCCTGCGCAGAGAAAACTCCATCAGTTCGGCATCATCCATCAGCCGCAGGGGCACCACCATAGCATCGGGTGTAGCTGCAAAGATCAGCACCTGACTAAGACCAGGACGCAGCTCCAGTGATTTGACAAAACCCGTCTGTAAACGATTACGACCAGTAAAGGGATAGTTGTCACCAGTGATCCAGCGATCCACCTCCACCCCATCACGGAACACATGGTAGTGCACCTCATCAATCCATGAAGCATCCAATAAAAGATGGCGAAATTGAGTCAGACCGGTGGGGTTATCCAGCTCCAGCAGCATCCAGACCGAGGAGCCACCTATACCAAAAGTGAGGGTAGACTGTTCAGCAGCAACAAACCTGCCTTGCTGCCAAAGTTGATAAGCCTGTTGTGCATTCAGCTGTTGCTGTAGATCCAGATGATAAACCACAGCCCGCCCTACCGGGCGACTCACCTCGTCCGTAATGGACAAAGCAGCACTGGTTGTTCCCGTCACAACCAGTAAGAGCAGGAACAGCAATATCCGATACAGCGGCATCAGCAAATTCCTCAGGGAGCACATAGTTTTATTATATATAAAACTGACACCACTTTAAAAGTATAATATTTTGTTAATAAAAGACTTATTCTGGCTTACGAACCACCGCTAGAGTAACACAGGCGCGCGCTAATAAACGTTCTCGTTTTTGATCAGTAAACAGATCTGACTCCACCACAATCAATCCTCGCCCTGGTTTAATCACCCGCGCCACACAGTTCAGCTCCTTGCCATACACCGGGCGCAGCAAGCTGATTTTAAAATCCGCAGTCAGCACCATCGAACCTGCCGGAATCAAAGTGGCTGCGGCCGCCCCGGCAGTATGATCCGCCACTGAACACTGCACCCCAGCATGAACAAAACCATCCTGCTGGTTATGATCCTTACGCACCAGCAAGCGGGTTTCACAAAAGCCAGGTGCCACTTCAAC
>NZ_JACUUA010000088.1 GCF_014859565.1 Marinospirillum sp. | reverse complement strand
AGTCAAAAAATGCGTCACTGATCATTCACAAGAGTCCTAATCAAATGCTGGCCGGTGTTGTGGTCATGGGCCCGATAGGGCGCGGTGAGGCTTTAGACCGTCTTCAGGTGAATAACGCCCTGCGTGGCTCAAAAGTGATTCGTGGCATCCAGTCAGATGTTGTGGATGAAATCATCAGCTCAGATCTGATGGAGCGCCTGCGCAATACGGAAGACGTGTACTGTGCGGTTATTGCGTATGGCCGCCCAGTTAAGCACGGTACAGATGGCTGGATCGAGCCGTTGACTGAAGACTTTTCCGATCGTCGATTTGAGCTTTCCGAGTCTCTATCCGAGTCACTGGAAGCTGTGGATTTTCGTGAGATGGGGGACTTTCCATTCATCGAAGCAGGACAGCCGCTGCTGCGACTGCACCCTGAAACCCCGGGTGAAGCTGGACAGACCGTTGCGGGTGACCGGGTCAAGCCGATGCCAGGCAAGCCTTACAAGATTAAAGCCCACTCGAGCGTGATTGAAGATGCCGGTAACCCAGGCTTATGGCTGGCTGCGATCAGTGGGCTGCCGGTATTGCCGCCAACCGGTGTTAGGGTTGAGCCGATCCTTAAACTCAAGGAGGTAAACATCAAAACTGGGCATATCCGTTTTGATGGCAGTCTTCTGGTTACCGGTGATGTTCAGCCGGGCATGAAGATCATGGTGTCCGGTGATGTAAAAATAGGCGGACTTGTGGATCAGGCTGTCATTCAGGCCGGTGGACATATTGAGATTTACGGTGGTGTCATTGGCAAGGTGACAGCTAAGGATGCCAGTGAACGTAGCCATGTACACGCCAAGGGTGATATTCGGGTTAAATATGCTCACGAAGCAGCGATAAAAGCCGGTGGAAACATCACGATTGGCAGCAGCGTCCATCATTCAGATTTGGAAGCCGGTGATCGTATCAGTGTGCAGGGCAAGGGGTTGGTTAGCGGCGGCATGCTGAAGGCGGTAAACGGAATTGAGATTAAGACAGCGGGAGCCCCGACTTACCACCCAACGGTTCTGGATGTGGGGTGCACCAAGCACTGGCAGGCAAAGGAGGCTGAGTTGATGAAGGGTATGGAGCAGCTTGATCAGCAGCATTATCGGCTGATCGAATTAGGCAGAGCCATTAAGCGCGGGGGTGGCCTGGATGCCATGAAGCAAAAGAAAGTCTTACTTCTTGAAAAGAGGAAGGTCATACAAGAGCAACGTGATCGCTTAGGCATGCTGCATGCGCGCCTTATGGCAAAGATTGAACGGCTAAGGCGAACCCGAATCACAGTGAATGGATTGATTCATCCAGGTGTTGAATTGCGGATTGCCGGTATAGCCAAAACCATGAAAGAGGAAAGCAGAGGACAATCTATTTGGCTGCTTGATGAAGAGCGTACAACGGTTGTTCGTCTTTAACTATATTAACATTGTCTAACATTCATTTGCTGGCAATCTTTGCAATCACATCGGGCTTTCTGGTTGTTACTATCAAAATCTCAATAGTTTGCAACCTTTCTCCGGAGTCCATCAAATGCCATTATTTAAAGCCAGGGCGCTGACCCAAGCCTTGGAAGCTGCCCAGGGTGAATTGGCAGAAGCCCATCACCTGATTGATGCCATACGCAGTCACAATGCGGTGATCGAATTCAGACCCGATGGCACCGTTATCACGGCCAACGGTCTTTTTCTGGATGCGATGGGATACACCCTTGAGCAGATCAAGGGTCAGCATCATCGCATGTTCTGCACCAAGGAATACCAGCAGTCTAGCGCCTACTCATCCTTCTGGCGCAAATTGTCTTCCGGTGATTCACACAGCGGTCAGTTTGAGCGGATCAATGCGCGCGGGGAAAGCATCTGGATTGAAACCACCTATTTTCCGGTTCGCAATACCGCTGGCACGGTCACCCGTGTTGTAAAGCAAACCAACCTGCTGGCACTGAATGCTGCCATTGAGGCTGCCAGGGCTGGTGATCAGGGGCGTGGCTTTGCAGTGGTGGCAGATGAAGTGCGCCAGCTTGCCGGTCGCACCTCAAGCTCCACTTCTGAAATTGCTGATGTAGTTGCCCGTAATCGCCAGATGCTTGATGAAGTCACCAAAACCATTGAGACCGCCCGCTTCACCTCGGATGATGGTCGCATGAAGATTGAACAGGTCTCGCGCATCATGGATGAAATTCAGCGGGGCGCAGAAAACGTCTCCCAGACCGCCTCGTCACTGCTTGGCAGTTAATCGCAGTCCTGATGCTCCTGCGCAAGAGTCGTCCGAAAAGCAAGCTATGCCAGTCTGGCGACTGGCCAAGGACTTCTCGCGCAATTCAGGTGAATCTCATTGAATTAAGCAAGTTTTCAGCTTATGGCTAGAGTTCAAAAGCGCGACATTGAATACTTGCCACTTACACTGCGGGCATCAGTCAGAGGCTGAGCAACAAACAGGAGAGTCTTGAATGCAACCTTATTTACTTGGGTACAACCCACATGAAGATCCCTATGCAACCTGGAAGAATCAGCCTGAACCCTCTGAAATGAAAAAGGAGATTGATCGTTTGCGTGGTGTTCAGCCTTGGGGTCCTATCAGCCATGTTTATCCATTGCTGCGTGGCGCCTGGTATCTTGGCGCAACCCTCGATCGGGGCATACTGATGAACCGTGAGGCTGCCAACGAATTGCTCTCTGAAGAGGCGCGCCGCCTTGGGGTTTCGCAGCCTGACGGGCATCTTGCATACCCAGCCAGTAAAGGCATGGATATCGCTCTTTTCGATAGTCAGGCTCTGCGAAAAAAATGGTACGAAGTAAATGGGCTCAAAGGTGAGACTGCAGATATGGAAGATCTGCGCCTTGAGCGCAGTGTCAATTTAAACTGGCCTATTTATTTTGAGCCATGCGACAGCTTGCGTTATTTTGCACCCACCCACGGCCTCACACCGAATCCTCGGTTCGCTGCGCAGAAGGCGCGACTTGAAAGAGCGGATCAGCTTCGCGCTATCGGGCATCAGGATGTCGTGGAGATCATGTATGGTCATCAGGATTTAATGCTCAATGAAGAGTATCAAAAAGAAAAAATGATTATTCTTGAAAGCTTTGATGGTCGGATGTACGCATTGCCGGAGCGGGACTATCGGCCTGACGAGGGTTACCAGCTGATCACTGATTACCCGAACCTGATACCTGTGAACAAATTGGATCAATATGACCCTATTGAGCGTTCGCACCATTGGGCGCTATCCGCACTGACCGGTATTCTGGGTGATCTTTCCGGATCTCAAAAGAATCAGGAAAAACATTCTCAGCTTCACTACACCAGTGATCAGCTGTACGAGCAGTTTTATCAGTTTGGCATGAATACGGGGTTTAAAACTCACTGCCGTGCAAATCAGCGACTGGCAGAAGAGGGGATGGAGCCCGACATGCCAGAGATACCTGATACCGATCTTCGCAGTGCGGCAACCGTGGTTGAAATGACTGAAACGGTGCGCTCCATTATGAATTTTATGCTAGAGCTCGCCAAAGGTCGCGGATTGATCACGGCAGAGTCAGCGGCAATGGCGGTTCATGGCTTTATTGCCGGTATTATGACGACACCCTACCCTGGTCATCACAATCTTTTGGCCGCTGGCAAGCAGGAGCTTGAGCGCCAGCAGGCGGAACTAGAGCAACTGATTAACCAGCATCAACAGGCCGAACCATCAGAAGACGGTCTGACCGATACGAAAACCGCTCAATCCAATTCAAATGGACAGCCAGCCCTCTGAGAGGGTGGCATAAGACCTAGTCAGAAGCCATATACAAAGCACCTTCGGGTGCTTTTTTTGCTCATTAGGCATCGATGGGCAAAAAGGCTTGCGCGGAACCATTAAAAAAATATAGGATAACCCATACACATGAACAAAGCCGCCTTGCGCGGCTTGTTTGCTAACTAAAATCAACTGCTGCCCTTTTGGGTGGTCGCAGAAAAGAAAAGGAAAACCCGATGAGCGTTGATGAACGCAGCCTTGAGCGCACTGAAGAACTGGCAGCCCAGCTGATAGAGCACGGCATCCGGAATTGCCAGGACAAGGCTTTAGGTCACGAACTCCCGCCTGTTGGTCAGTGTCACGCAGGCTGTGGCGCCCGACTAACCCTGCCCGGTCAAAAGTTCTGTGATGATGAATGCGCAGAAGACTGGAATGATGCAATGAAAGCGGCACAACGAAAAACGGGTATTTATCGCCCCCACAGCCTGATCATGCATTAATCCCTTTTTTATGAAGCTCAGCACTTACGAACTGAATCAACTGCAATCGCGCCCTGAAACCACGGTGCAGCGACTCAACCGATTGCGCAGCGCCAGTAATGGCCGCCTGGCTTACTCCACGCTGTATTCCCGCTTATACCGCAACCCAGAAGCCACAGATGAGTTCTTGCTGCGCCCCGTTGAGCCTAAGTCACGACCACCAGAAAAACCTTACGATCGCGCAAAAAGGCTGTCAGCTTGCTGCAACCTGCCAATTGAGACCTTGCGATCCCGCATTCGCAGAAATCCGGATGCATCTGACGATGAGTTGATGGTGCCTTTGATGCCGCGCACGGAAGCGACTCGCATGGCTGCTGAGCGAAGTGCCTTTGTGCGCCGTAATGAGGAAGGTCGCATCTGCTGTGCCTGAACAGATTAATCAACCAGACCGACAAGGAAACCCGATGGATAATAATTTACAAACGGCCGCGCCAGCTTATGGCGCAAGCTCCATACAGGTGCTCGAAGGCCTTGAGCCTGTGCGCAAGCGCCCTGGGATGTACATAGGTGGCACCGATCAAAAGGCCTTTCATCACTGCCTCTGGGAGATCGTGGATAATTCCACAGATGAGGCCATGAATGGCTTTTGTCAGAATATCACCATCACACTGCACAATGATGGCTCAGCCTCTGTGCAGGATGATGGCCGAGGCATTCCGGTCGATATACATCCCGGCAAAGGCATATCAGCGGCAACCGTTGTGTTCACAACGCTGCATGGCGGCGGCAAGTTTGACAATGATTCCTACAAGTCATCAGGCGGCCTGCATGGCGTGGGTGCCTCGGTCACAAACGCCTTATCAAGCCGCCTGGAGCTCACCATTGAGCGTGATGGTGGCAAGTTCAGCCAGGTCTTCACCAATGGCGGCGAGCCCCAGGCACCCGTTGAGCGCATTGGTGATTCAGACAAAACAGGTACCACTGTGCGCTTCTGGCTGGATTTACAGTATTTTGAGCCAGAGGTTCAGGGCTACTTCCGCGAAGCGGTTCTGGATCGCATTCAGACGGAAGCCTACCTAACACCTGGACTGACCATGACGCTGATTGATGAGCGTCATTTGGACGGTGATATTGATGGGCAGGTTTTTGAGCGCACCTTCCGTTACGAGCAGTTTTCGGAAATGCTCGACATGCTCGGTGCCAATAGTGGCGAGCCTCAGTGCCAGGCTATCAGTGCACATAGCGTTGAAGAAATCCCCGGCGAAGGCTGGGTGGATGTGACTGCTGCATTGCGCTGGCACAACCGTGCTGGCCGTATTGCTGGGTATGCCAATAAAATCCCTTCAGAAGGTCAGCATGTGACCGGCCTGACAACGGCTGTGACCCGCTTTTTGAATCGATACACTGAAGAAAACAACCTGTTTGACAAGAAAAACCAGCGTTTTACCAATGAAGACGTTTTAAGCACTTTGGTGGCTGCGGTCTCAGTCAAGGTGCCTGAGCCGAAGTTCGCCGGTCAAACCAAAGACAAGCTGACCAACCAGGGTGTTCAGGGGGTAGTGAGCCGCGCCATCAGTGATCAGCTGGCGGTGTATTTTGAAGAAAACCCCTCTGAAGCCAAATCCGTCATCAAGGATATCAAGCTATCCATGAAAGCGCGTGAGGCGGGTGAAAAAGCTCGCGCCAGCGTTGTGGATCGCAAGTCTGTGATCACCAGTACAGCCCTGCCTGGCAAGCTGGCTGACTGTCAGGAAAAAGACCCGACTCTGTGTGAGTTGTTTGTTGTAGAAGGTGATTCCGCAGGCGGTTCGGCAAAGCAAGGGCGTGATCGGAAGATCCAGGCCATCCTGCCATTGAAAGGGAAGATCCTGAATACCTATCGCGTGGATATGGGTCGAATCCTCTCATCTGAAGAAGTGAAAAACATCATTCAGGTGCTAGGCATTGGACACAAGACCAACCTGAATATGGAAAAACTGCGTTACCACAAAATCATTTCGTTGGCCGATGCTGACGTGGATGGTGCGCACATTTCCACCCTGTTTCTGACTTTCTGTCATGTGTATTACCCGGAACTGATCGAGGGTGGTCATGTGTATGTGGCACTGCCGCCCCTGTATCGCGCCAGCCTCAAAGGCAAGGAATCGGTTTACCTGAAGGATGATGCTGCGCTGCAAGCATTCTTGAGTGGTCAGGAGCGCCCTGAACGCTGGCAGGTGCAACGATTCAAGGGTCTAGGTGAAATGAACCCAGAGCAGCTTTGGGAAGCAGCCATGAACCCAGAAACGCGCCGCCTTGCACAGGTCACATATTCCGAAGGTGGTCGTGAGGCTGATGATGCAGTTTTTGAGATGCTGATGGGCAAGGAAGTACCGCCGCGCCGTGAATTCATTGAAACCAATGCTGGTTACGCCAGCATCGATATTTGAACAGGAATTTTTTATGACCGAAGAACAGCAAGTCAACAACCAGCCAGATGATCAGCAGCCAGAAGTACAAGGCGCATCCAATGGTGTTATCGCGGTTGCGATCACGGATGAAATGAAGCGCAGCTATCTGGACTATGCCATGAGCGTTATTGTGGATCGCGCTCTTCCTGATGCTCGCGACGGCTTAAAGCCGGTGCATCGCCGCGTTTTGTATGCCATGCATAATCTTGGCATTGGCCCACAGTCCGCCTATAAAAAATCGGCTCGCATTGTGGGTGAGGTGATCGGTAAGTATCACCCTCACGGTGATACCGCTGCTTACGAAACAGCAGTGCGCATGGCACAGCCCTGGAGCCTGCTGCATCCACTGGTGGATGGTCAGGGTAATTTTGGCTCCATTGATGGCGATAGCCCCGCCGCCATGCGTTACACCGAAATGCGGATGACGCGCATCGGTTACCAGATGTTTAATGACATTGAAAAGCAGACCGTCAATTTTATTGACAACTATGATGGCACAGAAAAAGAACCTGAAGTGCTGCCATTGGCTTTCCCTAATTTATGGGTGAATGGTGTAGAAGGTATTGCCGTAGGTATGGCCACACAGGTACTCCCCCATAACCTGACTGAAACCGGAGCCGCTTTTAAGCTTTGGGCTGAAGACCCGGATGTAAGCTGGGATGCCTTAATGGAGGTTATGCCGGCACCTGATTTTCCGACCGGTGGCCTGGTGCATGGTCTAGACGGGTATCGTGCAGCACTGGAAACAGGGCGCGGACGCGTATTGGTGCGTTCACGCTACCATGTGGAAGACCGGCGCGGTGGCCTGCAGCAGATTGTAGTGACGGAAATTCCTTATCAGGTCAACAAGTCCGTCCTGGTTGAAAAGATTGCTGAGCTGGTCAAGGAAAAGCAGATTGAAGGGATTTCAGATCTGCGGGATGAATCCAACAAGGAAGGTATGCGTATCGTGATTGAGATCAAGCGCGATACGGACCCAGAAGTGCTGTTTATGCAGCTGTTGAAAGTGACGGATCTGGAGAAGTCGTTCAACTACAACACCCGGGCGCTGGTTCGTAACAGTGAGGGACAGCCCATTCCCATGGCGCTATCCCTCAAGCAGGTTTTTTCGCAGTTTTATGACCACCGGATCGAAGTCATTCAGCGCCGCACGGCTTACGACCTGGAAAAAACACAGGAGCGCCTGCACCTGCTGGCCGGTTACCTGAAGGCGCTCAGTCGTCTGGATGAAACCCTGCAAACGATCCGGGCGGCCAGCGATACACCTGAAGCCATGCTGGCGCTGATGACGCTGCTGGATATTGATGACATTCAATCCAAAGCCATTCTGGATTTGAAGCTGCAGCGTCTGACGGGTATGCAGATTCAGGATATTCACCAGGAAAACAGCGAGCTTGAATCACGAGCGCAGGGTTACCGCGAAATTCTGGCCTCGCCAGAGCGCCAGAAAGAGATTCTGATTAATGATCTGGATAAAGCAGTGACAGCCTTCGGACAGTCACGCATGTCTGAGGTTGCGCATGGACTGTCCAGCATCACCCGTGAAGATCTGATCGCTGTTGAGGATGTTGTTATTCTGGCGACAGAAAAAGGGTATGTCAGCCGTTTGCCAGCAACAGTATTGCGACGCCAGAACCGTGGTACCCGTGGGCGCAATCTGATGAATGTAGGTGAGGATGACACAGTCAGCTTGATCCATTACGGATCTACGCATGATTACCTGATACTGGTGACCGACCAGGGTCAGGTGCACGGATTGAAGGCGTATCAAGTGCCGGAGAGCAAGCCGGGCAATAAGGGTCGGCATTACCGCAATGTATTTGAGGGTATTGCCGAAAATGCCCAGGTGATCACCATGCTGTCCACGGCAAACCTTGAGGATGAAGATGCCAGTTTGGTGATGCTGACCCAGCGTGGTCAGATCAAACGCACCAAATTGAACGCTTATCGTAATGCTGTTCGTGCCAATGGCATTATCGGCATCTCACTGGCAGACGATGATCGCGTGATTGCAGCTCGAATCAGTCGCAATGATGCTGACCAGGTATTGATGATCAGTGATCAAGCCAAGGCCTGCCGGTTTGATCTGGCGCAGGTTCGTGCCATTGGTCGGAATTCACAGGGTGTAACCGGTATGCGCTTGAACGGGGATGCCAAGCTACTTGCCGCATTTGTCATACCGACTGATGAGATTGATCAGACCGACCTGGTGTGCGTCTCAGAAGAAGGGGTCGGGAAACGCACCTCAGTCACCGAGGTTGCCCTGAAGAATCGAGCCATCCAAGGGGTCGCCTGCTTTAAGTCCAACGCTCGCTCTGGTGGGCTGGCAGCAGCAGCGCTACTGACCCAAGAACAGGATTTGTTGCTATTCAATGAGCAGGGCGGGGCTAATCGAGTATCGGGCAAGGATATTACTGAGGCCGGACGCGCAACAGCAGGCTCTTACCTGATGCGTAATGGCCGGGTATTGAGTGTGCTGGCAGTGCCAGCGCTTCTGGATGAGCCTGAAGCTGATATGCAGAATGGTGAAGACGAAACGCAACCGGCCAGCTTGGCGCACGATCCAGAAGCATAACAACACTGAGTGGATCAGCCCTGCGGCCTTAAAGCTGTGGGACTGATGAAGGAGAATGCATGGAACTCTTTTGGGTGGGTATGCTTTGGTATTTTGGCCTGATTAAGCTCGTCAGCATAGTGCTTTTGTGGCACGGTGTTTTGGATTATCGCTGGGAGCGCCATGTTAAAGCCTGGGAGGCACAGCGCCTTTCTAGTGTCGGAGATTTAACAGGATGAGCCACTTAATCCCCGAATCCTTTCTGGATGAATTAAAATCCAGAGTGGATTTGGCTGACATTATTCAGAGTCACGGTGTTTCACTCAAAAAAGTGGGACGCAATCTGGCTGGCTTATGCCCCTTTCATAGTGAGAAGTCGCCTTCATTCAGCGTCAACAATGAAAAGCAGTTCTACTACTGCTTTGGCTGCGGCGCCAGCGGCCATGCAATCTCATTCGTTTCTGAATATACCGGCATTCCTTTTCGTGACGCAGTAAAACATCTGGCCGGACAGGTCGGTATGACCGTGCCGGAGCCTGAGCGTAGTGATGCACAAAGTGCAGCCCGTGATGCTGCCAGGGAATATCAGAAAAAACTTGAGATCCTGATGGAGACTGCCGCACAGTGGTTTCAAGATCAGCTGCAGATGCCAGAGGCGGCTTTTGTACGGGAGTACGTCAGTCAAGTTCGCAAACTAAGCAATGAAGCTCAAGCTCAGTATGGTGTGGGATATGCCCCTGATGGCTGGGATCACCTGAAACTATACCTTCAAAAACAGGGTTTTTCTGAAAAAATGATGCTGGATTCCGGCATCATTACCGAGCAGGAAGGGCGGGGTCATACTTATGACCGATTCCGCAATCGGATCATGTTCCCGATCCGCAACATACGAGGCAAGGTAATTGCCTTTGGCGGTCGTGTGCTTGACGACTCCAAGCCCAAATACCTGAATTCACCGGAAACCAAGCTGTACAACAAAAGCGCCGAGGTGTATGGGCTTTTAGAGGCGCGTCGTAACACCCGAAATCTTTCAAGGGTGTTGGTGACAGAGGGCTATATGGATGTTGCGGCTCTTGCAAATGCAGGAATTACCTATGCCGTGGCTTCGCTGGGTACAGCCATCACTAAGCAGCAGGTGGATCGAATGCTGCATACCTCAAGCCAGGTGGTGTTTTGCTTTGATGGGGATGTTGCAGGTCAAAATGCTGCGTTAAAAGCGCTACAGATTATCGCCTCCCGGATGATTGATGGCCGGGACTTCCGATTTATGTTCATGCCTGATGGGCAAGACCCTGACAACCTGGTGCAGCGCATTGGAGCTGAAGCTTTCGAGCGCCTGATTGATCAGTCGCTGCCAGCTGTAGATTTTATCCAGAAAATCAGTCAAAACGGGCTGGATTTGAAGCGTGATGGTGATCAGGTGGCTTATGCAGGACGTGTGTCGGAGTGGATTCAAAAGCTACCTCAAGGGCTGCATAAGGCTAAACTGCTACAGGCCACCTGTCATGCGACAGGGCTTGAAGCAGAGAAGGTGATTTCTGCAGGAATAAAGGCGGATAAGCCTGCGCAGTCAACGGTGCTTCCTCAGGTGGATCGGTCATTCCAGGATACAGGTCTCAAACACCTTGAGAAGAATCTATGTATTCTTTTTGGTCTTCTGTGGCGTAATCCGTCCTCAGTTAATCTTGAACAGATACGCGATCTTGAAAAGTCGTTTAACAGGGTTTTGGATGATGCGAAGAGTCGACAGCCTGCAGTTGCGCGACTGTATCCGCTGGCACAGGATGTTGCTGCGGTCAGTCAAAGCATCCTGAATTTACTGCAGCCAGGAACGAACCCTGCTCACTTGAGCCAAGGTGTGCTGCATGCTTACTGGCATGACACGCCTGTGCTTGAACTTGCTCAAGAGCGCTTGCGTCTGGCTGAGGAAGGGTTGGTGGTATGGCCGGAGAATCCAGCAAAAGCAGCAGAAATGCTCGATAGTGCTATTCAGTGGTTTACAGTCAAAGCCAGCCGTATTCAGCAGCAGGCAGAGGCATCTCAGCCAGCGTCAGATCTTACAGCTCGATTTGCGGCACTCAAGCGAATGAAGCTGAGTGGTGTAGCCTGAGAGAAAAAACCCCGCTGAAGCGGGGAAGTTGCAGCTTTGGGTAGAGGCATGCATCAGAGCATGGCAAAAAATGCAGTGTAGAAAATAACGATCCGGAAGATGTTGGTATGCACCCACCATAGGGCGGCAACTGCGGCTTGGATTGGATTCATGGCTCACCTCGTTTTTGGTTGCTGTTTACTGCTTGATGTTTATAGGTTATCCTAAAACGCAGATAGCTGCAACCCGGCCGGCAAAGCGAGAAAAAGCTAATGGACAATGAACGAAAACGTGTCGAATACCTACTGCAGCGCCATGCGACAAGAATGATGAACACCTTGGCACTGGACTTGAAATCGCTCAGATTACTGAAAGGGTACAAAACACCCGAAGACCTTGAAAATACACTTGATCTTAAGCCTGGCTCTATTGGGGCAGCAGAGCGTGGAGATATGACAGCACTGACACTGTGTGACATGATCAAGCTCTCGGTTGTCCTGGAAAAAATCGTAGAAGTAGAGACCCTGCTGACCTCTAGTGATTACTTTGAGCAGTATGAACGAGAGCAAATTTTAAAAAAACGAGGTGAGCTTTGAAAAAAATCGATGCCCACATCACGCTTTCAAACGGGGAGTTTCTTTTGTGTGGACAGATTGTTGTCCATGATTCTGATCCGCAGGGTAGGCTGAGCAGTCAGTTCAGATATGATGAAGGTTATTTGCGCCATCCAAAAGCATTCGCAATTGATCCGATTCATTTGCCGCTAAATGAATCAACCTTTAAAAGCAGCGATCCCTACAGCGGCCTTCACGGTGTTTTTTCAGATGCGCTACCAGACGCCTGGGGGCGCAGGGTTATGTCCAAAAATCCTGCAATCCTTGAATTTCGTAGAAGTTTCGGCCTTCCTCTCAGGATGCGTGATCCTGATATGTTGGAATGGGTTGGAAGAGGAGGGCTAGGTTCACTATGTTTTTCTGCAAGCGGTGAAAACATAAGAACCCAGACCCACCCATTATGGGCTGACCTACCGAGATTGCTGGTTGCCGCCTCAATTGTTGAAAGCGAACAAATGGACAATTTGGATGAAGTGACGGCTAGCTTCTGGGATGCCGGCAGTCCTTCGGGGGGCGCCAGACCCAAGGTATTGATGCCTGACATGCTTGTAAAATTTCCCAGTAAAAATGATACCTGGCCGGTTCTGCTAATGGAGCATGTGGTTATGTTGCTTTCGGAAAGAGCCGGGCTTGATACAGCAAAAACACACTTTCTGACAAGCAGTCCTGGACAGGATATTTTGGCCGTTGAGCGATTTGATCAATCTTGCAGTCCGGGTGGGCGGTACCATTTATTGAGTGCTGAAACGCTGCTTGGGGTGCAAAGCTTCAACCATCTGACCTCTTATCGTGATTTGGCTACAATCATTAAAGACATCTGTGTTGATCCAGAGAAAGACCTACAAAAACTATATCGGCAGATGGTCTGCAACATTGTTTTTGGCAATACAGATGATCATTTAAAAAACTTTGCCTTTATGTATGATGGCACTGGCTACACTTTAACACCAGCGTATGACATTGTTCCGTATTTTGGCGCTGAGCATGCTTTGCGCTTTGATCTTGATGCAGCGCCACCTGGCAGGGAGACTTTAATCAAAATAGGAGAGAGTTTTGAAATTGAAAGAAATGCCTGCAAGTGCATAATCAGCACCGTGATTGAGTCGGCGGGCTATGCCAAAGAGGTTCTTGATACTTTTGAGATTGAGGATCGACAAAAGGGTCGGTTTGTACAATTATTCGAGCGGCGTTCATCCGAACTTAAGCCAGACGTGTTTGGTGTTCAGATCAACCTGGAAAATTAATAGAAATCTCCTGAATGCCTGGTGCTGGTGACTGCTCCCCGCCCTAGCGCTAAAGCGCCACGGGCGAGGCTTCCAACTTCTCAGGCAGCAACTGGTGCG
>NZ_JACUUA010000087.1 GCF_014859565.1 Marinospirillum sp. | reverse complement strand
GCTAACGGATTTTAAGGAGCTTAGCAATAGGATCTTGGGTGGTCCCAAGGGCAATCGGGCTTAATTCTGCTTGCAGAATGCGTTGTTTCGATCCATCGTGTCTATAGCGGGTTGGGACAATGATTATCTGCTCAAGCTATTGGGCATCAATTAAGACCGATTGCCATGGATGAAAGCTAGTCGCCGTAGATCAGCCTGGCTTGTTGCAGTTTCTGGCAGACCATTTCAGTGCCTTGCAGCATTCTTGGGGTAGCGCGTTGTAGCAGTGAGGGTGGAATAAAGTACAGCTTGTTGTCCCGCACTGCCTGCATGGATTCAAAACGCCGCCAGTTGTTGATCCAGACAGGGTTTTCTTCGCCCATACCACCACCCAGAATCACCTCTGGGTCTTGCTCCAGCACCGCTTCACGGCTGATGCGCGGGATGAGTTGTTTGATATCAGCAAAAACATTCACTCCGCCGCAGAGGGTGATGGCTTCATGAATAATGTGTTGGTGGTTAATGGTCATCAGGGGTTGCTCCCAGACCTGATAAAACACCCGTACCGGGCGCTGATGGGCATAGGTTTGTTGTAACTGTTTGACCTGAGCTTCCAGTGATAAAGCGGCCTGCTCAGCAGTGGTTTCCTGTCCGGTCAGGTGACCCAGCTGGCGTAATCCGTGTGCCAGGCCGGCAAAACTGAGTGGCTCCGAAAAATAAACCGGAATTCCCAGACGCTGCAGCTGTTCTACCTGAGCCAGCGGGTTGCCACTGTGCCAGGCAATCACCAGATCCGGTTGTAATGCCACGATGCCTTCAATATCCAGCTGATTGTAACCCCCGACCAGTGGCAGGCTGAGCGCGGCTTCTGGGTAGTCGCTGTAATTCACCACACCCACCAGCAGATTTCCGGCACCGATGGCAAACAGGTTCTCCGTGATGTGGGGTGCCAGGCTCACCAGTCGTTGTGCCGGTTGTGGCAGTTGCACTCTACGCCCTGCATCATCAGTCAGTGTTAGGGCTGACGCGCTGTTTGCTATGGCGGGGTGTGTCAGAAAAATTAGCAGCCAGGCCAGTAAAAACCCTGTAAAACGGATGGAAAAAGTCATGAGAATCAGTCAGCTTTGATTGGAAAGCACCGCAGTATACGTGTATTCTTGTCGACCTTCGAGGTGCCCGTCCAGCTTTGGCTGTACGGGATAATCGGGAAGCCGGTGCGCAAACTGCTGTTTGCAAGTCCGGCGCTGCCCCCGCAACGGTAAGTTCTGTGCCTTCAGCAATGAAGGATTTTTTCCTGATACCACTGTGCTTCCACTGCTGTTTGCAGTGCATGGGAAGGTTGGAAAAAATCTGGTTAGACCAGACACAAACAAGCCCGGAGACCGGCCTTGAAGACGAGGAGTGGCGGTGGGCCAGGCAACCTCGGCGAGCTGATTTTGTTCAGCTTGCCCTTTCTGCTTTTGCCCGTCTGCCGCTGTTAAAACTATGACCGGAATACATCCGGCCCTTTGTGTGCGGGCGGCACGCAGGAAAAATCATCATGAAAAAACTTTCCCCTTCTTCTGCCTGGCTGGCTTCTGCTGCGCTGGGTGTTTTTGTTTTGGCACCACTGACCCAAGCGCTGGCATCCAGCCTGGATACCCTGGTGGTAACCGCCAGTCGTACCCCTCAGACAGTAAATCAGAGCCTTGCTTCAGTCACGGTGATTACCCGTGAGGAAATTGAACGTCTGCAGGCTCTCTCACTGGTTGATCTGCTGCGTTCTCGTGCTGGTATCGACATCACCAGTAACGGTGCTTTTGGTAAAACCACCGGCCTGAGCAGTCGAGGCACCAACTCCAATCACACCCTGTTGTTGGTTGATGGCGTGCGCATGGGTAGTGCCTCATCTGGTGGAGCCTCCTGGCAGTATCTGCCTGCCTCGGAAATTGATCGGGTTGAAATTGTGCGCGGCCCCAGAACCAGTCTGTATGGTTCAGATGCCATTGGCGGGGTGATTCAGGTGTTTACCCGCCGTGGACAGGTGAGTGATCCAAAACTGAACGCTTTTGCCGGTGCGGGAAGTTTTGGCACACAAAAGTACGGTGCCAGTGTGGCGGGTGGCAATAAAACCCTGCTCTACAGCTTGGGTGTCAGTCGTTTTGATACAGATGGTATTAATGTTCGGGACAGTGGTGATGATGGTCGGGATGGTTATGATAATACTTCTTTTACCGGCAACTTTGAGTACCGTCTGAGTCAGGCCACCCGTTTTACCACCAGTCTTATGCATTCCAGTGGTAGCAGTGAGTATGATCCGGGCGCTGATGATCATCAGGAGTTTGTTCATTCCGCCGTACGTGTTGCCTGGCATCAGCAACTGACCAATCAGTGGGGCAGTGAGCTGGCTGTAGCGCAGAGCCGTGATGAAAGTGAAGCCTTTGACCGCTGGCCGGGTTATTTCAACACCCGTATGGATCAACTGAGCTGGATCAATACCCTGCAACTGGGGATTCACAAAATTCAAGTAGGTGTTGATGCCCTGAAAGAACAGTTGGATAGCAGCACCAACTATGATGAGGATTCACGCAACAATTTAGGTGCCTTTGCACAGTTGCAGGTTCCTTTTGGGCAGTTGAGTAGTGAATTTAGTCTGCGCTTTGATGATAACGAACAGTTTGGTAATAAAACCACCGGGCAGGCTGGACTGGGTTACTGGGTGTCACCGGAACTGAGCCTGCGCTCCAGCGCCGGTACGGCCTTTGTGGTGCCCACCTTTAACCAGCTTTACTGGCCGGATAGTGGTTGGGGTGGTGGTAATCCAGATTTGAAGCCTGAGCAGTCAACCAGTTATGAGTTGGGTGCCTATTATGCGTTGGACGGCTGGTTTGTGGATCTGGCTGTTTTTCATACCGACATTAACGATTTGATCGCGGGTTTTCCTGCCGAGAACATCAATGAGGCTCGTATTCAGGGTCTGGAGGCTGAG
This sequence comes from Marinospirillum sp., assembly GCF_014859565.1. The sequence continues at coordinate 10,386 of NZ_JACUUA010000087.1, read as the reverse complement.
GCCGGTATCCGTCATAACGGTTTGAATCTTGTGGCGGCAGCAACCCTGCTAAAACCAGAAAATCGTGAAACCGGCAAGGATCTGCGTCGTCGTGCCCGTCAAACCTATCGAGTGGATGTGGATCAACAGTGGCAGATGCTGTCAGCGGGTCTGTCTGTTATCCATCGTGGCAAGAGTTATGATAATGCTACCAATACCACTGAGATTGATGGTTACACCCTGTTGAATCTGCGTACGGCTTGGCAGATTAATCCGGCATTCAGCCTGCAGGCCAGTGTTGAGAATGTGCTGGATAAAGACTACACCACGGCTGTGGATTATAACGAACCGGGGCGTGCGGCGTATCTGACACTGGTTTATCAGCAATAATTTTTCGGAGCGAAACAATGACCGACAACAACAAGACCCAGCGCCATAAACAGCGTATGGAGCGCCACAAGGCGGTGGTGGATGAAAAAATTGCCAGTGCCACCAGTGAGCGTGGGGTGGTGGTGGTGCACACCGGTAATGGCAAGGGCAAGAGTACAGCGGCCTTTGGCATGGCAGCCCGTGCGCTGGGGCATGGTATGCAAGTCGGCATTGTGCAGTTTATCAAGGGTAGTTTCAGTACCGGTGAAGAAGCCTTTTTCCGGCGTTTTCCAGAAGTCAGTTACCACGTGATGGGGCAGGGTTACACCTGGGAAACCCAGAACCTGGAACAGGACAAGGCTACCGCAGCCAGAGGTTGGGCGCAGGCCAAGTCTTTTCTGGAAGATCCAGCGGTCGATCTGGTGGTGCTGGATGAGCTGAATATCGCGCTGAAATACCAGTACATCAATATGCAAGAGGTGCTGGATGCGCTGGCACAACGTCCACCCATGCAGCATGTGGTGATCACCGGGCGCGGTGCACGGGATGAGCTGATTGCTGCTGCGGATACGGTTTCCGAGCACCGAGAGATAAAACACGCCTTTCATGCCGGTGTAATGGCACAAAAAGGTGTTGAGCTCTGATTGCTGTTGATGGACTGATTCCAGCGGTCTTGCAGCCAGCCCTGATTCTGTCACTGGCATTGCTGCTGGATCGCTGGCTGGGTGAGCCACAACGCTGGCATCCACTGGTGGGATTTGGCTGGCTGGTTGCCCGTATTGAGCAATTTTGCCATGCCAGTCACCGTTGGGCGGGGGTGCTGGCGCTGTTGCTGGCGGTGCTGCCTTGGGTATTGCTGATCTGGGGGTTGCGCAGTCTACTGGCTGGCAACCCACTGTTGCTGCCGTTGGCATGGCTGCTGGATGTGCTGGTGATTTATCTGGCGGTGGGCTGGAAAAGTCTCGATCAACACCTGATGCAGGTGTTTCAGGCATTACAATCTGGCCAGTTGCCACTGGCACGGGAGCGGGTGGGCTGGATTGTCAGTCGTGATACCCAGGCGCTGGATGAAACCGGCATCAGCCGTGCGGGTGTTGAATCCCTGCTGGAAAACGGCAATGACGCGGTGTTTGGTGTGCTCTTCTGGTATCTGCTGTTGGGTTTGCCGGGTGTGGTGTTGTTCCGGCTGGTGAATACCCTGGATGCCATGTGGGGTTATCGCACTGAACGATATTTGTATTTCGGCTGGGCAGCGGCAAGGCTGGATGACCTGCTGAACTGGTTCCCAGCACGCCTGACCGCCTTGTCTTATGCGCTGGTTGCTCTGTTCAGTGGACGCTTTTTCCGAGTACTGGCTGCTGCCAGGCACAGCAGTAAAGAATGGAAAAGCACTAATGCCGGAGCGGTGATGGCTGCTGGTGCGGTGGCACTGAATGTGCGGTTGGGTGGTGGTGCTGTTTATCACGGGCAGTGGCAAGAGCGCCCAATACTGGGTGAAACCACGGCTCCTGAACCAACAGCTGTTCATCTGCAGGCTGCCAGCTTTCTGTTGTATCGAGCCGTATTACTCTGGTGTGTTTTGATTGGGTTGGGTGGTTTATGCCTGCTGCTGATCTGAATTGTGCTGTGGTACACGGTGGTCGCTTACGACAGGCGGCGCAGCATTATGCTATTCCACTGGATCAATGGCTGGATCTTTCAACTGGCATCAATCCGCAGGGCTGGCCAGTGCCTCATGTACCTGCTGAAGTCTGGCAACGCCTGCCGGAAGAAGATGACGGGTTGCAGCAAGCCATGACGGCCTATTATGCCAGTGCAGATGGATTGGCAGTGCCCGGCAGTCAGGTCGCTATCCAGTGCCTGCCAGAGCTGCTTTTTACTGATGAGACTCCCGCGAGTATTCGTGTGGCACTGTTAAGTCCCGCTTATTCTGAGCATAGCAAGGCTTGGCAGTCAGCGGGTTTTGATGGTGTGGCGGTGACAGCTGAAAACCTTGAACAATGCCTGTTGGATGATGTGAACATCCGTGCTCTGGTGCTGATTCAGCCGAACAATCCCACGGGGGTGGTGTTTGCCCATGAGGATTTGCAGCGCTGGCATCGGCTATTAATGGCGCGTAAGGGTTGGTTAGTGGTGGATGAAGCCTTTTTGGATGCTTTACCGCAGGCAAACAGCATGATTCAGCCATCCATGCCACCGGGACTGGTGGTGTTGCGCTCATTGGGTAAGTTTTTTGGTCTGGCCGGGTTGCGCCTGGGGTTTGTGTTTGCTGAAAACAACCTGTTGCAGCAGTTGCAGGCTCGACTGGGGCTCTGGGCAGTGTCCCATCCAGCGCGTTATCTGGGACGACTGGCCTTGCTGGATGATCAGTGGCAACAACAAGCCCGCCAGCGTTTAAAACAGGATAGCCAGCGTTTGTTTGAGCTGTTGCAGTCAGTCCATCTGCCACCTGTTGGCGGCACGCCACTGTTTCAGTGGGTGTTGATGGCTCAAGCGAAAAAACTGGCCGATCGGCTGGCACAGCAGGGCATACTGGTGCGATCTTTTGAACAGCCGTCGAGTTTAAGGTTTGGTCTGCCACAGACAGAAGCCGAATGGCAGCGGCTTGAACAGGCTTTACAGGTTTTGCAGGAGCAGTGATGAACAATGTATTGATGGTGCAGGGCACCACCTCGGATGCAGGCAAAAGCCTGCTGGTCACTGCGCTGGGGAGCGCCTTGTATCGGCGTGGCATTCGCGTGGCACCCTTTAAACCCCAGAATATGGCACTGAACAGCGCCGTGACTTCAGAAGGGGGTGAAATTGGTCGGGCCCAAGCCGTGCAGGCGGCTGCTTGTGGATTGTTACCCACGGTGGATATGAATCCAGTGTTGCTGAAACCCACCACGGATCGCAAGGCTCAGGTCATCATCCACGGCAAAGCGATCAACACCCAGGATGCAGTGACCTACCATGACTACAAAAAGACTGCCCTGCAGGCTGTGTTACAAAGCCACCAGCGGTTGGTGAAAGAGTTTGATGTACTGTTGGTGGAAGGTGCGGGGTCTCCGGCAGAAATTAATTTGCGGCAGGGAGATATTGCCAATATGGGGTATGCCGAGGCGGTGGATTGCCCGGTGATTCTGATTGCTGATATTGACCGTGGCGGAGTGTTTGCCCATCTGGTAGGTACCCTGGCGCTGCTGTCACCCAGCGAACAGGCACGGGTGGTCGGGTTTGTCATCAACCGCTTCCGGGGTGATCTGGCTTTGTTGCAACCGGGTCTGGACTGGCTGGAAGCCCACACAGGTAAACCTGTCTTGGGTGTGTTGCCCTACCTGATGGATTTACAGCTGGATGCCGAAGATGCACTGCCACAAGAACGACGGGTTAAAAGTGAGGCGGTTGTTAAAGTCATTGTGCCGGTCGTACCGCGTATTTCCAATCATACCGATTTTGATGCCCTGATCCAGCATCCACAGGTGGATTTGCAGTATGTTCGTGCCGGTGAGGTTATCCCTGCTGCTGATCTGATTATCTTGCCCGGCTCCAAAGCAGTCAGAGCAGATCTGCAATGGTTGCGGGAGCAAGGCTGGGAATCGGCCATTCAGCGCCACCTGCGTTATGGCGGCAAGCTGCTGGGGATTTGTGGTGGCCTGCAGATGCTGGGGCAGGTGATTCATGATCCGCTGGGTCTGGAAGGGGAAGCAGGTTCCAGTCTCGGGCTGGCTTTGCTGGATCTGGAAACCCGGCTGGATACAGAAAAAGTGCTGCGTAATACGGCAGGCTGGATGGTTGGTCTGGGTGATCAGCAGATTCCTGTCCGAGGTTATGAAATCCATGCCGGACGCAGCAGTGGCAGGGCGCTTGAGAAGCCGCTGCTGTTATCGGATCAGGGTTTGCCGGATGGTGCCGTCAGTGAGGATGGACAAATACTGGCCAGCTACTGGCATGGTCTGCTGGATCACCCGGAAGCACTGGATGCCCTGTTGCACTGGGTTGCAGGAGAGGGGGCAGGGTTAAAAGCAATGCCGGATCTGGATAGCCTGCGCGAACAGACTTTTGAGCGTCTGGCCGATCTGGTGGATGAGCACCTGGATATGCCACGCCTGCTGGCGCTGGTCGGGCAACAGGAACAAATACCATGCGGCAACTGATTCTGGGTGGGGTGCGCTCCGGCAAAAGCCGACTGGCTGAACAAAGGGCGCAACAGCGATCGGAACAGACGGGTTGGCCGGTCATCTATGTAGCTACGGCGCGTGCCGGTGATGGTGAAATGGCTCGGCGCATTCAGCAACATCGCCAGTACCGCCCGAATGACTGGATAACGCTGGAAATTCCTGATGCCCGCTTGCCGATCCGGTTAAAACAGCTGTTGCAACAGCCGGGGGTTATCCTGCTGGATTGCCTGACCCTGTGGCTGACCCAAATTTTGTGTGAGGATCTGGTCGATGAACAACCCTTGAGTGAAGTTTCCCTGCAGCGGGTGGATCAGGTGCTGGATGAGCTGGTCGAGGTAGTCACTGCGGGTGGGGTGGCCGATTTGATTCTGGTGGGTAATGAAACTGGATTGGGTATCATGCCAATGGATGCCCTGACCCGTGCTTTTGGAGATCGTGCCGGGTTGTTGCACCAGCGACTGGCGGCAGTGAGTGAACGTGTGATTCTAACTGTGGCTGGATTGCCATTGCTGGTGAAAGACACATGAGTCTACTCAGATCAGGGTATCACTGATATTCTGTTGGTGAAATGCTCCTGATGTGGATGCAGATAAAGAGGTTTCAGGATGAAAACAAACAAGTTTACCTACCTGTTCATGACCCTGCTGCTTATACTGCTGACAGCAACACCAGCCTGGGCTTATATCCCCTTCAAGGCTGAATATCTGGTAGAGTCCCGTTACAAGCTGGCGCCCAGTGTCAACCTGACGCATGAGATTCGATGGCGAGCTGGCATGTACCATGTGAGCATGGAAGCAGGTAACAGCCTTGTCAGCTGGAGGGAAAACAGCCGCTTTACACTCAGTGATACAGCCTTGCCGGTCTCAAAGGATTTTCGCTCCCGCACCCGTGTGATCCAGAATCGCAATGATCGTAAACTGAGCTTTGATGGCCGTAATGATGGCCGTAATGATGGCATTCTGGATCGTCAGACTCTGGTTTTTGCCCTTCCTTTAATCGCGCAACAGCGGGGTGTCGGTGCCAGCGGTATGCTGGAATCACTGAATCATCGTGGGCGAGAAAAAAACATTGAGTATTTTGTCCATGAGCTGCTGGATTATGAAGGCAGCAGAGCAGCCCTGATTGATGTCTGGTTTGAAGGTAAGCCTGATGAACTGTTGGGTCGAGTGTATTTTTCATTGGAGGTGCCCGGTTTGATCCTTCACGCAGAAGCTTTTGATGAGGATGGTCGTTCACTGGGTACACTGAAGCTGACACACTGGTCTCCCATTTAAATTCTGAGGTATGCCGTGAACACCAGTAAAAATGATAAAGCAGAAGATCTGACCCCCCTGAATAATCAACAGAAACAACTGCTGGCGCAGAAACTTTCACCGGAAGCACGGCATGTATTGTTGAATCAGGGCACTGAACCACCTTTTTGTGGTGGACTGCTGGACAACAAGTCATTCGGTGTTTATCACTGTGGTCTGTGTGATTTACCCTTGTTCCGCTCGACAGACAAGTTTGAATCCGGAACCGGTTGGCCAAGTTTTTATCAGCCGATCAAACCTGAGCATCTCTGTTATATAGAAGATGAGTCACACGGCATGTTGCGCACAGAAATTCGCTGTGTTCGTTGTGATGGACATCTGGGGCATGTTTTTGATGATGGCCCTAAACCAACCGGTTTACGTTATTGCCTCAATTCTCTTGCTTTGGTATTCCACGCAGACTGATTCTTGCCAAAAAACCTGTCTTTTCTGCTTCTTGCAGGACTTTGCTGAGATTATCCTTGCATTGTGCGTCCAATCAACGGTAATTTTTACAGAACATTAAAATTAAAGTCATCTTAAGGCTGAGCTATGCGTAATTTATGGAATAAGCTATCCCTCCGCTTACGTTTGTTTGTTTCTTTTGGCATCCTGTTGGCGGTGATGATGGCTTTTTCATTATCACTGCAATCCCATTTTTATACCCAGAGCCGGGTCGAAAACCTGCTGCAACATGAACTACCAACACAGCTGAATCATCTGGCCGCTCAGGTTGCTTTGAGTCTGGCACCGAGCCTGCAGGTTTCTCGAAGTCTAGCCGCCAACACCTTTCTGGAAAGCTGGATACGCAAGGGCATGCCAGAGAGTGATCTGCCTCAGGTACAGGCAGAAATGGCGCAGGTTCATAATCAACTGGATGCAGGAGTTGTTTTTATTGCAGCCAATGATGGTGAACGCATTTTTTATCACCATTACCAGAGCGGTCAGTTGAACCGTCGACAAATGTTTCGTTCCAGTGCGGATGATGCCTGGTATTTCCGTTATCTGGGTACTGATGCACCTTACGAGCTGAATTTAGATTCTAATGAGTTCAGTGGCGAAGCACTGCAGATGTTTGTGAACTACAGCAGTCAGCAGCGTAATGCCAAGGGTGAACCCATCAGTGTGGCTGGGGTGGGTCTGGATATGTTGCATCTGGCGGAAATGATCAGTGCTTACCGTCTGGGTCAAAATGGTCGTGCTTCATTAGCCAACCGGGATGGACGTGTGGAGGTTCGACCAGACGGTGCGGTGATTAGTGATCTCAGTACAACACCGGAGTTGCGTTCTTTGTTGGGCAGCCGAGAGGTGACTGTTAATCAGATGCAGTATGAAGGCCAGGATTTGTTTGTGGGTGTGATCTGGATTGCTGATTTACAGCGTTATCTGGTGGTTGAAGTTCCCAGTGCCGAGTTTATGGCGCCGATTGAACAACAGCTTTACCAGTCCCTGATCATCGGATTGGTATTGATTGGTCTGAGTTTACTGGTTTTGTACCCTCTGGCCGCTTCTCTCAGTCGTCCACTGGTAGCGTTTCAGCAGCAGTTAAAAAACATTACCCGCACCTTGGATTTGTCGCAGCGATTGCAGACAGATGATAAGTCTGAGCTGGGCGATCTGGCTGATCAGACCAACAGCCTGCTGGAGCGTCTGTCCCTGGCTATCAGTGAGGTGTTTCGCAGCTCCACTCGTCTGACTGATTCTGCTGGTCGTCTGGCACAAACCGCCGGTTTGGTGAGTCGTAACAGCAACCTGCAGCAGGAAGTCAGCCAGTCGATGGCCGCAGCGGTGGAAGAAATGTCGTCTTCGGTGGCAGAAATCACCTCCACCATGGAAGAGCTTTCAGCATCTTCAACACAAATTGCTGATCATTCCCAGTCGGTGGTGGATGTTGCCAACCTGACGCTGGACAGCAGTAAAAAGGGTGCCAGTGCCATGCAGCAACTGCAGCTGCGGATGAGCGAAATCCACCGGGATAATGAACAAAGCCTGCACGAAATCATGGAGCTGGGGGCAAAATCCAAACAAATCAGCAAGGTAATGGATTTAATTAACACCCTGGCGGATCAGACCAAACTGATTGCGTTTAACGCCGCATTGGAGGCTTCCAGCGCCGGTGAGTCTGGCAAGCGTTTTTCGGTAGTGGCCGGAGAAATCCGCCGCTTGGCTGACAGTGTGACCGACTCCACCCGTGAGATTGAAGACCGGATTCAGGAAATTCAGGATTCCATCAGTCGTCTGGTGATTACCTCGGAAAAAGGTTCCAGCTCCATTCAGGCTGGGATGGAAGTCAGTTCCGTGACAGCAGAAGACTTAAATGCACTGGTCCGTGCCGCCAGCCAAACCAGCAGTGCAGCTCAGCAGATCTCCATGTCCACCAAACAGCAGAAAACCGCCAGCAGTCAGGTGGTAATTGCTTTGCGTGATATTGCCAATGCCAGTACACATAACGCCCAGTCGGTACGCAATATCACCGATATCAGCGAAGAAATGCTCTGTATGTCGGAAGATCTGAGTCGTCTGGTGCAGGAGTTCAAGATGGTCGGCAAACAGGAGGGATGATTCTGTCATGATGATGCCCCGCCTGATTCGTGTTCTGATCACTGACGACAGCAGTATGGCGCGTGGTTTGCTGCGCGCCATTCTGGAGGAAGAAGAGGGCATTGAGGTGATTGGTGAAGCCTGTCATGGCAAAGAGGCGCTGGAAATGGTTCAGCGATTGCAACCGGATCTGGTGACCATGGATCTGGATATGCCAGTGATGGGTGGCATGGAAGCCATCGAAGAAATCATGCACACCAAGGCAGTGCCGATTCTGGTAGTCAGTGGCCAGTCGGATGCCGAAAAAGCTTATGAAGCTCTGAGGCTGGGCGCACTGGAAGTGATCAACAAACCTGCTTACACACCGGATGAAGCGGCTGAGTTTGTGGCGAAAGTTCGCTTGTTGTCGGGTATCCCGATGATCACCCACCTGCGCCGCAAGGCACTGGTCAGCCCCGTTATTGCGCCGGTGGATTTTTTTGCAATCATTAAGCAGCCTGATTTTAAGCAGGTTTTTGTGATTGCCTCGTCCACGGGTGGTCCCCAGGCACTAGCCAGTCTGCTGCCGCAGTTGGATGAACATTTTCCAGCACCGATATTAATTGCCCAGCACATGAGTGATGGTTTTGTCAGTGGCATGGCACACTGGCTTTCAACCCTGTGCAAGCTGCCGGTCAAGGTGGCTGAAGAGGGCGAAATACTGAAGCCTGGGCAGGTGTATGTTTCACCCTCGGAACAACATCTGACCATTACTGGCTCGCATCAGATTCATCTTAAGCCCTGTCTGGAAAAAGATATTTACCACCCCAGTTGTGATCAGCTGCTGAAATCAGTGGCTCAGGCATATGGCAAAAATGCCGTGGGAATCATCCTGACTGGTATGGGGCGGGATGGTGCTGCCGGTATGGCTGCGATTGATGCGCATGGGGGTGTGACTTTGGCTCAGGATGAAGCCAGCTCGGTGATTTATGGCATGAATCAGGAAGCGGTGAATGCCGGAGTGGTTCATCGGGTGTTGCCCTTGAGTGAAATCGCTGCAGAAATGCTCAAGGTGTTACAGCTGCAGCCTGCCGGTTATCTGGCTGCGCTGCGTAGGGGACAGTTATGAGCAGCGCAGAACTGGCGCGTTTTAAAACCCGTATTTATGAACACTGTGGCCTGCTGCTGGAAGGTATTGCTGAAGACCGGCTGCGCAAAGCGATACAAAAAAGTGCCACGCAGGCTGGTTGTATTGGTTTGGATGCTTATTATCGCTTGATCAACAGTGATACTGAAGAGTTTGATGCCTTGATCAGCCAGCTGACGGTCAACGAAACCTATTTTTTTCGTGAACCAGAGCAGATTCAGCTGTTCAGCAAGGTGTTAATTCCCCGATTGCTGGAACACCGCAGTGGTCATCAGCCCATTCGTATACTCAGTGCAGGGTGTTCTTCTGGTGAGGAACCTTACAGTCTGGTGATGGCCTTGCAGGAAGAATATGGCTCACGAACCCGTGAGCTGTTTCATTTTGATGCCGGTGATCTGGATCAGCAAATTCTGGCCAAGGCACGACGGGGGGTGTATTCGGCTTTTTCTTTTCGTGGAGTGGATGAGCAGTTACAAAAGCGGTATTTTCAGCCTTTACAAACGGGTTATCAGTTGTCAGCGGATATCCGCGAGCAGGTACACCTGCATGAACTGAATCTACTGGCTCCGGTGTTCCCCGCAGGCCTGAAAAACTACGATCTGATTTTTTTCCGTAATGTATCCATCTATTTTGATATGGATGCCCGGCAGCTGATTCATCGCAAGTTTTATGATCTGATGAAAGACGATGGCATCCTGCTGTTGGGTAGCTCAGAAACCCTGGGTAATGATCTGGGTGTGTTTGAACTGGTTGAGGAGGCGGGGCAGTACTTTTTTGTTAAAGGGGATGTTTACAAACCCTCAGGCAGTCAGGCTGTTGGCTGGGGTCATGGTGCTTTGTACCGTCAGCCAGTTGCCCAGCCACAAGCCGTGCCAGCCGCGCCCTTGCTGATACAAGTGCCGCCAGAGGTGGTTGAACC
>NZ_JACUUA010000384.1 GCF_014859565.1 Marinospirillum sp. | reverse complement strand
CAGACCTGCTCGAATTGTGGCGCATTGCCCGATGAGAGGCCGAGAGGTATCGCAGATCTTGGAATAAGAGAATGGGCTTGCAGTGCGTGTGGTGTCACGCACGACCGCGACATCAATGCCGCCAAGAACATTCTCGCGCTCGGGCATGAGCGCCCTGTAGAGGGAATCCCCGTCCTTTCCGCCTAAAGTCGGCAAACCATAGGTTTGAGGGCGGGGAGGATGTCAACTATGTTGGTCGAGATCGTTATCCGCTGCGTGGTTATGGTACAGATACCTTCCGGGCGCAGGAATTCGCGGCGGTAACGCTGGATTATCGCTTGCCACTGGCTCGTATTCAGCGCTCCTGGGGGGTTAATCCACTGGGGCTGGATGACTTTTACGCTACCTTGTTCACCGATCATGCCTGGCTGGAATCCGGCGGTTACAGCGGTATTGGTCTGGAAATAACACTGGAAACCCGCTTGTTTTACTGGATGAGCCTGCCCTTGTCATTGGGTTTTGCCAAAGGACTGGATGAACAGCTGGGCGGCTCGGAAGCCTGGTTACGACTGGGTGGGGCTTTTTGAGCGTATTTTGCAACTGAATCCAGTTGCTGTCGGCATGATGGCTTGTTAAGCTTCAGAAAAGCGAGAGGATCTCACTGATGACTCGACAGGAAAAACTGCTTCGCAAGTTACTGGATATGAATGCTGTTCTGACCTGGAGTGAGCTGGTCACAATTCTGTGTGGTTTGGGGTATCAGGTTCAGCGAATTAAAGCGTTATGCCCGACTTCAGGTCATCGAAAAGCTCAAAAGTGGTGAACTGTTATGAAAATGATGCAATACAAGGGATATTTTGGCTCGATTGATGCCAGCACTGAAGACAATCTGTTATTTGGCAAGTTGGAGTTCATTAAGGCATTGGTCAGTTACGAAGGTGAAACGGTTACAGGGCTGAAAGAAGCTTTTGAAGCGGCCGTTGATGATTATCTGCAATATTGCAAGGAGATCGGTGTCTCTGCGGAAAAGCCCTTCAAGGGGACTTTTAATGTACGTGTTGGACCCGAGCGCCATGCCCGTATCATGCAGTATGTACATCAGAACAGACTGAAAAGCCTGAATGAGTTTGTCAGCCAAGCGATAGATCACGAGCTGGATCGCCTGGAGGCTTGATACATTACTGCTTTGCCAGTGCCCAGGCTGCCTGAAGGGTTTCTGTCAGGTGGCTGGCCTGGATGTCATCAAGGCTGTTCAGTTTGATGTGGCGGCGGTGTTTGCCTTTACCTTGTAACTGCTGGTGCGGATTTGGCAGTTCTGCACCTCGGCCAAACTCCACTGAGCAGTGGTTGGTGTAGGCAAAAATTCCACAGAAGGCTTCATCCTTACCTTCCGGGTGACTGAACAGCAGACCGCCGTATTTCACCTGCTCAGAAGCTCCGGGTGCAAGGTTATAAACCTTTTCACGCAGTTGCAGTACCAGTGCATGAAGATCAGGATTAGCCTGCCGCAAGTCTTGCAGTAGTGTCTGGATGCGTGGATCACTCATTGGTCGACTCCCTGATTCTGATTAAACAGTGTTGCCATGATTTTATGCCATTCCAGTTGTTTTTGCTGCAATGTGAGGCTGGCATAAGCCGGGCTGGTGGATGGTAACTGATGCAGCGGTAACTGCCGGAAGGGTTCATCCAGCAGCGGCAACACATGGCGATGATAACTCTGGAAAGCCTTACCACCATTACAAAGAACCGCACAGGTATTGGGATGCCGTTGAAACCAGCCGGGAAAGTTGTTGGGGATGATGCTGGCTTCCTGAATATCACTGTCCAGGCTGGAAGGTCGTACACAAGATTGCATCACATCCCATAACCCGATACCACCCAGCTGCAGCGCCTGGATACGCTGTTTGTAGTCAGCGTTTGGATCAAATCCCAGCAGCTCCCCCATGATTGGCCAGAAGGCATTACGGGGATGGGCATAATACTGCTGGGCTGCCAGTGATGCCTTGCCCGGCATCGAGCCGAGAATCAGCAGTCGACAAGTGGCTGGCTCTATTGGCGGGAAGCTGTTGACGGGCTGCATCTGGGTTACAATCCTTTTTTTAATTCAGTACGGAATGATAAATGAAAATCTGGGTTGATGCCGACGCTTGTCCAGTCGTCTTGCGTGAAATTCTCTTCAAGGCTGCGGAGCGGGTGAAGGTGCCGTTGATTATGGTCGCT
>NZ_JACUUA010000383.1 GCF_014859565.1 Marinospirillum sp. | reverse complement strand
CATCACACACAGCATGGCGGTATAACCGGCAGTGCCGATCATCATGGCCTGACGTGGTGTAAATGCGGTGGGTAGAGGAATCAGCCAGTCACCTTTAAGGCGGGCTTTTTGTGCCAGACCACCCCAGTGCACTTCACCAACACCCCAGCCGTTGAGCACCACGGCATCACCGGGCTGATAAGCCGGATTACTGCTGGACTCAACACTTCCGGCCAGGTCAATACCGGGCACCATTGGGAAGTTGCGCACCACCGGGCCTTTGCCGGTGATTGCCAGGGCATCCTTGTAATTGAGCGTGGAAAAATCGACCTTGATGGTGACATCACCGTCTGGCAGTTGGCTGTCTTCCAGCGAGGCCAGTTGGGTGCGGTAACCAGTTTCATCCTTCTCGATTTTAAGCGCTTTGAACATGGTCGACTCCGATTGTTGTTGTATTAGAACCAGTCGGCCTTGGGTGCCGGCTGGTTGGTGCGGCTGAGCCATTTACCAGCCACGGCATCATGGCCGTGCAGGCTTTCATAATGATGGACTTCAATGCGTGCATTCTGCCAGTCTGGCAGACCTTCCAGGCTGCGTGCAAGGCGACGAGCGGCATCTTCGCAGAACATCTGGTTGGCACCGTTACGCAGTGCAAAAGCCTGTTCGTCTGTACGTTTTACTGCGGTCTGCACGGGTGTGGCAAGGGCTTTTTCCATGCGCTGAATGAGTTCCGGCAGCTGTAGGCTGCTGGTGTAGCTCAGTGTTGAGTGGAGCTGGGCACGTGCCATGCTGCGTTGACTGTGGGGTGTTGCCAGGCTGGCATTGCTCTGCAGCCAGCGAGCAACTTCTTCCGGGCGGATACTGGCTTGATCAGCAAACTCTTCACGAAACACCTCGGCCAGTGCCTCACGTGACAGGGCGGCAGAGCAGGGGCAGGTGGATGAATATAACAGCTCAACACTTTCCAGCAGGTGGCTGCCCTGTTCATCCTGCCAGGCAACCAGTCGGATGGGGTAAGACTGCCAGCCGCTGTTATCACTGAGTAGTGCTGGAACCTTTTTTAACCAGTCAAAGCGTAATTCCAGGCGCAGATGCTGGCTGCCAGGTTGCTGGGTTTGCAACAGTTGCTCCAGCCATAACAGCAGATTGGCAGGGGTCAGTTCTGACTGGCTGCCCAGCTGCTCAAGTGTCAGGTACAGGCGTGACATATGAATGCCGCGTTGTTCTGCGCTCAGATCCACGGTCAGGGTGGCGCGGGCACTGATGTCCTGCTGCTGAAATTTAAGGCGCAGCGGAATTTCAGCCATGCCAACCTGATCCAGATGCAGGCTCTGGTGAGTCTGGTTGGCAACATCAGGGAGTGCAGCATTCATCAGTGATTTCCTGTAATTCATCAATTAGGGTGCAGTGGAGTCAGGCTGTATCAAGCGCTGTGCCAGATCCTGCAGGGCAATTCGGTTATCCAGTCCGGAAAAAATCTGCTGACTTTGTTCCTTGAACAGTTTGAGATCAGCCCCTTCCAGTTTTTCAACGCTGGGCAGTTCGGCGCGCATGGCGTCCACTGGGCGACCATTGATATGCAATTCATAATGCAGGTGTGGGCCGGTGCTGCGGCCGGTATTGCCGGTTTGACCGATGATCTGTCCACGTTTCACCTCAACCCCTCGGTTGACCTGAATACGGTGCAGGTGCAGATAACGTGTCTCAAATCCCTGTCCATGGTCAATTACAATATAGTTGCCGCCATAGGGGTGCCAGCCGCGACGAATGATGCGCCCATCTGCAGGTGCTCGAACCGGAGTTCCCGTTGGTGTAGCAAAGTCGGTGCCGTAATGCGGCTGGACACGCCCGGTGATGGGGTGGCGACGATTTAAGTTGAAGTTAGAGCTGATCCGAAAGCGCTGAACCAGGGGGATGCGATCAAAAGGAGGAATCAGGCTGATGCCTTCAGGAGTATAAAAGCGGCCATCCTGATGACGGGCTGCACGAATAGTCATGCGGTCACCCTGATAATCAAAAGCCAGTAATCGGGTGGAGTAGGGTGTGGGGTCATTACTCAGCCACTCTTGCTCAACCAGCAGGCTGAAGGTGTCCCCATCACGCGCGTCACGACGCAAGGGTAAGTGGCGATCCAGTGCTGCGGCTATGGCACCTTCCTGTCCAGCAATTTCTGGCATGTTGTTCAGGCTGTTGACCAGAATGCCCTGTAAGGTGCCTTCGAGTCGC
>NZ_JACUUA010000382.1 GCF_014859565.1 Marinospirillum sp. | reverse complement strand
TTGAGGAGCTTTGCAACTACGGTGCTATTGCATCATGAAACTGTCTGAACCATTGTTGAATTGTCATTTAATCTGCGCTGGTATTGTCGATCTTTGTCCTGGAAGCCTCCGGTAATTTATTGGTTATAGAGCTTCCACACTCAAGCCGGTGTGCGCGCAGCAGCCAGGATTACTACCTCCCGTGCACCCTGTTGTTTGAGTGCCACGCTGGCCCAGTGAGCTGTGGCACCGGTGGTGACCACATCGTCCAGTAATAAAAGATGCTTCCCTTGCACCTCTGTTGCAGCTTTAAAAGCACCTCTGGGATTCAGCCAACGGGCTTTTCTGCCCAGTTCCTGCTGGCTGGTCAGGGTGCGAGTGCTTTGTAACCAGCTCGGTTGAAATGCCAGCCCTTGCAGCAGTGCCAGGCGTTGTGCCAGCCAAGTGGGTGCATGAAGTCCTCTTGCTCGAATACGCTCCCGTTGTCCCGGTATCACCACCAGCGCATCCAGCTCCAATGGGGTTGAATGAATGGCATCATGCAGCAGATCCAGCAGCAGGTAACCGGCGGTGCGTTGTTGTTGGTATTTAAAACGCCACAATAGCTGATCCACAGGTGCTGCGTACAGCCAGGGTGCAATCACCGCATCAAATGCCGGTGGATTTTTACGGCAGCGACTGCACAGACCTGAGTGGCTGGATTCTTCTTGCAGAAGGTTTGGCAGGGGTTCCGCACAAAGGCGGCAGCAGTGGTTGTTCTGTGGCAGTTGTGCCGTACAGGCACTACACAAATCCCGTTCACTGCTGAGTGGCTGGGCACAAACCAGACATTCGCCCGGCAACCACACGCGGCTGTGACGATGCAGTCTGAATACTTGTTGTTTAATCTTGTTAGCCAGTACTTTTGCTTTAGTTGACAGCATTTCCCTGCTCCGGCATCATCTTGTTAACTTTGTATTTTTTCTGGTTTACAGGATTTCTGCCATGACCCCTTTGCGCCATGACTGGAGCAGCGAAGAAATTGCTGCTCTTTTTGCCCTGCCTTTTAACGACCTGTTGTTCCGTGCTCACACCCTTCATCGTGAATTTTTTGATGCCAATCATGTGCAGGTATCCACACTCTTATCCATCAAAACCGGCAGCTGCCCAGAAGACTGCAAGTATTGCCCACAATCTGCGCATTACAACACAGGTCTGGATAAAGAAAGGCTGCTGGAGATCAGCAAAGTGGTGGAACAGGCACGGGCTGCAAAACAGGCGGGTGCCAGCCGTTTTTGTATGGGGGCGGCTTGGCGTTCTCCGGCTGAACGGGATATGCCTGTGGTAACGGATATGATCCGTGAGGTGAAATCCATGGGGCTGGAAACCTGCATGACACTGGGTATGTTAAAAGAAGGGCAGGCCGAGACACTGGCCGCCGCTGGTCTGGATTATTACAACCACAATCTGGATACCTCGGAAGAATTTTACGGTGAAATCATCAGCACCCGCACCTACAGCGACCGGCTGGATACCTTGGACAAGGTGCGCAAGGCAGGCATGAAAGTCTGCTGTGGTGGCATTCTGGGCATGGGTGAAGCCACCAGTGATCGTATTGGTTTGTTGCAGCAGTTGTCCTCTTTGCAGCCTCACCCAGAAAGTGTACCGCTGAACATGCTGGTGAAGGTGGCCGGTACACCCATGGCAGATCTTGAAGATCTGGAACCGCTGGAGTTTATCCGGGTGATTGCTGTGGCACGTATCCTGATGCCTGCTTCGCGAGTGCGTTTATCTGCTGGGCGCGAAAAGCTGGATGATACCGCACAGGCGCTGGCATTTTTTGCCGGAGCCAATTCAATTTTTTACGGTGACAAGCTACTGACCACTGGTAACCCAGAAGCGCAGAAGGATCAGAGCCTGTTCCGTAAGCTGGGCATCAACAGCCAGCAAACCCAGGCTGTTGTGGATGAGCAGGTGCATGAAGCGGTGTTACAGGATGTTCTCGCTGCCAATCAACCCTTGTATCAGGATGCCACCCGCAAAGACAGTGAACGCAGCCGTAAACCCTGTGGACTGGTGATTTAACACCCTGCCTGATTACCCAGGGAATAATTGGTTATCTGGCTTGACATGCCAACAGGTTACGTTAGAATGCGGCTCTCCTCAAAAAAGCGGACGTGGTGGAATTGGTAGACACGCCAGATTTAGGTTCTGGTGCCGTAAGGTGTGAGAGTTCGAGTCTCTCCGTCCGCACCAT
>NZ_JACUUA010000086.1 GCF_014859565.1 Marinospirillum sp. | reverse complement strand
AAGTTGGAAGCCTCGCCCGTGGCGCTTTAGCGCTTAGGGCGGGGAGCAGTCACTCAGGCTCATGCACGGACCAGATGCAAGGCGCTCGCTTATTGATTTATAATGCTCTTGCCCTGGGTCGCCACACTCCTGATCTCATGACTTGAAAACGGTGCAACAAAACAAAACTTGCTGAGCATTTGTTGCAGCAGCATACGCATAATAGCCAAAAATAACTTAAAATGTATGATGATATTAAACGAAAAAAACTAGTAAACACACGGTATTCAAAGGGTTTATGGAATGGGCAGCTCTACCCGCGCTTTTCATTAGCTCCCATGTTAGACGTAACTGACCGCCACTTCCGTTATTTTCTGCGCCTACTCAGTCATAAAACCCTGATGTACACAGAAATGGTCACCACCGGCGCTATTCTGCACGGCAAAGATCCAGAGCGCTTTCTGGATTTTTCGGCAGAGGAGCAGCCCATCGCCTTGCAACTGGGCGGCAGCAATCCCGAGGATCTGGCACGCTGCACCGAAAAAGCAACCCAGTGGGGTTATGATGAAATTAACCTGAATGTGGGTTGTCCCAGTGATCGGGTACAGAACAATATGATTGGTGCCTGCCTGATGGCACATCCAGATCGGGTTAGCCAGTGCCTGCAAGCTATGCAAGCGACCACTCACCTGCCCATCACCATCAAATGCCGTATTGGTATTGATGATCAGGATGAAGATGCCGATCTGGAAGCCTTTGTGCTGCAGCTAAAACAAGCCGGTTGTGGTATTTTTATCCTCCATGCCCGCAAAGCCTGGCTGCAGGGATTATCACCCAAAGAAAACCGTGAAGTGCCACCACTGAACTATGAACGGGTGTACCGCCTGAAACATCAGCACCCTGATCTGGTGATTGGTATTAATGGTGGTATCAATACTCTGCAGGAATGCAGTCAGCATCTACAACAGGTGGATTCAGTGATGCTGGGGCGTGCCATCTGGAACAACCCCTGGATAGTGGCCGAGGTGGATCAACAGATTTATGGTGAACCCGCTTCCGGTCTGACACGCCATCAAGCCATACGCCAATATCTGCCTTATGTCGAAGAACGGTTGCTGGCTGGGGATCGCCTGAACCCGATGATTCGCCCCCTGCTGGGTGTTTTTCAGGGTGTGCCCGGTGCCCGGCGCTTTCGTCGCCTGCTCAGTGAGCGCGCTCACCTACCCGGTGAAGGTGCAGAGCTGATTGAACAGGCATTACAAGCTGTACCGGAGAGCTTCACCGTTTAATTAAAACCATCAACTCCTATGGATAGACCACTATGACCAACAAAATCTCCAAGCTGGAACAGTTAAAACAAATGACTCTGGTGGTTGCTGACACCGGTGACCTTGAAGCCATCAAACGTTACCAACCCACGGATGCTACCACCAACCCGTCATTACTGCTGCAAGCACTGGATATTCCCACTTATTCACCCTTGTTACAGCAGGCTTGGCAGATGTCCCGCAGTAGTGACACTCCGGTTTATGATGCTTTTGCTGCCCTGCTGGCCTGCCAGGTACAACAACAAGTGCCCGGTTATGTTTCCGTGGAGGTGGATGCCCGTACTTCTTTTGATACCAGCGCCAGCTTACAACGTGCCCGACAGCTGATTAACCTGATTCAGGAACAGGGTGGTGATCCACAGCGCATTCTGATCAAGCTGGCAGCGACCTGGGAAGGCATCCGTGCAGCACAACAGCTGGAGCAGGAAGGCATCCGCTGCAATCTGACCTTGTTATTCGGATTTGATCAGGCACGAGCCTGTGCTGATGCCGGTGTCACGCTGATATCACCCTTTGTTGGCCGTATTCTGGACTGGCACAAGGCACAACAGCCAGATGTCGACTTTAATGGTGAAAAAGATCCTGGTGTACAGTCAGTGCAGCGTATTTATGAGTATTACAAAACCCACGGTTACAACACCATTGTGATGGGTGCCAGTTTTCGTAATACCGGAGAAATTGAGTGGCTGGCAGGTTGTGATCGCCTAACCATTGCACCCAAACTGCTGGCAGAACTGGAAGCCGATTATGGAACACTGGTTCAACGTCTGCAGCCATCACAAACACCGACCAGCAAACCCTCACCCTTGACTGAAGCAGAATTCCGGCTGGGAATGAATCAAGATGCCATGGCAACTGAGAAACTGGCACAGGGTATACGCCAGTTCATAACCGATCTGGAGACCCTGGAAGGTCGCATCAACCAGCAGGCGTCCGCTGTGGATCATTAAAACGGCTGTTCAGGCTGCCCTCAGTGAGTCTGGGGGCATTCCTCCAGCGCCTGTACCACACTCTTGAAGGCTTCCTTGTTATGCTCATTCATTGACATCAGTGTCAGATGGGCATCCAGTACCTGAGAGCGGATGTGAGACTCTGAACCAGCCAGCTGCGGTACTTCTTCCAGCTCTTGCTGGCTGGTCAGCGGGTGATCCAGAATGATGAAATACTGACGAAACCCCATGGACTCCAGCAGCAGGGTAATATCCTTGTTGCTGGATATAATACTGGGTTGCCCCAATCCCTTCACAGAAGCTTTCACAGCAATTTTTGCCAGCAAACCCAGCGTAGTACTGTCCAGGTTATCTGCACGAGACAGATCGATAACAATACTGTTGATGTCGCGGTCATTAAAAATACGCTCAAACAGCTTGTCCAGAGTACAGCAGAGGGTCAGTCGCACATCGCCAACCAGCTTGAGAATATAGGTGTGCTGCGACTTAGCCGACAACAGCTTACCTGTTTGCATATCAACAACCGCTCAAAGTCATCAGGGTCACATCGTCCGGCCAGCCATCGGGGCTATTCGGTAAGCGCTGTAACAGGGAATCAATTTTGCCGCCGGAAGCGGCCACCCTTGCTTTCCATTCTTGCTGCCGAGCTTCCAGACCCTGCCCCGGCAACACTTCCAGCACACCATCACTGGCCATAAACAAACATCCCTTCTCAGGAAAGGTGCAAGTGTAATCCTTGTACCCGGCACCAGGGAAGAGACCCACAGGCATTCCATTCCCTTCCAGCTCTGTCACCTCTCCATCACTGATCATCAGTGGCACAGGTAAATGTGCACCCAGTGTATATGTCAGCAGCCTTGTCTCTGTATCCAGACACCCCATCACCAGGGTCAAATGTTTATCCAGCCCATTGGTGAGCAGTTCTTCATTCACACGACTGCACAAACGTGCCGGACTCATTTCATCTTCTTTAGCATAACGAGAGATAAGATACTTCAACAGTATAGTCACAAAAGCAGAGGATGCCCCATGTCCAGAGACATCAGCAAGATAAAACAGCAGTTTACCGGGGTGGGGTGACCAGAAATCCAAAAAATCACCGGAAAGGTACAAAGAAGGTTGCAACCAGTAATCTAGACGAACACCCTGATATTCCATTGGATTGGCAGGCAACAAACGTCTTTGCACATGATAACCGGCCTGCTGATCAAGCCGCAGTAACTCCAGCGATGTTCTCAGGTCGGCATTTTCCTGCTCAAGACGCTGCTGGTACACCAAACTTGCATCCTCCTGCTCCGGTTTGCTCATGCACACCTCATTGGATTCGTCTGGTAGCTTGCTGCCTGTCTGATGTTCAAACGGTAATCCGCCTTCCCAATCAAATCAAGCGCTCAGCCCACATATTAGACAGAAGATTAATAGGCAAAATCATCATCATCAAAATCAAAATCATCGTCTTCAAGAAATGGATCACTCACCATTTTGCCATCATTGATCAGAAATAAGCGGCGTTGCAGGTAGGTATCACGAATAAAACTGTAACGATCACCCTGGATCAACTTTTCCGCCTCCAGCAGATCAGTACGACGCTGTACCACAAACAAACTGCCCAGACTGTAAAAAATCAATGGATCTTCAATGTGGTACATTGGGTTAAGGTAATAATCAATCGGCAAACCCAATGTATGGGTCAGATTATGGCCGCCCAGAAAAGGCAATACCAGATAAGGACCTTCAGGAACACCCCAGACATTGAGGGTCTGTCCAAAATCTTCTTCACTTTTTTGTAAACCCAGCGGGGTTGCCAGATCAAACACCCCCAGCACCCCAAGGGTAGTGTTCAGGGTAAAACGTACTGCATCCTTACCTGCTGGAACAGGTTTAGCCTGTAACAGGTTATTGGTGAAGTTGGATATCTCGCCCAAATTGGAGAAAAAATTTCTTACCCCAGTGCGCAAAAACCTTGGTGTTACTGCACGATAACCTGTTGCGACGGGTTTTAATATCCAGGCGTCCAGTGTTTCATTAAAAACAAACACCTTGCGATTCCAATTTTCATAAGGATCATGAGGAAGACTGGCATCCACTGAGCCAAAAGGGTCATCTGGCAAGGTGGCTGTATTTGCACTGACATAAACACTGACTGTAAGCAGCAATAACAACAACAGCCGACACCCTTGCCGGAAAAAAAAATGATGCCGCTCTAAACTTACATCCCCGCCATGAATGACGTGCCTTACGGTTTCCTGGGTAATCAATACACGTTTCATTAAAATCTCTTTATTAAAAAATGCAAGCGCCACTTCACTCTTCGGCTGTTTCTTGCTGAGCAGGCAAATCAATCAACCACTGCAGCAACACAGGGTAATAATCCTGCTCCGCAGCATGACTCAGGCACAACTCGGAACGCTTGTAGTTCTGCTGGTTGCCCACCTTGCGACCCAGTTTGATCAAACGACCATTATGAGCACCCAAATCAAACATAAAAGTACGGGCATCGGCATCACTGGCACGCCAGGATTGATACAGGCTGGCAAAATAAAGGCTGGGTGGCCAGTCCAGTTGTTTAACGGCCGCTGCATAATCAAAACCATCCTTGCCACACCAAGGGGTATCCAGCCAGTCCAGTGCATCCTGATAAAAGTTCAGGCTTTCATTACAACGCCCTAGCTTCAGTTTCGGTGATGGTACATAACCCAGCAAACCAGAAATCATACGAATACCTCGCCGGTGTAACCAGTTCACCCACAGGTGCTTGATACGACCGGCCGGCTGGGATTCTCGAAAGGGGCTGAAATGCACCATGCCCATAATCTGCTCAAGCTCTTTTGGATAACGTGCCAGGTAACTGGTCAGCAGCAAACTGCCAAAACCCTGGCCGATCCAGATCTGGCCACCAGGTTGGGCACGCTTGTTCATGGCCGCCACCAGCTTTTGCAGGTCTTCATTGATGACCTGCTCTACACCAAAATCCTTGCCTTTTAAGCCACTGCCATCCAGCCTGCGGCCACGCAGCTCGGCCAGATACACATCATAACCCTGACGTGCCAGTACATAAGCCAATCCGGTGCGGCTTTGTTCGTCATGGAAACAGCGGGCATCATCCATCAGGCCATGCAACATAAACACAGCCCGACCCGGTGTTCTAGCAGGATAAATACGCACCAATTGAACAAACTGCTGGTTAGCTACAGGAATACTGACCCGCTCTTCTATAATGGAAGCGGTTGATGCGTTGTTGTGACTCATTCCTGACTCCGTGGTTTCATCCGCGCATTATCCCATGGTTAAGCGTTGCGATAAACTCATCAACGCACAACCAGTCTGGACCAGGCTTCTTCCAACCGTTTGGCTGAAACCACTTGGGCGGTTCCCAGCTGCTGGGCATAGAGTGAAACTCGATATTCTTCCATTAGCCAGCGGTAATTTGCCAGCTCTGTGGAAACTTCACC
This sequence comes from Marinospirillum sp., assembly GCF_014859565.1. The sequence goes on along the minus strand of NZ_JACUUA010000086.1, from coordinate 7,778 downwards.
CTGCTGCAACAACGCCTGATAACGGGCATCCCAGCGCTGCCAGAGCAGTTCTAGCTCTTCAGCCAGGCGCTGGTCCCGCAACCTGTCACGCGCGGCTTTTTCCAGCCGCAGCTCCAGCCCTTTCAGATAACGGGGATAATGCTTTAACCTGTCTCCCGCCTGCCAGATGAATCCGGGGAAAAACAAACGATCCAGCTGGCGTCTGGCATCCTGAAAGGTCAAAGCCAGCGCCAGATCCAGCTTACCCTTCAACCGTGCCGCTAAGGGCACTTGGGCTTCCAGTGCCGCTTTTGCCAGTTTTACTTTTTCAGTTGCTATTGGCACCCACTCCGCCTGATATTGATCCAGACACTGCTGAAATGTTTCTTCATCCTTCGGCCAGTCTTCTGCAGTACCTCGTAAAAAAGTCTCTCTGGCGCTGGTATTCAGTAGATCATCCAGCAACTGCTGACGAGTACCAATTTTGGTGAACATTAAGGCCAGAGCATTTAATCCGGGAATCTGGGTCTGCAGGTATTTATCTTTTTGTGGCAGGCTTAAACGGATCAACCGCACCAGCCCTTTTTCAGAGGCAAAACGAGCCTTGGCTGCTGTATCAAACAGGGTGACTCCAACACTGCTGCCTTCATCCACCAGCGCCGGAAACGCCTGAATACGAACTCCCGCCTGTTGTTGTTCTAAAACCAGAGGTAATTCACCAAAACTCCAGCCGGTGGCTCCGGTAATTTTTAACTGACCAGCATCCAGTGACTGGGTAGCAGCCTGCATCTGTCCGGCATAATCCCGCCGCAGCTGATCCAGGTCACGCCCTTGTCCCAGCAGTTTGCCTTTTTCTGAAATCACCCGAAAATTCATACACAGGTGATCGGGCAGATCCACTTCGCTCCAAAGGGATTCATCAATCCTGAAGCCGGTGGTTTTATAAAAAAACAAGCCCAGTGCCTTGCCCAGCGGTAAATCATCCGGCACCAGCGCACTTATGGCGGCATCCACATAATCCGGCAAGGGCACAAAGTTTTTGCGGATCTGTTTGGGCAGACCGCGCATCATGGCCAGGCATTTATCACGCAACAAACCCGGTACCAGCCACTGCAGGCGAGCCTCCGGTAACTGGCTCAACATTGCCACTGGCACATCCATGCTGACACCGTCATCCACTTCACCGGGAGCAAAATTGTACACCAGTCGCCACTCTATACCTTTCCAGCTCAGCCGATCAGGAAAAGCCTCTTCTGTGACTTCATCAGCACTGCGTGCCAATAACTCTTCCCGCGTCAGAAACAGCAACTGCGGGTTAACTTGCTCCTGTTTTTTGCGCCAGCTCTCAAAACTGGTACCCCGACAAATATCCGCAGGAATGCGGCTATCATAAAAATCATATAACACCTGATCATCCACCAGAATATCACGCTTACGTGCCTTGTCTTCCAGTGTCTGCACTTCGTTCAACAGCGCCTGGTTATGCGCCATAAACGGCGCTTTGGTGTAATAATCACCTTCCACCAGTGCCGCACGGATAAACAGTTCCCGCGACAACACCGGATCAAGATTGCCGTAATCCACCTTGCGACCAGCCACCAGTGGCAGACCAAACAGAGTCACCTTTTCAAAGGCAGCCACACGTGCGGCCTTTTTTTCCCAGTGGGGTGAAGAATAATCCCGCTTGATCAGGTGTTGTGCCAGAGGTTCTGCCCATTCCGGTTCAATTTTTGCGACCATACGGGCATAAAGCCGGGTGGTTTCCACCAGTTCAGAAGCCATCAACCATTTGGGTGGTTTTTTTGCCAGCTTGGAGCCTGGGTGCACAAAAAACTTGCGATTACGTGCACCCAGAAACTCCTTGTTCTCCTGCTGGAATCCCATATTCGACAACAGCCCCGACAATAAAGCCTGATGCAAGGGCATCTCACCGGCAGGCTGGGTGTTTTCCTGTAGGCCGATTTCTTTACACAGGAGTTTCAGCTGACGATGGGTATCACGCCATTCCCGCATCCGTAACCAGGACAGAAAGTTTTTCTGGCAGTATTTACGTAACTGGCTGGATGAGAGTTCTTGCCGCTGTTCTTCGTAGTGATTCCACAGATTAACCAGCGCCACAAAATCGGAGTTGGGATCTGCCCACTGAGCATGAGCCTGATCCGCTGCTTGTTGATGCTCCACCGGACGCTCGCGTGGATCCTGCAAGGTTAAGGCCGAAGTAATCATCAGCACCTCATGCAGACAATGGCGCTGCGAGGCTTCCAGCAGCATCCGACCCAAACGCGGATCAACCGGCAAACGCGCCAGCTTGCGTCCCAGCGAGGTCAACTCATTCTTGCGTGTAACGGCACCCAGCTCAAACAACAGCCGGAAACCATCCTTGATACTGCGACTGTCCGGCGGCTCCAGAAAAGAAAAATCTTCAATGTTCCCCAACTTTAACGCCAGCATCTGCAGGATGACTGCGGCCAGATTGGTGCGGCGGATTTCCGGCTCGGTATAAGCAGGACGGCTGTTAAAATCCTCCTCACTGTAAAGACGAATACACAAGCCTTCGGCAACCCGACCACAACGTCCGGCACGCTGGTTAGCACTGGCCTGAGCGACCGCTTCCACCGGCAAACGCTGCACTCCGGCACGCACACTGTAACGACTGATTCTTGCTATACCTGGATCAATCACATAACGGATACCCGGCACAGTTAACGAGGTTTCTGCCACGTTGGTGGCCAGTACCACTCTGCGTCCGGTATGCGGCTGGAAAATCCGCTGCTGCTCCGAGGCCGGTAAACGGGCATACAAGGGCAATACCTCTGTACCCCGCAAACGTCCCGCCGTTTGTGCCTTGCGAATTTCGTGTGCCACTTCACGGATATCCCGTTCACCGGGTAGGAACACCAGCACATCTCGCGGGCCATGTAACCAGCCTTTTTTGCGTTCCAGCCCTTCAATATCCTCCAGTGCCTGCAACAAACCCTGCTGCAGGGTTAAATCGGCACTGTCAGGATCATCAGTCAACAGGGGTTGATACAGCATTTCCACCGGATAGGTGCGACCGGAAACCTCGATGATCGGGCAACCGCCAAAGTGTTGTGAAAAACGCTCCAGATCGATGGTGGCCGAAGTGATGATCACCTTTAAATCAGGGCGTTTTGGCAGGATGCGCTTGAGATAACCCAGCAGAAAATCAATATTCAGGCTGCGCTCATGCGCTTCATCAATGATGATGACTTCATAACGGTTCAGGAAAGGGTCTTTCTGGGTTTCTGCCAGCAGGATGCCATCCGTCATCAGTTTGATCAGGGTGTTTTCGCCCTGTTCATCCTGAAAGCGCACCTGATAACCCACCTGCTCACCCAGCGGCACCTGCAATTCCTCGGCCAGCCGTTGTGCCACCGAGCGTGCGGCCAAGCGTCGTGGCTGCGTGTGCCCGATCAGACCACGCGCACCCAGACCCAACTCCAGACAGATTTTGGGTAACTGGGTGGTTTTACCCGAGCCAGTTTCACCGGCAATCACCAGCACTTGATGTTGACTCAGGGTTTCAAGGATTTTTTCCCGGTGTTCACTGACGGGCAAATCAGGGTAAGTCAGGGTTGGCCAGGCCGCTTTGCGGCGCTCCACCTGAGCCACCGAGGCCTGCAGTTTTTCATCCAGCAGTTGTTTTTGCCTGAGGGTTTCAGGTTGATTGGCAGGGGCTTTACGCAGTTGATGCAACTGCCTGCCAAGACGATGAACATCCCTCAGCAGGCATAGCTTCAATAAATCCTGTTCCGGCGTTGGCATGGTGTCTCGCTGTCTGCTCAAAAAGTCAGGCAGTATAAAGGAAAGACTCTCCTTGCAAACACCCTGTTCTCAGGTTGCTTTTTCTTCATCCCGTAACTGACGACGCAACACCTTGCCCACATTGGTTTTTGGCAGCTCATCACGGAACTCAACCAAGCGTGGAATCTTGTAGCCGGTCAGGCGCTCCTTACACCAGTCCCGAATATCCTTCACACTCATATCCTGGTTGCGCGACACCACAAACACCTTAACAGCCTCACCACTTTTTTCATCCTGCACACCCACAGCCGCCACTTCCAGCACATCCGGGTGAGAAGCAATCACGTCTTCTACTTCATTGGGATAGACATTAAAACCCGACACATTGATCATGTCTTTTTTGCGGTCGACAATACGGGCATAACCGTCTTCCTGAATCACCGCCACATCCCCGGTGCGGAACCAGCCATCGGCACTGAGACATTTGGCAGTTTCTTCAGGACGCTGCCAGTAACCCTTCATCACCTGCGGGCCACGCACACACAATTCACCAGGCTCACCCGTCGGCAGGGTGTTGCCCTCTTCATCAATCACTTTTAACTCGGTGCTGGGTACGGCTTTACCGATACTGCCCAGCTGGATGGCATTAGGTGGATTAAACGTTGCGACAGGTGAGGTTTCAGTCAAACCATAACCCTCAGCAATGGCACAACCAGTGACTTCTTTCCAGCGCTCTGCTGCCGCGCTGGTCAAAGACATACCGCCAGAGATGGTCAGCTTCAGGTTGCTGAAATCCAGTGCCTTAAAATCATCACGATTACACAGCGCCACAAACAGGGTGTTCAAACCCACAAAACCTGTGTAGTGATTGTTCTTCAGCTCTTTAACAAAAGCAGGCAGATCACGTGGATTGGTAATCAGCAGGGAATGATTACCCAGCTCCATCATCACCATACAATTCACGGTGAAGGTATAAATGTGGTACATGGGCAGCGGGGCAACCACCGTTTCACCACCTTCATTCAACGCCTGTTTGATCACTTCACGTGCTTGCAACATGTTAGCCACCAGGTTACGGTGGGTCAGCATGGCACCCTTGGCAACCCCCGTGGTGCCACCGGTGTACTGCAATACCGCTAGATCATCCAGTGTGGCCTTGATTGGCACCCAATGGCCTTTACGCCCAAGATGCAGGGCTTTACGAAAAGAGACCGCGTGGGGCAGATGGTAAGCTGGTACCATTTTTTTGACGTGTTTCACCACCTTGTTGATCAGGTGGCGTTTCACAAAAGGATGCATATCACCCAGTTCAGTCACAATCACATGCTTAAGGTGCGTCAGTGTCAGCACTTTTTCTACGTTGTGTGCCATATTCGCCAGCACCACAATTGCACGGGCACCGGAATCATTAAACTGGTGTTCCATTTCCCGCTCGGAATAGAGTGGATTGGTATTCACCACCACCAGACCGGCACGCAGGGCACCAAACACCGCAATCGGGAACATCAGGGTATTGGGTAGCTGGATAGCAATCCGGTCACCCGGTTTCAGATCGGTATGATTCTGCAGATAAGCGGCAAAGTGGCGACTTTTTTCTTCCAGCTTGCCATAGGTAATCATCTTGCCCATGCAAGTGAATGCGGGTTGATCCGCAAAACGACTGCAGGACTCATCAAACACCTGCAGAACGGATTCAAAACGTCCCATATTAATTTCAGTCATCTTAAGCCCTCGCCAGCTTGTTATTATTGGTCAGCAAGTGGTGTCTGGATTCTCAGTATAGTCAAACCCTTGACCAACACACCAATTCAAACGTTTGTTTACTATACTGAGGCAGGCAAAAAAAAGCCAGCCCCGCAGGACTGGCCTATTTTCCTGAGTTGTGCTGGGTGATTAAAGTGTCTTCACCTGATCACGCAGTACAAACTTCTGGATCTTGCCGGTTGAGGTTTTTGGCAGATCACCAAACACCACTGTTTTTGGCGCTTTAAATTTCGCCATATTCTCGCGGCAGAAATCAATAATATCCTGTTCAGTGACCTCAGAATTCGCCTTCAGGGTTACAAAGGCACAGGGGGTTTCACCCCATTTTTCATCAGGACGTGCCACCACCGCTGCCTCAGATACGGCTGGATGACGATACAGCACATCTTCCACCTCGATGGAGGAAATGTTTTCACCACCGGAGATAATAATGTCCTTGGAACGATCCTTAATCTCTACATAGCCATCCGCATGCCAGACCGCCAGATCACCGGAATGGAACCAGTCACCGTTAAAGGCTTCTTCGGTAGCGCGGGGATTTTTCAGATAACCCTTCATCACCAGGTTACCCCGCATAAAAATCTCACCAATAGTCTGACCATCCTGCGGCACTGGCTGCAGGGTTTCAGGATCAGCCACCATCAGGCCTTCCTGCATCGGAGATTTCACACCCTGACGGGATTTCAGGCGGGCTTTTTCAGTCGGTGTACGATCATTCCACTCTTCATGCCAGGCACAGACCACACAGGGGCCATAGGTTTCAGTCAAGCCATACACGTGGGTGACCTTAAAGCCCATGTTTTCCATGCCTTCAATCACTGCCGCAGGTGGCGCAGCGCCAGCTGTCATCACTTTCACTTCATGGTTGATACCCGCCTTCAAGCCAGCATCCGCATTGTTCAGCATGTTCAACACAATCGGTGCACCACAGAAGTGATTCACCTTGTTGTCACGAATCGAGTCATAAATGGCATCGGCACGCACATGACGCAGGCTGACACTGGTGCCCACCGTGGCGGCCAACGTCCAGGGGAAACACCAGCCATTGCAATGGAACATCGGCAGCGTCCAGAGGTAAACCGGATGCTCACCCATATTCCAGGACACGGCATTGGAGACCGCATTCAAATAGGCACCACGGTGGTGATACACCACACCCTTGGGGTTACCAGTGGTGCCAGAGGTGTAGTTCAGGGTAATGGCATCCCACTCATCCGCAGGCATCTTGTAAACAAAGTCTTCATCACCCCGGGCAATAAAAGCTTCATAATCCATTTCACCAATCAGCTCACCGCCTTCATAGAAAGGATCATCAATATCGATCACCCGTGGACGGTTGGCTCCCAACATCTTGATGGCACGGGAAGCCACTTCCGAGAACTCACGATCCACAAACACAATTTTGGCTTCAGCATGTTGCAGGATAAAAGAAATGGCTTCGGAATCCAGACGGGTATTTACAGCATTCAGCACTGCACCACACATGGGCACACCAAAATGAGCCTCAAACAGGGCAGAAATATTCGGTGAAATAAAAGAAACCGTATCACCTTCACCCAGGCCAGCCTTGTTCAGCGCAGAGGCCAGGCGCACACAGCGCTGGTAGGTTTGTTTCCAAGTGGTTTTCTGGTCATGGTGAATCTGAGCAATCCGGTCAGGATATACACTGGCTGCACGCTGCAGATAAGAAATCGGAGTCAGGGCAGCAAAGTTTGCGGCGTTGCGATCCAGTCCCAGATTATAAATATTGGTATGCTGCATGGAGGTGGCCTCTGTTGATTATCATGATATCGGTCATGCTCGTGTAATAAATTTACATGAGGATTATTTAGCTTTATGCTGCAGTGCAAAAACATACAACTCTTGTCGTATTACAACACAACCTAGCAAGCGCTCGACTGGCTTTCTATAATGCCAAGAGTTACCATCCTTTGCCAAGAGACACAGATCAAAAACCAACAAGGAAATCTTTTTATGACCACACTGGAAAACCGCCCCTACGACACCCTGAGCATTGGTGATTCCGCCACTTTTGCAAAAACCCTGACTGAACGCGAGCTGGTACTTTTTGCCGCTGTATCCGGTGACGTGAACCCGGTGCATCTGGATGCCGAGTTTGCCAAAACCAGCATGTTCGGTGAGCGCATTGCTCACGGCATGTGGTCCGGCTCATTGATTTCTGCTGCCCTGGCTACAGTACTACCTGGCCCCGGCACCATTTATATGGGTCAGGAACTCAGCTTCCGCCGCCCGGTAAAACTGGATGACAC
>NZ_JACUUA010000381.1 GCF_014859565.1 Marinospirillum sp. | reverse complement strand
ATCCAGGTACGTGGGGTGGGCATGATTGACTCCGGTTTTTTCAGACAAGATGAAGAGATTGAGCGGCATTCTGCTCCCGCAACCTGACACCAGCCTTAACACGCAGAATTGAATGTTCAGTCTGATGTCAGAAAGTCGGGTTAAGATGCAGGTAAGCGCTGTTAAATCTTTGGGAGAAACCACCATGCGCCTGTTGCTGGTAGAAGATACAAAAGGGCTGGGTGAAGCCATTCGTGATCAGTTGCAAGACGAAGGTTATGCCGTGGATTGGGTGGAGCGGCTGAGTGCTGCGGGTGATTGTTTACGCTCTACACCCTATGAATTGTTACTGCTGGATCTGATGCTGCCGGATGGTTCCGGACTGGATTTTCTGCAGCAGCTACGCAAGGCGGGTAATACCTTGCCGGTGATTATTCTGACCGCACGGGATCAGATCAGTGATCGTATTGCCGGGTTAAATGTCGGTGCGGATGATTATCTGGTCAAACCCTTTGATCTGGATGAAATGTTGGCACGAGTTGCAGCAGTGGCGCGACGCTACAGCGGCAATCCGAATCCACTGTTACAACTGGGCGACTTGCAGGTGGATCTGACGGCACGGCGGGTATTAAAAGCCGGGCAGCCGGTGGAGCTGTCGGCGCGGGAATGGGCGGTGTTTGAGGCATTTTTACAGCACCCCGGCCAGTTGCTGACCCGCTCAAGGCTGGAAGATGCTCTTTATGCCTTTGGGGCTGAAATCGAAAGCAACACCATTGAGGTGTACATCAGCCGCCTGCGCAAAAAGCTGGGCAAAAACAGCATAGAAACCCAGCGTGGTCTGGGTTACCGGATGCCAGCAGCATGACTGCCTTAAAACAGCAAACCAGCCTGCAGAAACAACTGCTGATCCGGCTGGGCTGGGTGCTTTGTGTTCTGTGGTTGCTGGGTTTACTGCTGGCCGGGCTGGTGTTGCGTCAGGCACTGAATCAGTCTTTTGACAGTGCCTTGCAGGAAACTGCCGAGCGTATCCTGCCGCTGGCGGTGGTGGAGTCTTACAACCGTGAACAAGACCAGGTGATTCAGCAGCTACCGGCCTTGCGGGCTCATGATGAATACCTGACTTATCAGGTGCAAACCGCAGATGGTCTGGTGTTATTACAATCTCATGCCGCCCGGCAGGAAAGTTTTATCCACAGCACACCCTTGCCGGAAGGTTTTATTGATTATGCCGATCATCGTCTTTACATCACCTCTGCTGTGAGTGGTCACTTTTTTATTCAGGTGGCAGAACCTTTAGCCCAGCGCCGTGCTGCGGTCAGGAACAGTCTTTTGGCCTTGGCTTTACCGCTTTTGTTAATTGGGCCGCTGAGTCTGCTGGTGGCCGCGTTGCTGGTACGTGCCGCGCTGCGACCTGTACGCGTTTACGGGGCGGCACTGGAGCAAAGGGGTGCAGCGGATTTATCACCCATTCAGGATTTATCCCTGCCACAAGAGCTGGAACCCATGGTGCAGGCGGTGAATCAGCTCATGGCACGGCTGCGCAAAGCACTGGAAGCGGAGCGGCACTTTACCGCCAATGCTGCCCATGAACTGCGCACACCACTGGCAACCGTGATGGCGCAGCTCCAGCGCTTGCAGAAAAAACTCACCGATGAGGATGCCCGTGCAAAAGCAAATCAGATGGCGGCATCCTTGCAACATCTTGCGGTGATGGCCGATAAATTGCTGCAGCTGGCCAAGGCTGAAGGTGCCGGTTTGTTGGCAGAAACACCGCAGGATTTATCTGTGCTGTTGCACTTGGTGGTTAACGAATTGCAGGTGGCAGCCGGTGGCAGACTGCAGTTGGATCGACCACAGCAGCCAGTAATGTCACAGGTGGATGTGGATGCTTTTGCACTGCTGGTAAAAAACCTGCTGGACAACGCTATTAAACACGGCAGATCGGATCAACCAATTCAGATTGTATTAACCCCTGATGCATCTTTGTGTGTCATCAATCACTGTGAACCGCTGGATGCCACCCAACTGGATCGTTTGCAGGAGCGATTTTTCCGGGGCACTACCCAGGCAACCGGCTCTGGTCTGGGGCTGGCAATAGCGGCAACACTGGTGCAGGGTATGGGTGGCCGGATGCAGTTGTATTCTCCGGCCAGAGGGTTGGAGCAGGGATTTGAAGTGGTGGTACAACTGCCCGTCAGTTGTTGATTGGCCAGAGGATACTGACTGTCAGGCCTCCACCGGGGGTAT
>NZ_JACUUA010000380.1 GCF_014859565.1 Marinospirillum sp. | reverse complement strand
CTGGCACGACTGGGCGGGGAGGAGTTTGCCATTCTGATGCCACAAACCACGCTGGATCAGGCCATGAAACTGGCGGAAAGATTACGGCGACGTATTGATCAGCTGGAAATAACTTTTGATGGTATACACCTGCACTGCACCGGTAGTTTTGGAGTCAGTCATGCCGCACAAGGAAACGGCAGTCTGGATACCCTGCTGGCCAATGCAGATCACGCACTGTATCAGGCCAAGAACACAGGTCGAAACTGTGTATGTGCGGATGACCGTTAGTATTTATCATTTACCCAGCTGGCAGTTTTCACCATCCAGTTCCTGCAGTTCCCGTGTTTTATCCAGAGTTTTGCGCAACTCGGTAATATCCCGCCGGTGCCCGGCTCTTAACTGCTTACGTAGTTTGCCCATCACAAACCGGCGAATTTCTTGATCCGTTTGCAGCACCAACCCTGGCACCGAGGTGGGTTTGCGGGTTTCTTCATCCACCGCCACCATGGTGAAATAACTGGTGTTGGTGTGTTTAACTATCTCCTTGCGGAAGTCCTCGGAAATCACCTTGATGCCAACTTCCATCGAACTGTTACCAACGTAGTTCACGGAAGCAAACAGAGTCACCAGCTCACCCACCTCTACTGGATTTACAAAATCCACCGAATCCACGGAGGCTGTCACACAATAGGCCTTGGCATGGGTGGCCGCGCAGGTGTAGGCAATCTTGTCCATCAGTGACAACAAAATCCCACCATGTACCTTGCCACCAAAATTGGCATAAGACGGCACCATCAGCTCTTTCAGGATCACCTGTGAGGACTGCACCGTACGGAAAGTGGCTTCATTCACCATCGGGTTCAACTCCTCAAATCACATGTATGGCACAAGGGTATTGTATTCCAAGGCTGGCAACCAGCTATCGGGGCGATAAGTTCTATCCGCTATGATCCGTCAGATACTCGGTGAGCTTTTCTGCATGATCCTGCACCCCAGTGAATATGGGTTCAGCAATTTTCGGTGGAAAGTTGGCTGGTAATTGATTTCTGACAGCATCAATGACCCTTTCTGCCAGCAAGGCAGTTTCTTGCATCAACTGACGCGTGGTTGCAGTAGAAAAGCCGGTTTCGATCGCAGTACTGATGAAGTGTCTGGGTTCCATCCGTTGCCAGTGATAATGACGCTGACGTCCTTTCTGTGACATGGCCATTTTTGCTCTGGCCGCTGGCAGGCTGCCTGTAGCCATCATCGGGTAAGCAGATATCACATCGTAAAGGGGTGTCATGCGATAGCCAGAGTCTGGCTCAATGAACAGGCTGAAGTTCTTGGCATGGCCATCAATAGCAGCCAGAAGCCAGAATAAAATTTGGCTTTTGAAAAAGGTGCGACGATCAGCTTCAGCGTTTTGAGATCCAGCAAGCAGTTTTAAACAGGCTTCAATCCCAGGGCCACCTTCATTTTCATACTTCAGTGCTGGTGCCACACCCAATGCCTGACAGAAGTCCTCCTGAGGCAGGCGCATTAACCATGATCCATCGGATGACCAACGTCGGTCAAAGCGCTGCACACACAAAACACTTTGTTCGTTAAAGCGAAGCAGTTGGGCGTCAGCCACTGGAATACCAAAACCTTTCAGAATCTGCAGGCACAGCCACTCGTTTTCGTTGCTTTCACGCAGATCAATATTGCGTGGCTCCAGAAAACCGATCGGTAGTTTCAGTATATGGCTGGTAGGCGTGCTGCCTACAGGGCGCTTCCATTGCTCCTCATGCCACAAGAGTGCTGTTTTCTCTTGAGCACCGGCCAGTGAAATACGGAAATCGCTGTCTTCCGTCATGCCCAGTGGTGCTTGCTGATATCCGGCAAGCATGGCTGCAATCGCATCATCGGAAACTGGTTCGGCATGAACAGACCTGACATCCGGTATTGATATATCAGGAGGGTAGAGCTGAACGGCACCAATGCAGTCACGACCAATCACGCTTAGAAGATCAAAAGGGTGCCCTGTATTAATTCTGAAACGCGCTTGCATTCTGGCACGTATATTTTCAGAGTCTGGCAGCAGGTTGTCGAAGAAGTTGTAGACCTGCGCTCCTTCATAACGCTGATTCGTGAGTGGTAAAGACAAGGAAAGTGCCCGTGCGCCGGGTTGCTTCAGCCATTGCTCTGCATAAGAAAAAGACATTCCACCGGAGCGGTCTGTAGTGGCATAGTAAATCTGGCCACCTGATTTTGAGGGTATGATTACTCACA
>NZ_JACUUA010000379.1 GCF_014859565.1 Marinospirillum sp. | reverse complement strand
CGAAAGGACACTTGGTTCATGAAGGCAGACGTTTTTCTGCTGTACGGCGGCCACCGGACGAATGTGACACTTTCCCGTTGCAGTCTGACGCTGTTCAAAAAACGAATTAAAATGAAAAAACCGCTTCATTAAACTGAAGCGGAGAAAAATAATGACAGGCACAATCGGGCTTGTCCAGTGATCAACACTGTTTTTTGCAGGTTTACTGGTATAAAACACCCTGTTTTGGTAGTGGCTGTCCATCTAGCGTTGGATGGTTGCCAAGCAATTGCAGGCGCCCCTGCAAAAACCAGCGCACAACTATTGGGTAGAGCAGGTGCTCTTTGACCTGAACGCGTTTTGCCAGGGTGGCTTCGTCATCATCCAGCTCCACCGGCACAGTAGCCTGCAGGATCAGCGGGCCACCGTCCAGTTCTTCGGTGACAAAGTGGATACTGAGACCGTGCTCATTTTCACCGGCTTCCAGTGCACGACGATGGGTGTGCAGTCCCTTGTATTTGGGCAGCAGTGACGGATGGATGTTCAGCAGCCGACCATGGAAACGCAGTACAAAAGCAGGCGATAGAATACGCATAAAACCAGCCAGAACCACCAGATCCGCCTGGTTTTCCTCTACCAGACGTACCAGCTGCTGATCGTATTCTTCGCGGCTGGTGAAGTCACGAGGTGACAACACCAGATCCTTGATGCCTGCCTGACGTGCGCGCTCCAGCCCGTAGGCTTCGGCTTTATCACTGATCACAGCAACAATTTCGCCGCCCAGGCCTTCTTCAGTCTGTCGAGCGTCAATCAGTGCCTGCAGGTTACTGCCATTGCCGGAAATCAGCACCACCACACGGCGTGGTTCGGGTGCTTCCCCACCATGCATCATGCCTTGAGTCCCTTGATCACCACGGCTTCTTCAGTAGTTTTGCGCTCACTGATCAGACCCAGATCAAAAACGGTTTCGCCAGCGGCCTGCAGTTTGGCTGTCAGTGATTCAACCTTATCAGCCGCCACAGCCAACACCATGCCGATACCGCAGTTAAGGGTGCGATACATTTCTTTTTCAGGAACCTGACCAACATCCTGCATCCAGTTGAATACAGCAGGACGCTGATAATCCGTCAGATCCAGATCGGCTTTGCAGTCATCCGGCAGCACGCGTGGGATGTTTTCGTATAAACCGCCACCGGTAATGTGGGAGAGGGCATGAATGCCTTCATCAGCACGGATCAATGGCAGCAGAGATTTGATGTAAATGCGGGTGGGTGCCATCAGGGCATCACCCAGCTTTTTACCATCAGGCAGCAGGGTATCCAGGGGTTCACCGGAAACTTCCAGTAGCTTACGGATCAGTGAATAACCATTGGAGTGTGGGCCAGAAGAGGCCAGGCCAATCAGTCGGTCACCGGCTTTGACCTTGCTGCCGTCCAGTACCTCGGATTTTTCCACAATACCCACACAGAAACCGGCTAGATCGTAATCGTCACCCTCGTACATGCCGGGCATTTCTGCGGTTTCACCACCCACCAGCGCACAACCGGCTTGTTCACAACCTTCACCAATGCCGGTGACCACCTGGGTCGCCACATCAACATTCAGCTGACCAGTGGCATAGTAGTCCAGAAAGAACAGTGGCTCTGCGCCACAAACCAGCAGATCATTAACACACATGGCCACCAGGTCGATGCCGATGGTGTCATGTTTGTTCAGGTTCATTGCCAGGCGTAATTTGGTGCCAACACCATCTGTACCGGATACCAGCAAGGGCTCACGGTAACCGGCAGGAATCTGGCACAACGCACCAAAACCACCCAGTCCGCCCATTACTTCGGGTCTGCTGGTGCGCTTGGCAACACCTTTGATGCGCTCAACCAGGGCGTTGCCGGCATCTATATCTACACCGGCATCTTTGTAGGTAATCGGGGTTTTGCTACGGCTCATGAAGTATCCTGCGTCTGAAGAAAATGAAACGGTAAAATTGGGCAAGGGCAAAAAACTTGCGTATTCTAGCACTCCAGTGAGTCAGGCTCCACGTAGAGGAGAGTCTGTAATAAAATAATTTCTGCTGCATGTTTTCCTGCAGTATTAAAATTCAAGCGGATGGATTAGGTGAAATTAAAAATAAACGCCCTGGTGGCCGCAAAATTCTTACTGGTGTACCTGTTATTGTTACAGCCATCTTTTGCTGAGCAGGTGCAGGGACTTTACAACCTGAGCATACCGGTAGCGGATACATCCGATACCACCCGTGCCACAG
>NZ_JACUUA010000378.1 GCF_014859565.1 Marinospirillum sp. | reverse complement strand
TGACCTTTGATCGTGTTATCGCCAATCCGCCTTTCAGCCTGAAAAAATGGGGCAAGGAAGAAGCCGACAATGACCGTTATGGCCGCTTCCCCTATGGCACACCGCCCAAGGATGCCGGTGACCTGGCGTTTGTACAGCACATGATCGCCAGCCTGAATGCCGAAGGCATGATGGGCGTGGTGATGCCGCACGGTGTACTCTTCCGGGGTTCCAGCGAAAGGGAAATCCGCAAAGGCATACTGACCGATGACCTGCTGGAAGCCGTAATTGGCCTGCCTGCCGGTCTTTTTTATGGCACCGGCATTCCCGCTTGCCTGTTGATCATCAACAAAAACAAACCGGCTGGACGCAAGGGCAGGGTGCTGTTCATCAACAGTGAACTGGAATACGAAGAAGGCAAAAACCAGAACAAACTGCGGTTGGAAGACATCAACAAAATCGTCAGCACCTTTGACCAGTATGCAGAAATCAAACGCTATTCCAGAGTTGTGCCCCTGTATGAGATTGCTGAAAACGACTACAACCTGAACATCCGCCGTTATGCCGACACCAGCCCACCCCCGGAAATCTTTGATGTGCGCGCCCTCCTGCATGGCGGCATTCCGGTCAGAGAAGTGGAAAGCGAATACATCCGTGAAGAAATCCTGATCGATTTTGATGTCAGCTGTGTGTTTGACCGCAGGGATAACGACTACTTTGACTTCAAACCCAGCATTACAAGCAAAGAACAACTGCGTGACCTCATCCAGCAGCAAGCTCCCGATGCTGAAAACACTTCAGCCGTCATCAGCCAGGTCGAGCGCTGGTGGGACAAGTACAAAGTCTCGCTGAAAGAGCTGGATCAACAGGTGGTGGAAGCCGAAAGCGTGATGAAAGGGTATCTCAAGGAGCTGGGGTATGAGTGATACGCTTCAAATTGTTCAAATTGGTGATTTGATTCAGACAAAAAATGATAAATCCAAGCAGCTACAATCCAGTGATTACCTGGGTAATGGGATATTACCAATTGTTGACCAAGGGGCAAAAGCTGTCTGTGGATACACTAATGACTTATCTAAGCGATACGATAAAGGGTTGCCATTAATAATTTTTGGCGATCACACCCTACACACAAAGTTCATCGACTTTGACTTTGCTATTGGTGCCGATGGTACACAGGTTCTTGCACCAAAGAATCAAGAATGTAATGCCAAATACCTATATTACTTGATTTCAAGAGCAGCGGAGTTGATAGGTAGCGAAGGTTATAAGCGACATTTCAAAATTCTTAAAGAGTACGATGTAGAGTATATCGTTCCACTTCCCAAACAGAAAAAAATCGCTGCCATTCTGTCATCCGTTGATGAGGTGATCGAAAAAACACGCGCCCAGATCGACAAGCTTAAAGACCTGAAAACCGGCATGATGCAGGAGCTGCTGACCAAGGGCATTGGACACACCGAGTTCAAAGACTCACCCGTAGGGCGGATACCGGCGAGGTGGGAGGTTGTTGAGCTTGGAAAAGTCTTAACTGGTATTGATTCAGGCTGGAGTCCTAATTGTCACGATCGTCGACCAGGCACTGGTGAGTGGGGGGTACTTAAAGTCAGCTCAGTAACACGCGGTGAGTTTTTAGAGGATGAAGCAAAGCTATTACCCAAAAATCTTTCGGTGCGCGAAAAGCTTTTAGTACACAAAGGCGATATATTGCTTACCCGCGCAAATGGGGTGGCAGCGCTAGTTGGAAAGTGCGTTATTGTTAACAAAGAACCTCAAGCAAAGTTGATGATGTCAGATAAAATTCTTCGGTTAAGGCCATCTGACAAAATTTCCAAAGAGTTTCTTTTGCATGTGTTTAATAGTTATTCAACGAGAAAGCAGATTGAATTATGCTGGGGTGGCTCAAGTGGTCAAAAAAATATCAGTCAATCCGATATAAAGGATTTTTATATTCCTCTCCCTTCCATTAGCGAACAAATTGCAATTGCAAAAACCATTACGCAAGCAAGTCAAGTTTTGTACGACAAAAATAATAAGCTTGCTAAATTGATAAGTGCTAAAAAAGCTCTCATGCAAGACCTGCTCACCGGCAAAGTCCGTGTTCAGGTGGATGCTCCAGAAGTTGCCGAAGCCTGATTTTTCACCTCAATTTGCCCTCCCTTTAAGTTGACAGGTCTGTATTTTTAACTAGACTTGTCAACTCAACCTCTTTCTCAGGTGTACCCTCATGTTGCATGAACGCATCCGTCGGGCGCGTGTTCTGA
>NZ_JACUUA010000377.1 GCF_014859565.1 Marinospirillum sp. | reverse complement strand
GATCTGGGTATCTGATTCAGAACACTGCCCGCCCCTGTGGCGGGCTTTCCAGCAAGCGTTTTAACCTCAGCAAACCTTCCTGTAAAACAGCCCGCTCTTTTGGTGGGCTGACACATAAACGCACTGCCTGCGGTACTGACTGATTGCCCACACAAAAAGGCTCAGCGCCCAATAACCGAACTCCAGCATCCGCTGCCGCCCTTACAAATTCACCCACTCGCCAGCCTTCCGGTAACTCCAGCCACACCACAAAACCGGTCGGATGACAGGAATACCGCTGCCCCTGAAAAATCTCTGCCAGCAACTGCTGACGCTCCTGTACTTCCTGCCACTGCCATTGCAACAACTGGTCTGCTTCACCCGATTCTATCCAGGCACAGGTCAGCGCCACCATCAGCGGTGGAGCCATCCAGCAGTGGGCACGTAAAGCAGCCATCAAGCGTGGTAGAACCAGCGGGGGTGCAACAATCAATCCCACCCGTAAACCACCGGCAAGAATCTTGGAAGTGCTGAACAGGTAAAGAGTTCGTTCCGGTGCCAGCTCTGCCAGCCGCTGGTGACGGTATGCAGGCGGTAAAAACTGCACTGCATCTTCAATAATCCAGAAATCATAACGTCGTGCCAGCTCCGCCAGATGGATACGGCGAGCCTGTGACATCACACGTCCGGTTGGATTGTTCTGATCCGGCATCAGATACACCGCTCTGGGGCGCTGCTGCTGACACAAACGCTCCAGCGCCTGAGTATCCATGCCTTCTTCATCCAGCGGTATGCCCAGATGACGCAGGTGCAGCTGCCGTGCTGCAGCAATCACGCCAGGATAAGTCAACGCATCGGACACCAGCAGCTCACCCGGGGCCAGCAACGCCTGCAGGCTGATAAAAATACCATGCTGCCCACCATCCGTAACCATCATCTGCTCACTGCTGACCTGAACCCCGTGCCGATCCAGCCAATCCACAAAAACCTGCAACTGCTGTGGCTGACCTCGCTCAGATTGATACGCCAAAGCAGCAGCCAACTGGCGGGGATCAGCAGCCATCTTTTGCATGGCTTGATGCAGGCTCTCCAGACGAGCTGGATTAGGCACCATAAGACTCAGCGACAGATCAATACTGTCATCGGGTTGATCAACAGTCAGGTGGTAAAAATCTGGCTTATCCCCTGCTCGTGCCAGATGCACATAAGTGCCACTGCCAACCCGAGCCTCGACCAACCCCCGCCGCTCTGCTTCCCCATAAGCGCGAGTCACTGTACCTGTTGTCACACCCAAGGCATCAGCCAACAAACGCTGGGGTGGTAATCGCTGATCAGCCTGCAACTCCCCCTTGTGAATAGCATCCGCCAACGCATCCGCCAGCGCCTTGTAACGTGGCCCGTCATAAGCAGCCAGATCCGGAAACCAGCTACAACGGGCACGAGCTTTATCACTCAGAGAGATTGTCATGGTGTCAATATTCCGATTGCAGTTCCTGATAGAAAGAATAACCTAACATTGAACCCACAAAATCACAAATAAACAATAATTGAACCCATACAATTAACAAAACAAAGTCTTCATCAACCACGGCGCTGGTTTTACAAACACAGGAGAAACAATGATGGAAACCGGATGGAATATGACCCCTGAAAGCCTTTTGCTGCTGGGTGCCGCCATGATTTACATGATCACCATGACCATCACTCCTGGCCCCAACAACATCATGCTGACTGCCTCCGGTGCCAACTACGGTTTCCGCCGGACACTGCCACACATTTTTGGTATTGCCATCGGCTGCCTGTTGTTATTCAGCGCTCTGGCACTGGGTCTGGGGCGGGCTTTTGAGGTTTATCCTGTGCTGCAAACCGGCTTGAAAATTTTTGGCAGTGTGTACCTGTTATGGTTGGCCTGGAAAATTGCCACCGCACCACCACCGGTAATCAATACTGATATCGTGGGTCAACCTCTGACCTTTGTACAAGCCGCAGCGTTTCAATTCATGAATCCCAAAGCCTGGGTGATGGGGATTGCTCTGATGGCCGGTTTTCTGCCAGATCAAGGCAACCTGGTATTAAATGCCCTGTTACTGGCAAGCCTCAGCGCCCTGATTGGACTGCCTTGCATCAGCCTGTGGGCTGGATTTGGGGTAGCAATCGGCAAAATCCTCAAGAGTGAATACCACTGGCGCTGGTTCAACCGCAGCATGGGAGGCATCACAGCGGCCTGTGTGGTCATCATCCTGCAGTAATTTTTTTCTCAGGAAGGAACA
>NZ_JACUUA010000376.1 GCF_014859565.1 Marinospirillum sp. | reverse complement strand
TTAAAGAGGTCAGACCGGAAACGCGTGATGCCGTGTCTCTGGCATTTGATCTGCCCGATTCGCTGCAGGATGCCTATCGTTTTACCCAGGGTCAGTACCTGACACTAAAAACCAGCATTGATGGTGAAGAGGTTCGTCGTTCTTACTCCATCTGCAATGGAGTGAATGATGGTGAACTGCGGGTTGCCATCAAACAGGTTCCCGGTGGGCGTTTTTCGACCTTTGCCAATCAGCAGTTAAAAGCCGGTCAAACTTTGGAGGTGATGCCACCCCAAGGTCGTTTTTACACCGAGCTGAATCCCGAGCATCAGGGTGAATACCTTGCCGTAGCCGCAGGCAGTGGTATCACACCCATTTTGTCGATTATCAAGAGCACGCTGGAAGCTGAACCTCACAGCAGTTTTACGCTGTTTTACGGCAACCGCTCCACCACCAGCACCCTGTTTCGTGAACAGCTGGCGGATTTAAAAAACCGCTTTATGCAGCGCCTGAATCTGGTGTTTATTTTCAGCCGTGAGCAACAGGATATCGACCTTTACAATGGTCATATCAACAGCGAAAAGTGTGATGCACTGTTTGATCACTGGGTTAAACCCAAAGAGCTGACTGCAGCGTTTATCTGTGGCCCACAAGCCATGACCGAGAGTGTGCGTGATTCTCTGGAGCGTCATGGTATGCCCAAAGAAAAAATCCACTTTGAACTCTTCACTCCAGCCGGTGGTGCCCCTGTAGCGCGTCAGGATCGTGCCGATGTGAAGGTCGACCCAACCGCCGTATCTCAAATCACCGTGATTGCTGATGGCCGTTCACTGGCCTTTGAGTTAACACGCAACACCACCAGTATTCTGGATGCAGGCAATGAACACGGAGCTGATCTGCCTTTTTCCTGCAAAGCCGGTGTTTGCTCTACTTGCCGTGCCAAGGTCGTGGAAGGTGAAGTGGATATGGATGCCAACTTTGCACTGGAAGACTACGAAGTGGAAGCCGGTTACGTGCTGTCCTGCCAGTGTTATCCCGTCAGCGACAAGGTGGTACTGGATTACGACCAGTAAGCTGCTTTCTCCATTTTCACCACTCTGTTTTGACTCTGTCCTTCCCCGTCTTGTGCGGGGTTTTTTATTTCACCATGACTCCAGCACCGTACTTCGCTGGGCTACGCCTAAGCTCGCTACAGCAGGTTTATCAATAACTTAGGCTAATTCATCATATGCCGGTTCTTTCCGAAACTTGAACCCGGCTTCCATTCGTTTGACTCCAAACAAGCTCCTAAAACAAACCTTTCCGAGGAGTCAGCTATCCTGCCACCTGCAAGAGCTAGACAATCATACCCGTTACGGGTATATTTTTTCACAGGAGGGCGAGTATGAACGTTTTGAAGCGAAAGGACTTTGCGCGGTGGCAAACGAGCGAGAAACTGTCCGATGCGGCTCTGTGTAAGGCAGTCCAGGAAATGGAAAGTGGACTAATTGATGCCGACCTGGGCGGCCACCTCTACAAAAAGCGAGTCGCCCGTCCAAGTGCAGGTAAGAGTGGTGGCTACCGCACATTATTGTCGGTTCGTGTTGGCCACCGTTATGTATTTCTGTATGGGTTTCCGAAAAGTGACAAGGCGAACATCACGCAAGATGAGAAAAAGGCGCTGCAATATGCTGGCAAGGTATTTTTGGAGCTATCAGCTAATGAATTGGTAAAGGCATTGCAGGCGGGTATTTTACTGGAGGTGTGTTGTGACGAGCAAAATCATTGAATCCCTGCGCGGAGACCTGGACGCATTGCACAACGCTGGTGCAATCAGCAAGGTGACGATGCGTGAGTTCGACGCGATCTGTCCGCCGCCAGTACGCGAGTTCAGTGCAGATGACATTAAACGTCTGCGCGAGGGACTGCATTTCAGTCAGCCAGTGTTTGCCCATCATCTGCACACCACTGCCTCGACGGTGCGCAAGTGGGAACAGGGCGAAACGCGTCCTGCTGGCCCTGCGCTCAAGCTGCTGAATGTCATCGCCGACAAAGGCTTGCAGGCCATTATCTGATTATCCCTGCGGTAGCCACCCACCTGAAGATACGGTACGAGGGTTGCAGTTCCAGTGCGTTTATTGTCAACCCCGCTCTCACTTACTCCGGCGCAAAACACTCAGCATAATCAGAACAAGCCTCACAGCTGGGTGAGCGGCAGTAGGTGATGCCGGAATCCATGCAGAGTTGGCGATAAAGAAACTTTTTCCATTTCATGTCCAGATGGTTTTTACGCACCAGC
>NZ_JACUUA010000085.1 GCF_014859565.1 Marinospirillum sp. | reverse complement strand
TCACCCCTGCACCTTGTCAATCGACACACCCAGTATCTGGGCAATCAAGCCTTCGGCTTTTTGCTCCAGGGTAATGATGTCTTGTGCGACTTCTTCGAGTGAGCGCAGCGGTTTGTGGCGGTAGAAGTATTTGTTGAAGCTGATCTCGTAGCCAATTTTCACCGAGTCCAGATTGATCCAGGCTTCTTCGACATGGGGTTTCACTTCATCAAGGAAATACTGGTGGATGCGCTCTTTTGAAGGGACAGGGGGTTCACCGTCTTTTAACAACGAGACCGATTCACTGTCCCGCAGGTCGGCATTGGTTTCATAGGTGATGTATTCGTCTTTTTTGCCGGTGGGGAAAAAGCCGAAATCTGGCAGTTGTTGCTGGGTGCAGGCATAACGATGCAATAGCTCATCCAGTTTGCTGCCAGTGAGCTTGACTACTTTTTTAATGACCTTAACAGCCGTTTCGTCGTACCAGCTCACCGCATTCAGGATGGCGTTTTTCTCCGGCGCGGTGAGTTTGATCTGACTGGCTTTCAGCTGGGCATCCACCTGCTCTTTAAACTGGTTGAAGTCATCAAACACCTGCTCACCCAGCGCGGCCATCAGTTGTTCTGCCGTGGCATGAAGGTTTTTCAGCGCCAGCCAGTGTTTTAGATCCAGCAGTTTGCTTTTTGCCTTGGCATTCAGGCTGATGTCATTTGCTTCACACCAGGCCAGAGTCGGTTTCTCGATGCTCTTTAAAAAGCCCGGTTCATAAAGCTGATCGCCCTGTTCGGCGTAAAGGTGCTCCATCACTTCGCTGAGTTGTTTATCAAAGCGCAGGCTGCTGATGCGCTCGGCGGTGAACTGGGCTTTGCGCCGGTCGGGTCGTTCGATGGTGACCTTGTAATAACCAAAATCTTCATTACGAAAGACCTGGCTGGCGATGCCTGTAGGGTCTCCGTTGGCATCCAGCTGGCGTTCAATCGCCGCACAATCCAGATAGGTGCGGGTAATTTCTGCGATCTGCTCCGGGGCAAATTCGCAGTTCTTATTGCCAAGGTTTTTGCGCAGCTTGCGGAACAGCAGGCTAGCATCAATCAGCTGCACCTTACCCTTGCGGGACTCGGGCTTGTTGTTGTTCAGCAGCCAGATGTAGGTGGTGATGCCGGTGTTGTAAAAGAGGTTGTTGGGCAGCTGCACGATGGCTTCCAGCCAGTCATTTTCAATTAAATAACGGCGGATGTTGCTTTCACCGCCCCCCGCATCGCCGGTAAACAGGCTGGAACCGTTATGGACTGAGGCAATGCGGCTGCCCCTGGTATATAAGCCCGCTGCGGCGCCAGTACCTGCTGCGGGATCTTTCATTTTGCTGACCATTTCCATCAGGAACAGCAGCTGACCATCGCTGGAGCGGGGCGTGGCATCGCAGTCTTCCCAGTTGCCCCAGTAGTCTTGCAGTTTGACCTTAAAGCGGGGGTCAATCACTTCCGTGCCTTCTTTGATGTGCTTCTGCTCAGAGGCCCAGCTTTTACCATAGGGTGGGTTGGAGAGCATGAAGTCAAAACGGTTGGCGGCAAACTCATCGGTGGACAAGGTGGAGCCGACTTTGATGTTTTCGGGGTTGTTGCCCTTGATCATCATGTCGGACTTGCAGATGGCATAGGTTTCGTCGTTGATTTCCTTGCCATAGAGGTAAATATCGCGGTTGCTGGCCGGGTATTTTTCTTCAATGAAGTTCTGGGCTTCGGTCAGCATCCCGCCACTGCCGCAGGCTGGATCATAAACCGTGAGGGTCAGTGGCAGGTTGTCTTTGATGGGATCAAAGACCAGATGCGTCATCAGCTCAATCACTTCTCGCGGGGTGAAGTGCTCACCGGCTTCTTCGTTGTTGTCTTCGTTGAATTTGCGGATCAGCTCTTCAAACACATAACCCATGCCCAGATTGCTGAGTCCCGGAAGCTTGTAACCATCCGGGTCCAGGGCTTCATCCGGCGTCAGGTTGATTTTGGGCGAGATGAATTTTTCGATGACATCCAGCAAAACATCCTTGCTTGCCAAGTGCCGGACTTTGTTTTTCAGCTCAAAGCGCTCAATAATCTCCAACACATTGGGGCTAAACCCCGCAAGGTACTCTTCAAAATTGCTCAGAAGGATCTGGCTGTTGTTGGTTGCCGTGTTATAGAGGCTGGTCAGTGTCCACTTGGAGGTATTGTAAAAAACGTAACCGGAGGCTTCCTTGAGTGGTTCATCATCCAGCTCGGTGGCCTGCATGTCTTCCTTCTGATACTGCACCTCTGCCAGTACCGCCTCTTTGCTTGGCATCAACAGGGTGTCCAGTCGGCGCAAGACCACCATCGGCAAAATAACATCGCGGTACTTGCCGCGTACATACACATCGCGCAGACAGTCGTCGGCGATACTCCAGATAAAAGAAACCAGTTTGTTGTGTACGCTGTGATCCATGTTGTTTCCTGATGTTCAGATAATGAGGTTCTGCAAGCGGTTAACGCAAATGCGGTAACCTTAAATGGCTTTGGCTCGTCTGTATACCGGGGCAAAGCCTTTGATCTGCATTGTGCTCAACGAAACTCAAAAATTTCCTGATGAAAGCGCAAGGAGCCGGATTGGTGTTTTAATCCACTGCGTAGGGCATTTGCCAGTCCTTGAGGGCCACAAAACCAGACATCCACTTTTTGCTGGTTGATTAACAGCAGCTCAGCCGTTAAACGCTGGCCTTGTTTACTGTCGTGGATCTGCAGGCTGACTTCCGGCAGCTGTGTGGTCAGTCGCTGCAGGCGTTGTACCATGGGGTCGGTTTCAGCTGAGGCGGTGCAATAATGCAGGTTCACTGCTGCACGGGTTTGTTCAGGTTGATTCAAGCGGTTTTCCAGTGCGGCCAAAAACGGTGTGATACCAATGCCACCGGCCACCCAGATCTGTTGTGCCTTTTTTCGGCCACTTTCAGGATCAAACCGACCGTAGGGGCCTTCCACCGTGACAGCTTGCCCGCTATGCAGACGTTGCGGGATTTTGCGGGTGTAATCACCCAGCGCCTTGATCTGAAAACTGAGTTGGCCGTTATGCTGATCGGCACTGGACAGGGTGAATGGGTGGCCTCCTTCAATTCGATCAAAGGTTACCAGTGCAAATTGTCCGGCACGATGTCCCGGCCATTGTTTACCCAGATCACAGACAACCTCGGTAATCTGACTGGACACTTGTCCAACACTTTGGATCAGCCCTTTGTAGCGTCGGCTGCGGCCAATCTGTCCGGTCAGGGATTGCAGAGAACTGAATACACCACCCACTATCAGCAGTGCCATGATCCAGCCGGTGGGTTGTTGCCACCAGCTTAAGGGTGCCAGCAGCAGGGCATGAGCAGCCAATGCCAGATAAATCAGTGGCATTACCCGGTGTAGGTGTCGCCAGTAAAAATAGGGCACCAACCGCAGTAGGCTGATGGCAACCAGCAGCAACAAGAGGTAAAGGCCAGGCTCACCCAGATCCTCGGCACCATCCTGCAGGTTATCCAGCAGGCCGGAAAAACGGCCTTCTCTCAGGCTGCGATCCCTGCCAAACAGTGCCTTGAGAGCATCATCACCCATTTCAATTAACCAATGACTCAGGGCAAACACCACCGCCAGAATGCCAGTCCACTTGTGCAGCTGATACATCTTGTCCAGCCCACCGGTGGGTGTTTCCAGCCAAGCCGGGCGAGTGGCGAGTAGCAGGGTGATGGACATAAAGTTGATGGCAAGATAACCACTGAGGGTTAAAAAATGCTCATAACTGAGGCTCCATTGCCAGAGTGCCAGTTGCATCATTAACAGCAGACCCAGCAGAATCCAGGTACGTGGGGTGGGCATGATTGACTCCGGTTTTTTCAGACAAGATGAAAGGATTAAGCGGCATTCTGCTCCCGCAACCTGACACCAGCCTTAACACTTTTATTCAGCTCTATGTCAGTTGTTGATTGGCCAGAGGATACTGACTGTCAGGCCTCCACCGGGGGTATCCAGCAGGTTCAGTCTGGCGTTATGGCGCTCCACAATACGAGCAACAATGGCCAGCCCCAGACCGGCACCGCAGGAAGCACCCTGCCGGTAAAAGCGTTGTTGCAGCAGTGGCTTCTGCTGATCACTCACACCACAGCCGTGATCTATTACTTTCAGCAGAACACCCTGTGGTTGGTGTTGCCAGTGAACACTGATGCTCTGATCAGCAACAGAATGGCGCAGGGCATTGGTGACCAGATTCTGCAACAGGATCTCCAGACTGCCCGGCTCCATCAGCAGTGATCCGTCCATAGTGGATTCATTCAACAGCTCCAATTCAACCTGTTGCTGCAACGCCAAAGGTGCCAAATCAGCCAGTACCTGACGACTGATGATCAATGGATTGATTTTTTGCAGCGGCAAGCCGGATTCCGGCTCCAGGCGTGCCAGAGTCAAGAGTTGTGAAACAACCCGTGTGGTGCGTTCAATCCCCTGTTGCAGTTGTTGCAAGGCCTGTTCCCTGTCCTGTGGGTCACTGGCCTGCAAAGCATTCTGGCTGTGCAGGCTAAGCACCGACAGTGGGGTACGCAGTTCATGGGCGGCATCAGCAATAAAACGCTGTTCACGCTCGCGTAATTCTCGCAGCTGTTGCAGCAGCAGGTTGATGGCATCCTGAATGGTGTCCAACTCTTGTGGTAGGGCAGTCAGATGCAGGGGTTGCAGTGAATCAGGATCACGGTTGTGTAACACCTCGGCCAGCTGTTCGAGGGGTTTTAACCCCTTGCCAATGCTTAGCCAGATCAGCAGTGCCAGCAGCGGCACTCCCAGCAAATCCGGCAACAGGGTTCTGAGGGCAATTTTGCCAACTAGCTCACCACGTACATCGTCCCGCTCGGCCATCAGTATCTGTTGCTGCTGCGGGTGATTCAGCACAAAAACTCGCCAGCGGTGATCACCCACCTGTTCCAGAGCATAACCCTCATGCTGTTGTGTTAATCGTCCATCGGGGGCATTGCGGGAACGCAGAATCAGCTGATCCTGTTGCCAGACCTGAAACACCACCTTGCTTTCGTAGCGGTGCCCATCCCCTCGGTCAGTCTGCATGGACAGTTGCTCCATGGTGTTGAGCAATCGCAGTTTTTCCACCGGATTCAGGGGTGCCACTTCCAGCCCGGTCAGCAGACCGCTAATCAATCGAGCCTGTTGTGCCAGATGAGCATCGTACAACTCTTCTACCTCATGGGCGGCATCATGGAAACTGTTCCAGGCAATGATGCCACTGGCACAGATGAACAGCAGTAGCGCCCAGCTTAAAGTCTGTTTGCGGATGGAGGCTTGCTTGCGGGGTGACGATTTCAAGGTCGGGCATCCTTGTCCAGCACATAACCTATACCCCGCAGGGTTCGGATCAGGCTGGGGAAGAGTTTTTTTCGCAGGTGGTGGATGTGCACTTCCAACGCATTGCTCTCGACATCTTCCTCCCAGCCGTACAGCAATTGCTGCAGGTGATCGCGGGTGAACACATGCCCCGGCTGGTTCAGCAGTTCATGCAGCAGGGCAAATTCCCGTCGCGTCAGATTTACTGGTTGCTGGCGGAACAACACCTGCTGGTTCTGCGGGTTAAGCTCCAGCTCTCCGAGTTGCAGGCAGCTCTGAGCACGACCAGCACTGCGGCGCAGCAGGGCTCGCACCCTGGCTTTTAATTCGGTGATATCAAAAGGCTTGATCAGATAGTCATCCGCTCCGGCATCCAACCCGGCAATACGATCAGTCACAGCATCCCGAGCGGTCAGAATCAGTACCGGCAGCTGTTTGCCATCCGCACGGATTTTTTTCAGCAGTGACAAACCATCCAGCCCGGGTAGTCCCAGATCCAGTAACAACAGGTCAAACACTTCATTTTTGATGCCGTGAAGTGCCTGCTGACCATCAGCCAGCCAGTCCACGATGTAACCTTCCGGTTTCAGCGCGGTGCGGATGCCCTGTGCCAGCGAGGTGTCATCTTCAATCAGCAATAACCGCATGGGTTTGATCCTTGTCAGAGGGTTTATGGACGCGTATTCATCAACTGCTGCAGCTGTTGCTCAAAAGTCTGCAAACCGATTTCACCCAGGGTTCGCAGGGCAGGCACTTCGGCACCGTCCCCGGTAAAATACAGCAAGGCCGGTGGCCCAAACAGCTGGTATTGCTGCAGTAGAGCAGAGTGTTGTGAGGTGTTTTCAGTCATATCCAGCTGCAGAAACACCATTCGACCCGCATAATCCTGTGGATTAATTTTGCTGAAAACCTGTTTTTCCATCACCTTGCAACTGGCACACCAGTCAGCGTAAAAATCCAGTACCACCGGCAGAGCTTGTTTTTGAGCGGCCTGCATGTGTTGCATTAACTGATCCACGCTGCGGGTTGTGGTGAACAGCGGCTGTTCCTGACGGGCAGCTGTGTTGCTGTTGCCCACCAATCCGGCCAGCGGTTGCAGGGGGTCATTCTGCCCAGCCAGAGCACCCAGTAGCAGTGCCGCGGCATAAAGTGCCAGAGCTGCAGCCAGTCCACGACGGGTTTTCTGCCAGCCACTGTTGACTTCACCACTACCCAGATGAGCAGCATACACCAGAGCCAGTAAACCCCAGAGTGCCAGACTGATACTGCCGGGCAGAAAACGTGCCAGCAGGCTGATGGCCAGTGCCAGCAGAATCACACCAAAAAAGTTTTTTACCGCAATCATCCACAGACCAGCACGGGGTAACAAACGTCCACCACCGGCACCCACCAGCAGCAGTGGCACACCCATACCCAGACTCAGAGCAAAGAGTGCGGCACCACCCAGCAGGGCATCACCAGTGGTACTGATATAAATCAGTGCGCCCGCCAGTGGTGCAGATACACAGGGTGATACAACCAAGGCTGAAATCAGACCCAGCAGCGCCAGACCGGCATAACGGCCAAAACCGGAACTGGATGTTTGCTGGCCGGGTTTATTGCCCAGATTGTTAAGACGATCCCGCAAAAAGGCCGGGAGCTGTAATTCATAAAAACCGAACATCGCCAGTGACAAGAAAACAAACACCACTGCAAAAATACTCAGTGCCACCGGATTCTGCATCGCCGTTTGTAAGTTCATGCTAGCACCAAAATACCCTACCAGCACTCCAGCTGCTGTATAGGTGGTTGCCATGCCCAGTACATAAGCCAGCGATAGCGCTAATCCCTTGCCAGCACTGATGTTCTGGCCTTGTCCGGCAATGGCTCCGGCCAGAATCGGCAGCATCGGCAACACACAAGGCGTAAAAGTCAGCCCCAGCCCCAGCAGGAAAAAGGTGCCCACTATCCAGGCCAACCCGGAGGATTCCAGCAAAGCAGCCAGAGTTCCGGCATCTTCAGTGGTTGCTGCGGTGGAAGAAACCACTGGCTCAGTTACAGCTGTTGATTCAGCCCCGGTTGAGGCATCAGCAGCACCCGGCCATTGCAGCTCATAAGTTGCCGTTTTGGGTGGATAACACAAACCGGCCTCAGCACAGCCTTGCCAGCCCAGCTCCACCTGGATCATACCGGCTGCTGCGTTGGGGATGGCGGTCAATTCCAGCGTGTTGTGAAAGACTGCAACCCGTCCAAAGTTAGGATCATCTTTTATTTCCGACTGGGATAAAAATTCCAGTGGCAGCGGCTGCCCGTTCACCTTAAGGCTGATGCGGGACTGATACAGGTAATAACCCTCAGCAATGTCCCAGTGAGCCAGCAAACGCGGTGATTGTTGGTCATCCACACGCACACTGGCTTTAAAAGCCTGATCGGCGGGTAAAAACTCGGGTGCTGCCTGCAACAGGCTGCTGACAAGCAGTGTTGCCAGCATCAGCAGCTGAAGGGGTAGAAGGAATCGAAGTTTCATCATGTGCTTCCTGATGGTTGGGGATGTGACCAGCCTGAAGCAGAAAAATTAAGGCCAGCTTAAGTCGGGCTTAAGAAAGCCTTAAGTTGTATCTGAGAGGATGAACCCGTCAAAAAATCAGGAGGCAAGCGCATGTTGAACAGTAACCCCAGAACTTTTACCCGATGGTTTGCAGCTGCGGCTTTAATGCTGGGTGTCACCGCAGTGGATTTTATTCCCTCAGTCAGAGCTGCAGAACTGGTGCCAATTGCACAGGCACAACAGGCACCACTACTTAATCAGCGTTTGCCCGATATGAAAGGGGGTGATGCCTCACTGGCCGAGTTGCAGGGCAAGGTGGTACTGGTGGATTTTTGGGCTTCATGGTGTGGACCTTGCCGTGAATCCTTTCCCTGGATGAATGCCATGCAGGAAAAATACGCCAAACAAGGGTTGGTGGTGGTGGGCGTTAATCTGGATCAACAACCACAACAGGCACTGGACTTTCTCCAACAGGTTCCCGCGAACTTTACCCTGTTACAAGACAGCAAAGCCAGCCTACCAGAAGCCTACGGACTGATTGGTATGCCCTCCAGTTATCTGCTGGATCGTCAGGGGCGACTGCGTGCAACCCATACTGGTTTCCATGCCAGCCGGGTGAATGAATACGAGGCCAGTATCCAGCAACTGCTGGCGGAATAAGGAGAAAAACAATGAACAGAAAAACTCTACTGCTGGTGGGTGTGTTGCTGCTGGTGATGGTGATGCTGGCCGGTTGCTCCAGTCTGGGTGTTAAACCCTGGGAGCGGGATCTGCTGGCGCAGCAGAAGATGCAGCTGATTAATGAACCGGTGGAGGCTGGATTGGATGATCACATCTATTTCAGTAAAGAAGGCAGCAGTGGTGGTCGCAGCTTTGGCGGCGGCGGTTGTGGGTGCAACTAGGAGCAGAGCATGACTGATTTCAGAAAAAAACAGCCACTATTTAATGCAGGCACTCTGACCGGCACTCTGGCTGCCATCGGTTGTGCCCTGTTGCAGGGCGTGCCCAATCAGGCACAGGCGGGTGAGCTGGAAAAGTGGGATTTTGACGCGGCAGTATTACTTTATGCCGAGAGTGATGGCCGCGTTCAGGCCGCTGAGCCGGTGATCAGCGCCACACGTAATGTCGACAGTGAAACCAAACTGAATCTGAAGCTGGCGCTGGATACCCTGACTGGTGCATCACCCAACGGTGCTTATACCAGTAACCAGCCGCAGACCTTCACTCGACCATCGGGCAAGGCCAGCTACAGCGCTGATGCCGGCGAACTACCACTGGATGACAGCTTTCGGGATACTCGTGTTGCCACTTCTGCTCAATGGTCAGCACCGTTGAGTCGTGATTGGGCTTATTCTGTGGGCGGGCATTTCTCCACCGAGCATGACTATCTGTCGATGGGGGGTAATGCCAGTGTGTCGCGTTACCTGAATCAGAAAAATACCACCCTGACTTTGGCGGGAGGCTTATCACTGGATACCATCAGCCCAGAGGGCGGTGTGCCGGTGGGACTGAGTCCGATGGCCGTGTGGGGTAGTAGCAGTTTTGATGCTGATTTTGCCGCCAGTCGTGATGGCAGTAATGACAACAAAACAGTGAGTGACCTGTTGCTGGGCATGACTCAGGTGATCAACCGTAACACCCTGATGCAGTTCAACTACAGCCTGAACCTGAGTGATGGTTACCTGACCGACCCTTACAAGCTGGTCAGTGTGTATGATCAGGCCGGTGGCACCCTGCAGGGTTACCGTTATGAAGCCCGACCGGACAGTCGCATTAAACATGCACTCTTCTGGCAGACCCGGCACCAGCTGGATGGCGGTGATGTGGTGGATCTGAGTTACCGTTATCAGTTTGATGACTGGGGCATGGACTCTCACACTCTGGAAGTGAAATACCGCTGGGATCTTGGACGGCACTATCTGGAACCCCAGCTGCGCTGGTACACCCAGTCCGCAGTGGACTTTTATCAACCCTATGTGACCTCAACCCAGCTGAGCGGGGGTGTGGAGGAGTTAACAGCAGATTACCGGCTGGGCAATTTTGATGCCTGGACGCTGGGGATGCGTTATGGTTATCAGGTGAATGACAAGCAGGAGTTTTATACCCGCCTGTCGTTGTACCAGCAAACCTCAAACGACTTCAGCTCTGCAGTGACACCAGCATCGGGTAGTGATTTGCCGGAGACAACAGCAGTCATGCTAATTCTGGGATACAAGTTCTGATGCAAACCACCGGGCAAGTGACCTGCAATTGGCAGGGGGACTGTTTTCTGGCAACTTTTGAGGCCATGGCCAGCCCCTGTGAAGTATTGCTGGCCTTGCCCGAGTCACAAAAGCCACTGGCAATCCAGCTGGCTGAACAGATGGCAGCAGAGGTGTGGCGCATTGAAGCCGCTTACAGCCGTTATCGTAGTGACAACCTGTTCAGTGAACTCCATAGCCATCCGGGACAAAAACAGCGGGTGGATGCTGAAACAGCTCGACTATTAAACTTTGCCGAACAGGCCTGGCACTTGTCGGGTGGACTGTTTGATCTGACCTCCGGCTTGCTGCGCAAGGTGTGGGTCTTTGATGGCAGTGATCGTTTACCAAAACAAAAAGCCATTGATGCCTTACTGCCGTTGATCGGTTGGCAAAAGCTGGACTGGCAAACAGATGCACAGGATACCACTGGGCAGATCAAGGGTGGCTGGTTAACCCTGCCGCAAGGCATGGAACTGGATTTTGGTGGTATCGGCAAGGAGTATGCGGCAGATCGGGCACTGGGCATAGCACTGCAAACCTTGCCGCAATCGGATATCGGTGTGCTGGTTAATCTGGGTGGTGACCTAGCTTGTAATGCACCACGAGCACCCGGTGTGCCTTGGCGTGTTGGGGTGGAGTCTCTGGCTGTGGAAAAAAGCGCCAGCCTAGTGTTACAGGTTTCACGCGGTGGACTGGCAACATCCGGTGACAGTCGTCGTTATCTGCTGAAAGATGGCAAGCGTTACAGCCACCTGTTAAATCCAATCACTGGCTGGCCGGTGGAGGATGCCCCGCGCTCAGTGAGTGTGGCAGCACCCAGTTGTGTGCAGGCAGGGCTGGTTGCCAGCCTTGCCCTGTTGCAAGGAGCCGGTGCACGATCATTTCTGACCGACACCGGTTTAAAACACTGGGTTCTGGATTAACGGGCTTTTTTCATAAAACCAGTCAGCAGGATCAGCAGTGCGGCAATAACGGCTACACCCAATGCCCAGCCAGGCGCATGGAAGGTCTGGTAGACGTTCCATCCCAGCAGTTTCAGCAGGGTTGAAAAATCGGACGGGGAACCCATCAGATAACCACCCAGTGCACCGGTAGTGCTGAGCATACCGGCAGCCAACAATGCCAAAATCACCAGCGGCCAGCGCAGGTTTGTTTCCCAGATGCCTTCACCGGCACGCAAACGCACGGCAGCAACACCAATCCAGGCTATCATGGTCCAGGTAGCAAACAGGATTTTATTCTTTGCCATGGGTGAAGCCAGCACAGCTTCATGAGGCCAGAGCATCAGGCCAGTGAGAATCGCCGCAATGCCACCCAGCAGACCAAAAATTAGCAGGATGGGAGTGCTTTTTTCCAGCTTGGCCAGTGCGGGGTTGTTACTCAAAGCACGCAACAGCAGCAGCAGTGACGCAAGCAACAACAGGGCAATTGGAAAGTGCGCCATGATGTGATGGTAAGCAGCCATATTAGAAACCTCCCTTGGCTGGTGTAGCCATACGGAACAGAGTGAAACCCAGTGATGCCAGTAGCAGCAATCCAGCAAACAGGGTCAGACGCCATTGTGTTTGCAGGGCTTCGCGGAACTCAGCCTCGATACCATAAACCGCCAGCTGTTCTTCTTTGTGAAACGCAGATGCTGGAATTTTACGGGCAATACGTTCACTACCGGCGTGGGCTTTGCTGGTCAGATGAGGCCAGGTGACTTGTCCGGGATAAAAGAGTTTGACCTCGTGCCAAGGTTGATTCCAATCAGGTGTCTCACCCACAAAACTTTGGGCAACCAGATCTGAATCACGTCCCAGCCCCAGCTTTACCGGCAAGGAAACATAGTGCCAGCGACCACCGGTAGCATTACGATGAATGGCAAAACCAACGGCATATTCACCACCATCCATAAAAATTTTGTCATCCAGCGGCGCACCAGTGTCCATTAGACGGGACAGAGTGACCTGCCAGTAACCATTGCTCCAGCGACCGTCCGCAGCAATGTCACTTCTGGATCCGGCAGGGGTACGCAGGGCACGGCGGGGTAATACATCACCTTCCTGCCAGGCATGGTCAGGATCAAAGGGTTGCATGGTGGTTTCATGCAGATAATAAATAGAGTCAGGATCAATACGGCCAGCCTGGATGTCATCCCACTTCAGGGCAGCATGACCAGCCACTTCCGGGTTAAACATCACGCGGGGCTGCTTTTTTTCGCGATCCCAGTTGGTGAACCAGGCGCTGCGACCCTGATCACCAGAGCGAGCATCATAAACCACTTGATCATCTGCAAAACCAAGAGGATTACTGCGTGCAGAACGCCAGTGCCACAGATCCAGGAAATAACCAGCCTTACGCATTTGCTGGATACGTTCACCACTCTGGGTATCTGCCCAGTCACCGGAGTGACGGGTTTGTGGCAGGTATTTGGTGACTTCTTCCTGACCACGTTGTTTACCCAGATAGGGATGATTTTCAACATCATCACCGGATGCCTGGTGGGTGGTATCCACCAACCCGGAACCAACCGTAATGTAACCACCATAACGGGCAAATTCCGGCACACTGCCATCATCCACCAGCATGGCTACACGATCTTCATGCAGGCCTTGGGGTTGTGATCCGGGAACAGCATTGCCATAACGCTTCCATTCACCTTTTTCATAACGATAAACATCATGGAAATAGGATGGTTTTTCAGCTGGCCAGCGATACTGGAAAAAAATTCTTTCATTGTTATAACTGGTACGAACCTGCAGAGGCACCAGTAAGTTTTTAGGAATGGCAATGTTGCGCTCAGGATCATCCTGGATTACACCCTTGCCATTACTTCCCCACAATACAGCAAAACCCAGCAACAGCAGTGCTGTGGCACCGATGCTGAGCGAGTTCTTTTGTGTCATTTTATTTTCCTCATGAAAGCAAAGTGGCACACATCGTTGAAATACCACCCTGCTGATTTTGGCAGATTATTTTGTAATGGGAAGTCTTAGTTTCAGAAATTTGATCCAGGTCATGTTATATGTGGTAAGTGATTGTGTAAAAAAACAAAAAAGCCCGATTAAGTCAAAAAAAGCTACCTTTAAGTGATAGCTTTTTGTTAAGTCGATGTGTTTTTTGTGTGTCGCTTTCAGAAATAAATCATTCAAGACCGCCAAAACGCTGGTAGAAACTGGCATTAGGTGCAGGCAAGGGGCCGGAGGCGTTTTCCAGTATCTGATCCAGATGAGATTCAGCACGGGCGTAAACCAGACGATAGAGGTTGCGACACAGCTGGCGGGCGCTGCGGCCTTCCCAGTCACCGGGTAATAGCTCATCAGGCAGTTGTGGATCACGCAGCAACAGTTTGCGGTATTCATGGATCAGCAGTGTGCGCGCTATCAGGCACTCTGTGGGAGTCAGGCTGTCTTCAATTTTTAGTTCCTGCCATAAGGGGCGAAACTGGTTAAGGAAGTTGCGGTAACGTTCCGTCAGATGGTCAAGGTTCCAGCTTTCTTTCACTTGCAGGCGCAGCGCGCGGGAGGTCAGTAACTCCTGGGGTTCACTCTGCATCACAATGGTATCATCCAGAACGTCACGTTCCTGCAGCAGCGGCAGCAGCTCCATACGGTTAATTC
>NZ_JACUUA010000084.1 GCF_014859565.1 Marinospirillum sp. | reverse complement strand
CTTGCCAGCCGGGTGCACGTTTTTCAAAGAAGGCGTTGAGTCCTTCCTGCCCTTCTGCAGATACGCGGATTTCGGCGATCAGGTCGGTGGTGTAGTCCTGGGTGGTGGCGTCTGCCGGTCGGTCGGCGACGTAGTGCACCAGTTGTTTGGTGCGAGCCACGGCCTGCGGGCTGTTGGCCAGCAGGGTTTCGACCAGGATTTCGATTTGTCCGTCGAGCGCGTCTTCGCTGACCACTTCATGCACTAATCCCAGTTGGTGTGCCTTGTGGACGGTGATGACTTCCGCCGTCATGGCATAACGGCGCATGGCGCGTTGTCCCAGTGCACGGATCACGTAGGGGCTGATCACTGCAGGGGAGAGGCCAATTTTGACTTCGGACAGGCAGAAGCGGGCTTTTTCACTGGCAACAACAATGTCGCAGCAGGCAGCGAGTCCGACCGCACCACCGTAAGCCGCACCCTGTACCCGGCAGAGGGTCGGGCAGGGCAGGGTGTCGAGTTCGTGCATCAGGTGTCCCAGCTCTTGGGCATCTTTTTTGTTTTCGGCTTTGCTGTAGCTGGCCATGCGTTTCATCCAGCCGAGATCAGCACCGGCGGAGAAACTTTTGCCCAGTGAACGGAATACCAGCACACGGGCATCGGCTTCGCGTACCTGCCGGAGTTTGTCCAGCAGTTCGGCAATCAGGTGATCATCAAAGGCGTTGTGCACTTCCGGACGGTTCAGGGTCAGGTAGGCCACACCGCGCGGATCGAGATCCAGCTGAGCATGTTGCAGGTCAGTGGTTTGAGTCATGGCGCTCTCCTTACATGCGGAACACGCCGAAACGTGTCGGTTTGATGGCAGCGTTCAGTGAGGCGGATATCGCCAGTCCCAGGGTGTCACGGGTTTGTACCGGGTCAAGGATGCCGTCATCCCACAAACGTGCGCTGGCGTAATAAGGATGACCCTGATGTTCATACATTTCACGCACGGGTTTCTTGAAAGCGTCTTCGTCCGTTTTGGCCCATTCGGTGCCGTTGCGGTCGTGTTGTTCACGCTTGACCTGTGCCAGTACGTTAGCGGCTTGTTCACCACCCATCACCGAGATGCGGGCGTTGGGCCACATCCACATGAAGTTGGGGTCGTAGGCGCGACCGCACATGCCGTAGTTACCGGCACCAAAACTGCCACCGATGAGTACTGTGAATTTAGGCACCTGAGCGCAAGCCACCGCAGTCACCATCTTGGCGCCATGTTTGGCAATGCCTTCATGTTCATAACGTGAACCCACCATAAAACCGGTGATGTTCTGCAGGAATACCAGCGGAATGCCACGCTGGCAGCAGAGCTCTACAAAGTGGGCACCCTTCTGAGCGGATTCGGAGAAGAGCACGCCGTTGTTGGCCACGATACCCACCGGGTAGCCGTGGATGCGGGCAAAGCCGGTGACCAGGGTTTCACCATACCAGCGTTTGAACTCGTCAAATTCGGAGGCATCCACCACACGGGCAATCACTTCACGTACATCAAAAGGTTTACGCAGGTCGGTGCCCACAATGCCGTAGATTTCTTCCGGGTCATAAACCGGTGGACGAGAGGGCTGGATGTCCAGCTCACCGAGTTTGCGCCAGTTGAGGCGGGCAATGGCACGACGTACTAGCTGCAGGGCATGCTCGTCGTTCAGGGCATAGTGATCGGCTACGCCGGAAACCTTGGCGTGTACATCGGCACCGCCCAGGTCTTCTGCGGTCACCACTTCACCGGTAGCTGCTTTGACCAGCGGTGGTCCGGCCAGGAAAATAGTGCCTTGTTCCTTAACAATGATGGATTCATCCGCCATGGCCGGAACATAAGCACCACCCGCGGTGCAAGAACCCATCACCGAAGCAATCTGTGGGATACCATCACCGGACATGTTGGCCTGGTTGTAGAAAATACGGCCAAAGTGATCGCGGTCGGGGAAGACTTCATCCTGATTGGGCAGGTTGGCACCGCCGGAATCCACCAGATAAATACAGGGCAGGCGATTTTTACGGGCAATGTCCTGGGCGCGTAGGTGTTTTTTCACCGTCAGCGGGTAGTAGGTGCCGCCTTTGGTGGTTGCATCGTTGGCAACAATAATGCACTCAACACCAGACACCCGGCCAATACCGGTGATGATGCCTGCGCTGGGTACAAAGTCGTCATAAACCTCCCAGCCAGCGAGCTGGGAGAATTCGAGAAAGGGCGCACCCTGATCCAGCAGGCGTTCAATGCGTTCACGCGGCAGCAGTTTGCCACGGGATAGGTGACGTTCCTGCGCCTTGGCGCCGCCACCCTGTTTGACCTGTTCGAGTTTCTGGTGCAGGTCTTCGATCAGGCTGCGCATGGCCGCTTCATTTTCAGCAAACTGCGGCGTGCGGGTGTTGATCTGCGATTTAATCACACTCATGCTGGTGATCCTTTAGGTGTATCTCTTGGAAGGCTGATCTGACAGGTTGAGCAAACCGGGACACGCCATGAATACATCCTTGTAGGCTCGGCTGATGCCATCCATGGCATCAGACGGTCCCGGTTCACCCAATCCTGTCATCAGCTCGTTATCTGCAAGAGCCGACGATTTAAAGTGGTGCGTGTCCAGGTTTGCTGTGTCGGTCGTCTGCTATCTACAGTTGATTAACGGGATTCAGTAAAAATCTCGCGGCCAATCAGCATGCGGCGGATTTCGCTGGTGCCGGCGCCGATTTCATACAGCTTGGCATCACGCAGCAGGCGGCCTGTTGGGTATTCGTTGGTGTAGCCATTGCCGCCGAGCAGTTGGATGGCATCCAGTGCTACCTGGGTGGCTTTTTCCGCACAGTAGAGGATCACACCGGCTGCGTCCTTACGGCTGGTTTCGCCACGGTCGCAGCAGCGGGCCACGGCATAGAGGTAAGCGCGGCAGGCAGTCATGGTGGTGTACATGTCAGCAATTTTGCCTTGTACCAGCTGGAATTCACCAATGGCCTGGTCAAACTGCTTGCGTTCGTGGATGTAAGGCACCACCACATCCATCGCGGCTTGCATGATACCAATGGGGCCAGCGGCTAGCACGGTGCGTTCGTAGTCCAGGCCGCTCATCAGTACACGAACACCCTTGCCCACTTCACCCAGCACGTTTTCTTCCGGTACAGCGCAGTCTGCAAACACCAGTTCACAGGTGTTGGAGCCACGCATACCCAGTTTGTCGAGTTTCTGGTGTCGGGAGAAGCCGGGGAAGTCACGCTCAACAATAAAAGCAGTAATGCCCTTGGAGCCTGCATTCACATCAGTTTTGGCATAAATAACATAGGTGTGGGCATCCGGGCCGTTGGTGATCCACATTTTGTTGCCGTTGAGGATGTACTGATCCCCTTTCTTTTCAGCACGCAGCTTCATGCTCACCACATCCGAACCGGCATTGGGTTCGGACATGGCCAGTGCACCAATGTGTTCACCGGAGCAGAGTTTGGGCAGGTATTTTTCTTTCTGCGCCTGGTTGCCGTTCAGTTTGATCTGGTTAACACACAGGTTGGAGTGGGCGCCGTAAGACAGGCCAACCGAGGCTGAGGCGCGGGAGATTTCTTCCATGGCAATCGAGTGCGCCAGATAACCCATGCCGGAACCACCAAACTCTTCTGATACGGTGATGCCGAGTAGACCCATGTCACCGAATTTTTTCCAGAGGTCGTTGGGGAATTCGTTGTTTTTGTCGATCTCGGCAGCACGAGGGGCAATTTCTGCAGCGGCAAAGGCATTCACCTGTTCACGCAGCATGTTCAGTTCATCGTCGAGGCCGAAGTTCATGTCTTTGAAAATGGATTGCATGTGTTGTTTTCCTCTGCTGATTGGCTCAAAAAAATAGCGTTTTTCTTATGATTTGTAGCGCTTTAATCTGTAACTTGAACTCTAGGGTAAGTTGACGTTAACGTAAAGTGAAATTTTCTGATTCTTGCGCCAAACAATTAACAACCGAAATTCGCTTGTTACGTATTGTTATTTTTTTGTTGCGCATCTAATCTAAGGAGTAAGTCCAGTGTGGTGCTGGTTTAACATAACCTGACCAATAGGGATGTTTGTTTTGAGTTTTTTAACCTCTAGTCGTCAGCAAGCGATTCTTGAAGCCGCCAGCGAGATGATTGCCACTATCTCGGTTGATCAGCGATTGCTTTACATCAATCTAGCCGGTCGCAGTTTGCTCGGTATTTCTACTGCTCTCGATCTGGATCGTGAGCCGGTATATGTGCGTGATTTGCATCCGGATCATGCTTATCAGTTACTCCATGAAACAGTTTTCCCCGAGTTCATCGGTCAGGGGCAGCGCTGGGAGGGTGAGCTGGAGTTTTGTGACCTGGCCGGTGAAGTTTTTCCTGTCCAGCTGATTATGATTCCGCATCTTGATGAGGCTGGTGAGTTGCAGTGGATGACAGGTATTGCACGTGACTTGCGCCGCAGGAAAGCTCTGGAGTCTCAGCAAAGATTGGCGATGCGGGTGTTTGAAAATACGATTGAAGGCATTATGGTCACGGACGGGCGTGCCAGAGTGCAGCAAATTAACACCGCTTTCACGGAAATCACCGGTTACAGCGCAGAAGAAGTCCTCGGACAAACACCACGACTGCTTCGGTCAGAGCATCACGATCAAGCCTTTTATGATGCCATGTGGCAGAGTATTACGGATACGGATTGTTGGCAGGGTGAGGTATGGAACCGTCGTAAAGATGGCAGTGTGTACCTGCAGTGGTTATCCATCAACTGTGTGCGTAATGCCCGTGGTGTTATTGAAAACTATATTGCGATTTTTCATGATCTGAGTGAGCTGCGCGCCAAGGATGCTGAGATACGGCATCTGGCTTACCATGATCCACTGACCGGGTTGGGTAATCGTCATCAGTTAACTGAGCGCTTGCGCCATGCTGTGCGCCAGGCTCGCAAACAAAATGAACAGCTGGCGCTGTTGCTGATTGATCTGGGACGTATCCAGTTAATTAACGAAAGCCTGGGGCACAGCTGGAGTGATCGGCTGATTCGCCATCAGAGTGAACTGCTACGCAAGCAGACTGATGAGGCCCACACACTGGTGCGAGTGGGGGCTGATGAATTTGCAGTGCTGGTGGAAGACTATGACTCCCTACATGACATCAGTCAGCTGGCGGATGAGATCAAAATTCTGCTCCAGCAGGAGGTTGACCTGCAAGAACATAAAGTCACCATGAGTCCATCCATCGGTGTGGCTTTTTTCCCTGAGGATGCCCGTGATGCCGGTGAGTTGTTTGTAAATGCACAGGCAGCTTTGACCGAGGCAAAAAATTCCGGTCGTAATACCTTCCGTTATTTTGATCACGCCATGAGCCGTGAGGCACGTGATCGGTTAAAACTGGAACAGGCGCTGCACAGTGCCATCAAGGGTGGTGGCTTGAGTCTGCATTATCAACCCAAGTTTAAGTTGGTCGATAGCCAGGTTTACGGTGCTGAGGCCCTGTTGCGCTGGTGTCATCCCGAGCTGGGGCCTTTGTCACCGGCGGTATTTATTCCGCTGGCCGAAGAGTCCGGCTTGATTGTGGATATTGGTGCTTGGGTTTTGGAGGAGGCTTGTGCAGAGCTGGTGCGCTGGCGTGATGCCGGTTATCAGTTACCTCGAATTGCTGTAAATCTTTCAGTTTATCAGTTGGAACGAGAAGGTTTCCCCGGTTGGCTGGAACAACTGGTTGGTAAGCATGGTTTGTGCCGTGAATCGCTGGAGCTGGAAATCACTGAAACCGGGCTGATGAAAAACGAGCAGCGAGCACTCAGTAGTCTGATGCGCTTGAAGGAAAAAGGCTTCAGGATTGCGCTCGATGATTTTGGTACTGGTTATTCCAGTTTGTCTTATTTACGCAAGTTACCCCTGACCACGCTGAAGATTGACCGCTCTTTTATACAGGATATGGGCAAGGATGCAGTGAGTCTGAGTATCGTAAAAACTATCGTGCAGCTGGCGCAGAATCTGAACTTGAGTTTAGTGGCTGAGGGCGTGGAGGAAGAGTCTCAGGCGGATCAGTTGCGTGAGATGGGTTGTCAGCTGGCACAGGGTTTTCTTTATTATAAACCCCTACCTGAAATCGAGTTCCGGCAGTTGCTTATTCAGGCTTGAGGCAGGTTTTTCTCCTGCTCCAGCAGTTGGATCATCTGACGGGCAGCATTCGACAGGGTGCGTTCGCGGTGGTAAAGAAAACCCAGGGGTCGGGTGATGGGTGGGTGATCCAGGTTCAGCACTTCCAGGCTGTCATCAATCAGGGTTTCCGGCAGTAAGCTCCAGCCCAGCCCGATGGACACCATCATCTTCAGTGTTTCCATGTAGTTGGTGGACAGGGTCACATTCAGCTCCAGATCCTGTTCCCGGAACACCCGCTCGACAATACCGCGTGTAAAAGTCTGCTGACCTGGCAGTACTGCATCATGGTGAGTCAGGTCATCCAGTTGCAAGCTGTGCAGCCGACTTAACGGGTGACCCTTGGCGACTACAAAGCGCAGTTGATCCACCCAAACCGGCACCACCACCAGTGATGGATCAGGCACTGGTGCCAGGGTGACAATACCCAGCTCCAGGTCACCGGCTACCACCCCAGCATAAGCCTGCTCGGAATCCTGAAAACGCATGTCCAGTTTGACCTGCGGAAAAGCCTGGGTGAAACTTTTCAACAAAGGTGGCAGACGATGCAGGCCAATGTGGTGACTGGTGGCCAGAATCAGTGAGCCCTGGATTTCCCCACTGAGATTGGCAAGCATCCGACGGGTATCCTCCAGATCCACCAACAGTCGACGAGCGCGAGGTAATAATGCCGCTCCAGCCTGGGTCAGGGTGATGCTGCGTCCGATACGATCAAACAGCTTCTGGTTCAGTTGATCTTCCAGGCTGGCAATACGTTTACTGACCGCGGGTTGGGTGATGTGCAGCCCATGACCGGCACGGGAAAAAGAGCCTTTTTCGGCCACCTGAATAAAAGCCTGCAAGGATTGAATGTCCATTCTATCTGTCTATCTATTCCAAGCTGTTATGTTGATTATGATAAGGATGAATTGGTTTTATTGAATCACGGGCGTTAAGATGTTGGCAAGAGTCGCCAAAGGCTCAGTCTTGAGGAGAACAAAATATGGCTCAAACCCTGTACGACAAACTCTGGGATGCCCACCTGGTCAAACAGCGTGATGATGGCACCGCACTAATTTACATCGACCGCCACCTGCTGCACGAAGTGACTTCGCCCCAGGCTTTTGAAGGCCTGCGTCTGGCCAATCGCAAACCCTGGCGTCTGAATGCCAACCTGGCAACACCGGATCACAACGTCCCCACCACCCTGAAAGAACGTGCGCAGGGGGTCAGTGGTATCGAAGACGAAACCTCGCGTATTCAGGTGCAGACGCTGGATGACAACTGCGACGAGTTTGGCATCACCGAATTCAAGATCAACGACCTGCGTCAGGGCATCGTGCATGTGGTCGGCCCGGAGCAGGGCGCAACCCTGCCGGGCATGACGCTGGTGTGCGGTGATTCCCACACCGCCACTCATGGTGCTTTTGCGGCACTGGCACACGGGGTTGGCACCTCGGAAGTGGAGCATGTACTCGCTACCCAGTGTCTGATTCAGCGCAAGATGAAAAACCTGCTGATCCAGGTGGATGGTGAACTGCAGCCCGGTGTCACCGCCAAGGACATCATTCTGGCCGTGATAGGTGAAATCGGTACCGCCGGTGGTACGGGTTATGCGATGGAATTTGCTGGTTCAGCCATCAGCAATCTGTCGATGGAAGGCCGTATGACCATCTGCAACATGGCAATTGAAGCCGGTGCCCGTGTGGGTCTGGTGGGTTGTGACCAGATCACTCTGGATTATGTTAAAGGCCGTCCTTTTGCACCCAAGGGTGAACAATGGGAACAGGCGGTGGCCTACTGGAAAACCCTGCATAGTGATGTAGATGCCGTGTTTGACAAGGTGGTAACACTGGATGCCGCCAGCATTGCACCTCAGGTCAGCTGGGGCACTTCACCAGAGATGGTAGTGGCGGTGAATGGTCGTGTTCCTGATCCCGCCAGTGCAGGTGATGAAAACCTGCGCAAAAGCTGGGAATCCGCTTTGAAATACATGGGATTAAAACCCAATCAGGCGATTACTGATATCCAGCTGGATCGGGTTTTTATCGGCTCCTGCACCAATTCACGCATTGAAGACCTGCGTGCTGCGGCTGAAGTGGCCAAAGGCCGTAAAGTGGCTGCCAGCCTGAAACAGGCGCTGGTGGTGCCTGGTTCCGGTCTGGTGAAACAACAGGCGGAAGAAGAAGGGCTGGATAAAATTTTTATCGAAGCCGGTTTTGAATGGCGTGAGCCAGGTTGCTCCATGTGTCTGGCGATGAATGCCGACAAACTGGGGCAGGGTGAACACTGTGCATCCACCTCCAACCGCAACTTTGAAGGTCGGCAAGGTTATGGCGGACGCACCCACCTGGTCAGCCCGGCCATGGCAGCGGCAGCGGCAATCGCCGGTCATTTTGTGGATGTCCGGGAATTCTGAGGCAGGAGATAAGCAATGCAAAAATTTACCCAGTTAAATGGTCTGGTTGCGCCGCTGGATCGCGCCAATGTGGATACCGACCTGATTATTCCCAAGCAGTTTCTGAAGTCCATCAAACGTACCGGCTTTGGTCCTAATCTGTTTGATGAGTTGCGTTATCTGGACGAAGGTTTTCCGGGGCAGGATTGCAGTCATCGTCCGCTGAATACTGATTTTATTCTGAATCAGCCGCGTTTTCAGGGCAGTGAAGTGTTGTTGTCGCGTAAGAACTTTGGTTGTGGTTCTTCACGGGAGCATGCGCCCTGGGCGTTGGTGGACTATGGTTTTCGTGCCGTGATTGCACCCAGTTTTGCGGATATTTTCTTCAACAATGCGCCCAAGAACGGCCTGTTGTTGATCCAGCTGGATGAAAATACCGTAGATCGCCTGTTTAATGAGGTGAATGCCAGCGAGGACTATCGCCTGCTGATCGACCTGCCTGCACAAACGGTCACCACACCCTCTGGTGAGGTTCTGAGCTTTGAAATGGATCCGTTCCGCAAGCATTGCCTGATTGAGGGACTGGATGATATTGGCATTACCCTCAAGGATGCAGATGCCATCAAGGCTTATGAAGCCAAGCAGGCGGCATATACGCCCTGGATATTTTCTTGAGTGAAGGATCATCTGCCGCTTTGCAAGGCAGCCTGTTTTTCAGGTGGCTATTCTGTCCTGAATAGACACCTGCGCTGATGTGCATGGATGCTCGAATGCAGCGTGAGCAGGGATAGCGAAAGCTGCCGGCGTCCTGCCTCGCTCACACAGGCAACCTTGCCGCGGCTTTCTGGCTTGGCGATAAATTAGAGATTAACTTTGAGAGATAAACACATGAGCAAGAAGATTCTGGTTTTACCCGGTGATGGTATTGGTCCTGAGATTACTGCCGAAGCAGTGAAGGTGCTGGAAATTTGCCGTGACAAATTCGGTCTGGATGTCAGCTGGGAAGAAGGTCTGGTGGGTGGTGCAGGTTTTGATGCCACTGGTGAGCCACTGCCACCGGAGACGCTGGAAAAAGCCAAGGCGGCTGATGCGATTCTGCTGGGTGCGGTGGGTGGTCCCAAGTGGGACAAGCTGCCGGATATCTCCAAGCGTCCGGAGCGTGGTCTGCTGGGTATTCGCAAGCAGCTGGGTCTGTTTGGCAACCTGCGCCCGGCGATTCTCTACCCGCAACTGGCGGATGCGTCCAGTCTGAAGCCAGAAGTGGTGTCCGGTCTGGATATCATGATTGTGCGTGAACTGACCGGTGGTATTTATTTTGGTCAGCCGCGTGGTATTCGTGAGCTGGAAAATGGTGAAAAAGAAGGTTTTAACACCTACGTTTATTCCGAAAGTGAAATTCGTCGCATCGGCAAGGTGGCTTTTGAAATGGCACGCAAGCGT
The DNA here is from genome assembly GCF_014859565.1 of Marinospirillum sp. The sequence continues at coordinate 3,786 of NZ_JACUUA010000084.1, read as the reverse complement.
AATAAGCGTGTTTGTTCGGTGGATAAGGCCAACGTGCTGGAAGTCACCATGCTGTGGCGTGATGTGATGGAAGAAGTGGGTCGAGATTATCCCGATGTAGAGTTGTCGCACATGTATGTGGACAACGCCGCCATGCAGCTGGTGCGTGCGCCCAAGCAGTTTGACGTGCTTGTGACCGGCAACATGTTCGGTGACATCCTGTCGGACGAAGCGGCGATGCTGACCGGCTCCATAGGTATGCTGCCTTCCGCTTCACTGGATGCCAACGCCAAGGGCATGTATGAGCCCTGCCACGGTTCAGCACCGGATATCGCCGGACTGGGAGTCGCTAACCCGCTGGCGACCATTCTGTCGGTGTCAATGATGCTGCGTTATTCCTTCGGTGAAGGTGAACTGGCAGGAAAAATTGAACAGGCTGTCAGTGATGTGCTGGATCAGGGGCTGCGTACCGCTGATATAGTGTCTGCAGGCATGACCAAGGTCGGCACCGCCCAGATGGGTAATGCGGTGGTCAAAGCGTTAAAAGCACTCTGATAGCAACAGGAGGAACAAAAGAATTCCATGAAAAAATTGACTGTAGGTTTGGTGGGCTGGCGCGGAATGGTCGGCTCGGTACTGATGCAGCGGATGCAGCAAGAAAAAGATTTTGATCTGATTGAAGCGGTGTATTTCACTACCTCTCAGGCCGGTAAACCTGGCCCGGATGGTCAGCCGCTGCAAAGTGCCACTGATCTGGATGTGTTGAAAAAACTGGATGTGGTGCTCACCTGTCAGGGTGGTGACTACACCAACGAAGTTTACGGCCCGCTGCGTGCGGCTGGTTGGCAGGGTTACTGGATTGATGCCGCATCCAGCCTGCGCATGGTGGATGAAAGCATCATTGTGCTGGATCCGGTCAACCGCAAGGTGATTGATGCTGGCCTGACTTCTGGCGTAAAAACCTTTGTGGGTGGCAACTGCACCGTCAGCCTGATGCTGATGGGTCTGGGTGGCCTGTTTGAGAAGGGGTTGGTGGAATGGATGACCTCCATGACCTATCAGGCGGCTTCCGGTGCCGGCGCCCAGAATATGCGTGAGCTGCTGAACCAGATGGGTACGCTGCGTGATGCCGTGGCACCTGAGTTGGCTGATCCGGCTTCCGCCATTCTGGATATTGACCGCAAGGTGGCCGCTGCGATGCGCTCGGCTGACTTCCCGACCGACAACTTTGGTGTACCTCTGGCAGGTAGTCTAATTCCTTATATCGACAAACAGCTGGATAGCCGCCAAAGCAAGGAAGAGTGGAAAGGTCATGTTGAGACCAACAAGATCCTTGGTCTGTCGACCAATCCGGTGCCAATTGATGGCCTGTGTGTGCGTATTGGTGCTATGCGTTGTCACAGTCAGGCATTCACCATCAAACTCAAGCAGGATGTCCCCCTGGATGAAATCCACGGTCTGCTGGCGGCTCACAATGACTGGGTGAAAGTGATTCCCAACGAGCGGGATGCATCCATCCGTGATTTGGGTCCGACTGCCGTGACTGGCACCTTAACGGTTCCTGTGGGTCGTCTGCGCAAGATGAACATGGGGTCACAATATCTTTCAGCCTTCACTGTGGGTGATCAGCTGTTGTGGGGTGCGGCTGAACCGCTGCGTCGTATGCTGCGTATCCTGTTGGAACATTAATTGATACCAAAGCATTAAAAACGGCAGCTACGGCTGCCGTTTTTGCAAATGACCGATGACAAAGCACAGAAAAACTGTTAAAAACGCCGTATCTATGAAATTGTAGGAAAAATGGTTTTTTCTACAGGCGGAACGATAAAGTAACGGGGCAGGGTATGCAGAGGAAGTTAACCGGTGGGCGTTCTTGGTGGGTGGCTGGGCTAGCGGCAGGTGTTATGACGCTACCCCTTAGCCTGGCGGCGGTGAACGCAAGTTCTCCGTTACAATTGCAATCAGCAATGCTAACAGCAGAAGAGCTGCGTACTGCGTTTGCAGCCACCACTGCAACACCAACTGGACAGCGACGAGTACAGGTTGGTTCCCGCGATACCCTCTGGAGTATTGCCCGTACAACCCGACCAAACAACAACATCACCATCAAACAGGCCATGCTGGCGATTCGTGATGCCAACCCCCGAGCTTTCCCTAGCGGTAATATCAACGAAATGGAGTCAGGTTCCACTCTGGTGATTCCAACAGCTGCCGCCATGATGCGCCGCACCGCTTTGCAGGCGGAACAGGAAGTGCGTCGCCAGAATCAGGTTTGGGTTGCCAGTCGGGATCAGGCACCTTCCCGTCCGGCACCTGTGGCAGATATCAGACCAACCCCGCGCCCTTCGATGGATACAGCTCCGGCTGCCACCCCTGAGCGCCCGGAAGCTCGTCCACGTGATCTGCAGCTGGTAACTCCACCAGTCAGCAGTGCACAGCAAGAGCGTATCAACCAGCTCGAAAGCCGTTTATCAGCCAGTGAAGAAAGCCTGCAGCTGGCAGAGCGGGAAAAAGATGAGCTGGCAGAACGAATTACCGAAATGCAGCAGCAGGTGAACACCCTGCAACAGCTGATTCGCCTGAAAGATGAGCAGCTGGCTGATATGGAGCGTCAGCTGACCCAGCGTGCGACTCAATCAGGCGCAATGACACCACCACCACAACCAGCGGTACAGGCACAACCTGCTGCGCCTGCTGAAATAATGCATCAGGATCTGATGAGTCGTATGCAGCAGCAGCCTGTTCTTTATGGTGCTTTGGCGGGTTCGCTGGTATTGCTGTTGGCAGTGTTTTTTGCGTTGTTATCGACCCGCAGCAAACTCAAAGCAGCCCGTGATCAATCCAAACCTGCTGAGACCAATCTGGAAGCCGATATGCTGGCGGCTCACAATGCCACCTCGTCAGATTTTGATCTGGATTTAAATGCCCAGCCACTGGATGAGCTTGAAGGTCTGGATGATCTTGACCCGCTGGAGTTGGATGATGGAGGTTTAAATGCTGATCTGGATAGCTCGGATCTGAATCTTGACGATCTGAACACTGAGCTTGTAACTGGCTCTGAGCCGGAAAAAAAACAACCGGCTGAACGCAAGGAAAAACCGCGTGATGCCTTGCAGGAAGCTGAAATGTTTATTGCTTATGGTCGTCTTGAGCAGGCTGCAGGTTACCTGCAGAGTGCACTGCTTGAACAACCTGAACGTGAGGATTTACGCATCAAGTTGCTGGAAGTGCTGGTTGAGTTGAATGACGAAGAAACCTTCAACAAGCAGCGTGCTGAATTGGAGTCCAGTTCACCTTCCTCATCTGCAATACGTCGTGTTGCAGAGCTGGCAGCCCTGTTTGTTGCCGCTGCACCTGTGCAGTCTTTAGCTGAAGACAAGTTTGATGCAGACCGTGATAATGCCCTGAATGTAGATCTGGGAGAACTGGATCTGGGAAAGCTGGATCTCGGTGATCTGGATAACCTTGATCTGGACCTGGACGATGACCAGGCTATAGCGGATATTTTTGATTCTGAAGAGTCGGAGGCAATCAGTCGCTCTGAGCAGCCCGCACCATCCTCGATAGAGATGGATTTTGGTCTCGATGACTTTGATGACTTGGACAGCCTGGAAGCAGAACTGGATGAAGTCATCTCCAGTAAACCACCAGTTGAACCCACACAGGAAGAAGACTTGGTTGATCCACTGGAAGGTCTGGAAGAGCTGGATGAATCCGAGGCGGAAGAACTGGATCTGGAGCTGGATCTGGAAAAGCCGATTGAAGCCAATGAGCTGGATGATGATTTTGGTGTGTCCAATGATTTTG
>NZ_JACUUA010000375.1 GCF_014859565.1 Marinospirillum sp. | reverse complement strand
ATTACAGCCATATCAAATATTCAATATCTCTAATAAGAAGGCCTATAGTTAAAAAATCAGAATATAAAAAATATAATTTAGTGGTTTTTCATTCATTTGGTGATCTGCTATATCCAGAAATATTCAATGTTCCTGAAGAAGTACCAACGGTATGGCTGGGTTGGGGGTATGATTACTACGCTTTGATCGGTAATCCTGATGATCTACTGATGCCCGAAACGAAAAGAATATTGGCTAAAAACAATAAATCTTTAATTCGATCAACGATTGGTAAGGCCCTACGGGTTGCATTAAAAATGGCTGGTATTTCAAAGTTTAGAAAAAAAGCCATTGAAAGGCTTTCTTTTTTTTCACCCGTTCTGCCGAATGAATACGATATGGTGCTGAAGTCCCGTAAATGGGAGAGCTTCCCAGAACATGTACGCTGGAATTACGGCACCATGGAAGATCATCTTATTAAGGGCTTTGAAGGTGAGCAGGTAGATGGCAACACAATCCTGGTTGGGAATAGTGCTTCACTGACCTGCAATCATAAAGAAACATTTGATTTCCTGGTTAAAAACGGTGTTGAAAACCGGAAAGTTATAGCACCGCTCAGCTATGGCGATACAGTATATGGTGAAAGAATTGCAGCACTGGGAAAAAAATATTTCGGATTGGATTTTAATCCGCTGAAAGACTTTATGCCTATTCAAGATTATGTGGCCACTATCAAGCAATGCGGCTATGTGATCATGAATCATAAACGACAGCAAGCTGTCGGTAATATTGTAATCATGCTGTACCTGGGTGCTCGCGTATTTTTGCGTGAAGAAAACCCGACATTTCCATTTCTGAAAGATTTAGGTGTCAAGATTTCATCAGTACAAGAACTGGAAAAAGATATTTCACTGTTAGATAGACCGCTATCAATTGAAGAAAAAGAACGCAATAAGCGGCTAGTAAGTGATTATTGGTCAAGAGAGTCAGGCATTGCTAGGACAAAAGTGCTTGTAGACCGTGCATTAAGCCTTTCAAATAAAAGCGATTGTTTGTAAAGCAGTTTGTCACCACCGCTGCACTTTGTGATCGAGGATGCGGCACAAGGCATGATGAGCACCTACAAGGGTCACGCGCTAGGCACCATCGGTCACCTGGGCGCATTCAGCTTCCACGAAACCAAAAACTACACCAGCGGTGGCGAGGGTGGCCTACTCATCATTAACGATGAAAAATTTAAAGAACGTGCCGAAATTATCCGCGAAAAAGGCACCAATCGCAGCCAGTTCTTCCGTGGAATGGTCGACAAATACCAGTGGGTCGATGTAGGTAGCAGTTATCTGCCGAGCGAACTCCAGGCTGCATTCCTGTGGGGCCAATTGGAACGCGCTGACGAAATCAACACCAACCGCCTTGCAAGCTGGCAGGCCTATTATGATGCACTGCTTCCATTACAGACAGCAGGCAAACTTGGATTACCGTCCATACCTGCAGAGTGCACCCACAATGCCCACATGTTCTACCTTAAGGTGGCCGATCTTGATGAGAGAAGCGCCTTGCTTGAACACCTTAAATCAAATGAGATAATGGCAGTTTTCCACTACGTGCCACTGCACACAGCCGCAGCCGGTGAACAGTTCGCACGTTTTCATGGTAACGATCTTTACACGACTATAGAAAGTGAACGCTTAGTTAGGTTGCCTATGTGGTATGGAATTACTGACAGGGAAATAGCCTTGGTCAGCCAGTCAGTGAAGAGCTTTTTCGAAAAATAAATCTCACAAAACAAGGAGAGTGCGATGTTTAGAGGGTTTCGTTTAGATTCAGACATTAAAATCAATGAAGCGTTTGTACAGCAAGCAGGCGCAAGTAGTTCACTTGACATAACAGCAGTAGAAAAATTGATTATGTCTGGTCACCCAATTGATGCTGCCAAGGTCGCGGATTGCTTATTCCCACAAGGCAAACCGGATGTCTTCTTATCGCATTCATTTCAAGATAGGGCTGTCGCACTAGATCTAGCTGCAGCATTACGAAGCAAGGGTCTTAGTGTGTTTATTGACTCCGAAGTTTGGGGTTCCGTATACGAACTTTTGCGTGAAGTAGATAATCGATATTGTCTGCAATCTAATGGGTTGATGTATGACTACCTAAAGCGCAATCAATCAACAGCTCATGTGTATATGGTTCTGAACACAGCCTTGCACAAGATGATTGATCGCGCTGAGGCTTTTTTCTTTATCGGCTCAGAAAACTCATTGGTCGCAAGTGCCGAAGAAATGACGA
>NZ_JACUUA010000374.1 GCF_014859565.1 Marinospirillum sp. | reverse complement strand
GTGGGTCAATTTTATTGGCCAAAGGTGGGTCAAAATAAATGGCCATTGACACTCCCCATACAGAAATATCAAGAACCTGAAGGAAGTCAAGCCTCACGTTATGCCTTTCACACTCGATGAAATTGAGCGATTTCTGAGGGTGGTACGTTTTGATTTCAAAAATTACTACACAGTGCGTTTTTTTACAGGCTTAAGAACCAGCGAAATTGATGGACTGAAGTGGAAGCATGTTGACCTTCATCGTAAGGAGATTCACGTGCGAGAAGCCTTGGTCGATGGCCGGACAGAAGGGACAAAAACCCAGGGTTCTACTCGAGTTGTGCAGATGAGCAGTCGTGTACTGGAGGCCATGCAAAACCAAAAGCGATTAACGGGTGATTTTTCAGAGTATGTGTTCTGTGACCGAAAGGGAAACCCTCTGGATTATCGAAACGTCAACCGCAGGATCTGGCACCCCACACTGCTTCTGTTAGGTTTGGAGTCGCGACGAGCTTATGAAACGCGACATACGGCTGCCACTCTCTGGTTGGCATCTGGTGAAAATCCAGAATGGATTGCCCGCCAACTCGGACACTCCAATACGGAAATGCTGTTCCGGGTATACAGCCACTATGTACCTGACCTGACACGAAAAGATGGCAGTGCGTTTGAGGCTCTGCTTTCCCAAAGTGCTGCTGATTTGGAGGTGCTTGATGAAAAATAATACCATTGGCAGGATTCGCGTTTCACCCTATGCCCGTATTTTTGGCCGTAGATTAATCCAAAGGTTGCAAGTCCGTAGAGGTTACGGCATTGCAGAGTATCTGGGCATTGAGCATTTTTATACCAACTATGAAGCGGTCTACCTGTGGGTTGATCAAGTCCTGAACACGAATAACCTGGAAATACTGACCGATGAATTCATTCAGGCTGCCTTTATTAATGCACTGCCCATCGAGGTGAGGGGTTCCATCGACTGATATCGATGTTTGATCAAACCTTTAAAGCCACTAGGTGAGGACTGCCTGGTGGCTTTTGATTAAGCTTGTGCTCCCCTGATTGACCTCTTAGACTGATCGTTTGTCTTTTCTCGGCTCGGCCTTACTCAGCCAGGACAATCGAATACCAAGAGTCTGAACCCACCCCATGAATGCAGTAGAAATCGAAGCCGCTATTTCTGATTTAGCCTATCAGCCCTTTGATCCGGCTGAGTTCCCTTACGCCTTTCTCGAAGCTTTTGGCAATAGGGCGACGACGATTAAGAGGTTGCGCTCGGGTGCCACTAATAAATCGGATTTCTCCGGCCCCTGGGGCGGTGTGCTGCAAACCAGCAATATACACTTAGCTGTTGCGGATGCTGGTGAGGTGACAGCCACTTTACAAGCCCTGAAAGCCAGCCCCGCCACCAGGAAAGCCAAGGCGCGTTATATCCTGGCGACTGACGGCGTGGATTTTGAAGCAGAAGACTTGCAGACCGGCGAAACGGTTGCCTGCAGTTATGAAAGCTTTCCCGATCATTTCGGCTTCTTTTTGCCCTTGGCGGGTATTACCACCGTCAAGCAGGTGCGCGACAGTTCTTTTGATATTCGTGCCACCAGCCGCCTGAACCGGCTCTATGTTGAGCTGCTGAAAGATAACCCCACCTGGGGCACGGAAGAGCAGCGCCATGAAATGAATCACTTTATGGCACGGCTGATCTTCTGCTTCTTTGCAGAAGACACAGACATCTTCTCGGGTAGCGGCTTGTTTACCGATACCGTCGCCCAGATGAGTAGCCGGGATGCGGCCAACACCCACGAAGTGATCAGCAAAATCTTCCTGGCCATGAACACCCAAAAATCCGAGCGGTCAGCTGCTGGTGTTCCTCGCTGGGCCGATGGCTTTCCCTATGTCAACGGTGGCCTCTTCTCCGGTAGTGTTGAGGTACCAAACTTCAGCAAAATTGCCCGTTCCTACCTGCTGCACATTGGCAGTTTGGACTGGACTCAGATCAACCCGGATATCTTTGGCTCTATGATTCAGGCCGTGGCCGATGATGAAGAACGGGGTGCCCTGGGTATGCACTACACCAGCGTGCCCAATATCCTGAAAGTGCTGAACCCATTATTTCTGGATGAGTTAAACGAGAAGTTGGAAGAAGCTGGTGACAACCCCCGCAAGCTGCTGAATCTGCGCAATCGTATGGCCAGAATCCGCGTATTTGATCCAGCCTGTGGCTCGGGCAATTTTCTGGTCATCGTGTATGGACTCCTCCTCTATTGCAAGCACTTTGTTTGATCGAAGCCAAGGT
>NZ_JACUUA010000373.1 GCF_014859565.1 Marinospirillum sp. | reverse complement strand
TGCCTCCCTGCTGTATGAGAATATTCTTGCTCGCCAGGCGGTACAAACCTCTCACAGTATTGCCCAGCAAACCTTTAACTCAATGTTTCAGGTGATGCGTATGGGCTGGACAAGAGAGCAGCTGGAAGATTTTCTGCAAGGCACGCGTGATGCGTTTGTTACCAGTCCGTTTGATGTTGAGATTTATCGTGGCAGCAAGGTAGAAGAGCTGTTTGGTGAGATCAACCAACCGACATTGGATGCATCGGTGCAGGGTGTTTTTGCCAGTGGTGAAGAGTTACTGATGGAAACGGATGGTCTGATGCGGCGGATTTATCCGATGCAGGCACGAGGTGAATGTCTGTCCTGTCACCTGAATGCTGAAGTGGGTGATGTGCTTGGTGTCATTGATATCCAGCAGGATATGCGCCCGATTAGTGCTGAAGTTCGACGTAATAACATTGCCATGTTTCTGGGCTTCGGCTTTCTAATGCTGGTGATGGCGGCACTGGTGAGTCGTTATGTTGCACGTCGTATCCAGAAGGCCACCGATGGCTTCAAGGAGCGTCTGGAGCAGGTCAACTCAGTCAAGGATTTCCGCCAGCTGGATATGACCCAGACCAACTTCCATTTCACTGAGCTGGATGATGCCTTTCGCAGTGTTAACCTACTGGTGGAGCAGCTCAAGGATGTGGCAGTGGACAAGGACATCCTGGAGTTTGAGATACGCCTGCTGGGCAAGTTCATCATCACCTCGGATATTGTGCGAGACTGGCGCGACTTCATCAAAGACCTGCTGATTGATATCAACACCATCCTAGTGGCTCATTCACTGGTGACGGTGTTTCAGGTTGAAGATGAAGGTTATGAGCTGGAAATCTTCTGGCGTTTTAATGTCTCCGAAGGCACACGACAGATGTTTGAAAAGGTGGTCATCAGCCAGTTGTCCAGCCATCCACATTTTCATACCGGTATTCCAATTCTTAATATTGAACATCACGTGGCTGACCCCTCCACGGAAGAGCAGGATCTGCAGGGCATCCTGACCCTGCAGGATGTGGATTTACAAACCCGTTCACTGATGCTTGAAACACCCAAAATTGGTGGTGTGGTGGGGATTGGTGTGCAGTCAGAAATGGCAAAAGATCCAATTCGCCATATGGTAATTGGCAGCATTCTGACCACCCTGCTGAACTTGGTTGGTTCGGTGAAGGCTATCTACAAATACACTCAGGATCTGGAGTATTACGCCACCCGTGATCCACTCACCAGCCTGTATAACCAGCGTATGTTCAAGGAATTGCTGGGTTATGAGATTGGTCGTTCCCAACGGCATGATGTGCATTTCAGTCTGCTGATGTTGGATCTGGATAACTTCAAGACAGTGAATGACCGTTATGGACACAGTTTTGGTGATCAGTTCCTGCAAGGGTTTGCCGGTGTTTTACAGCAGGCTGTACGGCCGGGTGATGTACTGGCTCGTTATGGTGGTGATGAGTTCACCATTATTCTGCCGGAGGCTGGTGAAGAGCAGGCGCATAGTGTGGCGCAACGTATTATGGAACAGTTGGAAAAGCTGTCACTGATCACCCCGGAAGGCAACAGTGTTCGTGCCACCAGCTCTGTGGGTGTGGCTGTTTACCCGCAACATGGTCAGAACCCCACAGACCTGTTTGTGATGGCTGACAACATGATGTACAAGGCCAAACGCAGTGGTAAAAACTCCATTGCGCTGCCTGCTGAAAACGAAGTGGCTGAGGTTTTTAAAGAGGTTGGTGAAAAAAGCCAGATGGTACTGAATGCTCTGGAAGAGCGCCGTATCATTCCTTATTTCCAGCCGATTATTGATTTAAAAACCGGCGAAATTGTTATCCATGAACTGCTGATGCGTATCCAGCTGGGTGACAAGGTAATTTCTGCCTTTGAATTTATTGATGTGGCCGAAACCATCGGTGTAGTGCACAAGATGGATTACCAACTGATCGAAAAGGCTTTTGAGCAGATCCAGCAGCAGGGGTATGAAGGTCAGATTTTTATTAATCTGTCACCTCGTTCGCTGATCATTGGTGAGTTTATTGGCAAGGTGCATCGTCTGGCAGTGGATTATGGTGTATCCACCAGTCGTGTGGTGTTTGAGCTGACTGAGCGGGAAACTGTCAGCAACATGGCACTGCTGGAAAAATTTGTGTTGGATCTGAAAATGGAAGGATTCCACTTTGCCATTGATGATTTTGGCTCAGGCTTTTCGTCTTACCACTACATCAAACACTTCCCGATAGATGTCATCAAG
>NZ_JACUUA010000083.1 GCF_014859565.1 Marinospirillum sp. | reverse complement strand
TCCAGCGTATCAGCAGTCAGGATTTTCATGCCCCAGTCCTCCAGCTGTTCTGCGGATGCCTGATTCAAGCGTTCCACAACATCCTGAGAAACTTCACCAAACTTAATTTTTATCTGCATACTCAGCAACTTGGCTTCGCCTTTGACTTCACCTTGCTTTAATCCCTGCTCCAATCCCTGCTCCAATCCCTGCTCTCTGGCATAACGCAGCTGGCTGGCTTCATCTCTGAGTGCGCGTTCACGTACAAAGGCCAAACGGCGGGCTTCTTCATCTGCACTCAGCTCTCGGATATAACCCCGGACTTTTTTCACGGATTCATGTGTAACAGCAGCCATTTTGCCGTCCTCTTTCCAGTGTTCAAACAGGGTGATCCAGTCTTTAAGGTTTTGATCACCCAGACCCAGCCGATCTGCTTTTTTCAGCTCGATCAGGTTCAGTTGCAGTTCATCACCCAGTTTTACATCGGGTTGTAAGCCATCGCGCATTTCAAAACGCCACAAGGCTTGTTGCTGCTGTTGATCATCAGCGGTAAACAGATCAAAGTCCAGCAGATGGATTCCGATAGCCGCTTTCAGATCAGTGTAGTCTTCGCCAGCCAGCAGTTGATCTGCAAGCAGCTTCGCCAGATAAAAGCTGCCTCGTTTGCCCCAGTCATTATAACGCCTGACCTGCATTTCCACATTGTAGCGGTTGCCTTGAATGTCTTTTGCTAGAACATCCAGCACAATGTGTTTGCCTTCCAGCTCTGCCGGAGTAATGTTGGGATTCAGGATTTCGACCTCGGTAATGGCAGGAAGATCCGGGCGCAGGTCGTTGATCAGATCAACCAGCGCATCTGGGTGTTCCGTGAAAATGCGCTTGAAAACAAAATCGTTTTTGGGATCCAGCAGTGGGTAGGCTGTTTGATCGGAGTCATGCATGATCGGTCATCCTTGAATAACAGGTTGAGATAGCGATCTGAGAATAGCAATCGAAGTCATGGTGTACAAGATAACAGCAACCTAGCCAAGTCCGTTGAACAGGCTCTTTAAGTGCCGGAAGCCTTGGGGCATGCAAGGGAAGAGGAGGGATTATGGACACCGAACTGATAAAACATTAATCCCAAAAAGTGCACTGGAAACCACACCTGCCTTGCAGGAGGGTTCACTCTCAGCAATAACCGCGGGATATGTATGCTTGCAAAACTAATGCTCGGAGGCGCTTTGTTTGCATTTGGCGGCCTTGTCACTGGCAGTAGCTTCTTTCTGATTGCTGGCGGTCTTGCATCAGCGGGAGCAGTAGCCGTTCTGTTTTTATCGGTTTTTTTTACTGGAGTTTGATAAGCTCTTTTCTGGCTCAGGAGACCAATATTCGTCTGGTGTATCCAGCTTTTGCTGATGAGGTATTCGGGGATGACGAACCGACACTGAGCCTCCTGCTTATACATTCAAGACAGCCGGTCTTTCGGTAATCCCCCATTTTTAACGCAGTTCAAAACTTGCCACTGGCGTATTCTGGGATGTTATCACAACGAATAAGGAAGGGCGGCGGCAGGAGTCGAACTTGCATAATATGAGTGCAAAGCACCAGCATAACCTTTCCGGTAGGAAACAACCCCCTCACGCCCAGTATATGAGAGGCCTGCCGCGTGGGAGGCACCCACGCTAGCCCTCATCAACGCCGCAGCGAAGGGGTCGATAGCCATACCGATGACAGGCCAGATTTTATTAAAGCACAATAATATGCTTTATGTTCAGTTGATTGCAGTGATGAAGACTTATCAGGTTTGCGCCAGCCATCTGAAGCAGACCAGTGATTTGAAATGCTGGAAGTAAGCTTGAAGTAGCACCAGGGTGGGAGTTGAACCCACAACACGCAGAGCCAATTAGGCCTTACCGCTCTACCAGTTGAGTCTACATCGCCCTGTAACTGGAGGTTAGTCAGTTAAATCAAGATCAGCAGGGATCAGTCAGCCAACAAAGCTTCCAGCGTTTCAGCAGTGAAAATCCGATCTGCCCAAGCTTCCAGCTGAGCACTGTCTGCTGTATTCAGCTTGTTCTGCGCCCACTCCGGAAACTGGTCGAAGCGCTTTATAATCAACTGTTTCAGCAGCCTAGCTTCACCTTTGACCATGCCTTCATTTTCGGCATAACGCAGCTGGCTGGCTTCATCTCTGAGTGCGCGTTCACGTACAAAGGCCAAACGGCGGGCTTCTTCATCTGCACTCAGCTCTCGGATATAACCCCGGACTTTTTTCACGGATTCATGTGTAACAGCAGCCATTTTGCCGTCCTCTTTCCAGTGTTCAAACAGGGTGATCCAGTCTTTAAGGTTTTGATCACCCAGACCCAGCCGATCTGCTTTTTTCAGCTCGATCAGGTTCAGTTGCAGTTCATCACCCAGTTTTACATCGGGTTGTAAGCCATCGCGCATTTCAAAACGCCACAAGGCTTGTTGCTGCTGTTGATCATCAGCGGTAAACAGATCAAAGTCCAGCAGATGGATTCCGATAGCCGCTTTCAGATCAGTGTAGTCTTCGCCAGCCAGCAGTTGATCTGCAAGCAGCTTCGCCAGATAAAAGCTGCCTCGTTTGCCCCAGTCATTATAACGCCTGACCTGCATTTCCACATTGTAGCGGTTGCCTTGAATGTCTTTTGCTAGAACATCCAGCACAATGTGTTTGCCTTCCAGCTCTGCCGGAGTAATGTTGGGATTCAGGATTTCGACCTCGGTAATGGCAGGAAGATCCGGGCGCAGGTCATTAATCAGATCAACCAGCGCATCAGGGTGTTCCGTAAAAATACGTTTGAAAACAAAATCGTTTTTGGGGTCGAGTAGTGAGTATGCTGTTTGATTGGAGTCATGCATGGTAGGTCATCCTTGAATAGTGAAGGCAATCAGCCGCTAGATTTTTAAAAAGTACCACAGGCCGCGTAGAGTTATCCAGGCAAACACCACCATGGCACCAAGCAGCAACCAGAGGTTAGCCTGACCCAGCAGCAATAAGGCAAATCCCAGTATCCAAACACCCATATCCTTACCCTCAACTTCATTGCTTCAGTTTACGATCCTTTCTATACTCCGGCTGTGCTGGTTGTCGTAACGCTTACGAGCCCTTTCCTTCGGGATTGATGAGGTCTAGCGGGGAGCGCGTGCCCCGTAACCAGCACACCTTCACGGCTCAGGAGACCAATATTCGTCTGGTGTACCCAGCTTTTGCTGATGAGGTATTCGGGGATGACGAACCGACACTGAGCCACCTGCCTATACATTCAAGCCAGTAGGTCTTCCAACGTACCAGCCGTCAGGATTTTCATGCCCCAGTCTTCCAGCTGCTCTGCGGATGCCTGATTCAAGCGTTCCACAACATCCTGAGAAACTTCACCAAACTTCATTTTTATCTGCATACTCAGCAGCTTAGCCTCTCCTTTGACTTCACCTTGCTTTAATCCCTGCTCTCTGGCATAACGCAGCTGGCTGGCTTCATCCCTCAGTGCGCGTTCACGTACAAAGGCCAGACGGCGGGCTTCTTCGTCCGCACTCAGCTCTCGGATATAACCTCGGACTTTTTTCACAGATTCATGTGTAACAGCAGCCATTTTCCGTCCTCTTCGTATTAAACGGAGCGGTTAATGCCGGGCTGATTCAGCTTGATGGCTGCCAGCTCCTCAGAACTGATGTCGGCAATACTGATAATCTGCTCGTCAGGTAAACCAGCTTGAACCATATTCCATACTATCTCCAGTAGGTACTGCTGCATTCCCAGCTGCATTCCCAGCTGCATCCCCAGCTCCCTTCCTTTTTGAATTCCCTCAGCTCGCACTTTTTCTTCCCAGGTGCGAATGTTTTCAGCAATCATGGCGTAATTTCCAAGTTATGGTTATCAGTCAGCTAGCAAGGCTTCCAGCGTTTCAGCAGTGAAAATCCGATCTGCCCAGGCTTCCAGTTGCACGCTGTCTGTTGCATTCAGCTTATCCTGCGCCCACACTGGAAACTGATCGAAACGCTTTATAATCAACTGTTTCAGCAGCCTAGCTTTACCTTTGACCATGCCTTCATTTTCGGCATAACGCAGCTGGCTGGCTTCATCTCTCAGTGCCCGCTCTCGAACAAAGGCCAGACGTCGGGCTTCTTCGTCCGCACTCAGCTCTCGGATATAACCCCGGACTTTTTTAACGGATTCATGTGTAACAGCAGCCATTTTGCCTTCCTTTTTCATTCTTTCAGCGTAAAGGCTGGATCCGATTTTGACAAGCAAGGGTTACCGGGGTTATCTTTAAGTTGTCGTAAACAGCAAGGAGGCAGGGGTGAAAAGTTCTGATCTGATCAAAGAGCTTGAAAATGATGGGTGGCAGCTAGTCAGGGTTAAGGGTAGCCACCACCACTTCAAGCACCCCAGTAAACCCGGCACCCTTACAGTGCCCCACCCCAAAAAGGATTTGAAAAAAGGCCTGGTGGATGGGATCAGAAAGGCCGCTGGCCTCAAATAGTGGAGAGTGAATCATGTTGTTTCCAGTAGCCATTGAACGCGGTGATGAAAACCACGCTCATGGCGTCTATGTGCCAGACCTACCTGGCTGCTTCTCAGCAGGAGATACCTGGGATGAAGCGCTGGCAAATGCCAGAGAGGCAATCGAAGGACATCTGGAAGTGCTTTCTGATGGATCCGAACCCATTCCAGAAGCGGGAACAGTGGAAAAGTATGCCGATAATCCAGACTACGCAGGAATGGTCTGGGCGTTGGTGGATGTGGATATAACCCCTTATCTGGGTCGCAGCCAGAAAATCAACGTCACCCTGCCGGATGGGTTGATCAGCCGCATTGATGATCTGGTCTCTCGCAGCCCAGCCTACCAAAGCAGGTCGGGATTTCTGGCTAAAGCATCCATGCACGAACTTGCACGACAGGGTTCATAAAGCGCACCCCTAGTGGTGACCCAGTCTCAGCTGTACTTGTAGACATCCTTTCGGTGTCCCACCTTCACCTGAATTGCGCGAGAAGCCCCTGAATTGATTCACGGGGAGGAAAGCGCAAGGTTTTATTCCGGTACTACAGCACCGTGGGTTGCTGGTCGCAGCGATGGCTGTCATTATATACAGCATGGACTGCTGCACGGCGGGCAGCGCGCCGCTCGAAGTGATCAAGCAATACATTGAAAACCAGAGAAACGTATAAAAAAGTGAAGCGAGCGAAGACCCCGACCTTTATCGTTGAGCTGCCTGTTTCCGTTTCGCAAGAGACGGAAAGGCAGCTGACTGCGCGATTATTGGCGGGTACACGCCTTTACAATGCCGCTCTGGGCGAGGCGCTTCGCCGCCTGGATCTCATGCGCGAATCCAAAGACTGGCAAGCGGCTAGAAAGCTGAAAGGCAAACAACGCACAGATGCTTTCCGGTCAGTAGTCAAAAAATTCGAGCTTACCTCTGCATCGGTTTCTGCATTCGCTACGCGCTGCAAAAATGAAGCAGGATGGAAGTCTCGCCTCAGTGCCAATGAGACACAGCGCATTGCAGAAACCGCCTTCGCCGCCGCTGAACAGCACAGTTATGGCAAGCGTGGTCGCCCTCGCTTCAAAAGCGCAAAGCGACCGCTCAAGTCTTTTTCAGGAAAAACGAACAAGGCAGGCATTCGCTACCGCCCCGAACTCGGCATCGTTGAGTGGGCTGGACTGATTCTACCGATCCAATACCCGCCTGCGGGCAAGGATCGATGGCTGGATGAAGCCCTGAAAGCGAAAACCAAGTTCTGCCGCCTGGTGTGGCGCAACGTCAAAGGAAAGCGGCGCTGGTACGTGCAGCTTGCCCAGGCAGGGCTTTCACCTGCCAAGGAAAAGAATTCGACCTTGCCAAACAATGAAGTGGGTCTGGATGTTGGCCCTTCATCGGTTGCCGTCGTCTCAGAGACCGCTAGCGACCTGCTGGCCTTCTGCCCGACCATCGAACAACCCTGGAAAGAGATCAGGACACTTCAGTGGGCGATGGATCGTTCGCGTCGCGCCACGAACCCGCATTGCTACAACGAAAACGGTACCTGGAAAAAATGCGCGAAGGTTAAGGTGGTTTCCAAGAACTATCTCGCTCTGAAGCAGGCTGTGGCGGAACTGGAACGCAAGCTGGCAGCTGAGCGAAAGCGCTCTCAAGGTCAGCTGGTCAACGATGTGCTGCGCCTGGGTAATATCATCAAAACCAAAAAGCTGTCGTACAAGGCTTGGCAGAAACTCTACGGGAAAAGCATCAAGACAAAGGCTCCTGCGACATTCATTGCTGGGTTGAAACGCAAGGCTGAAAGTGCCGGTGGACAACTCATCGAACTGAATACGCAGCGCCTGAAAATGTCGCAATACGACCATGTGAGCGGTGAGTACACCAAAAAAACACTGAGCGAACGCTGGCACTTTCTTGGAGGCAAGACTTCCGAAAGCGCCCTGCTGGTTCAGCGTGATTGCTACTCTGCTTTTCTGGCGCTTTGCGTTATTGAAAACGAACACCAGCCTAGCCAGCTGCATGCGCGCTGGCCGGTTGTGAAACAGCTACTAGAGCAAGCGGGCTGGTGTCGTCAAATAGAAGTTGCGAATGGTGGGACAATTGTCTTGCCTACGGCAAAGCCGTCAGAGCGACTCGCTTGCTAAAGTGGCGCTGATTCAGCTACGGCCTGGATGTTGTAACTCGGTGAGAGCAGAGCGAGAGCCAGGAGACCCTGAATCATCAAGCGCCACAAAACCCCCTGAATTTATTCATGGGGATGTTTAGTTCATAGATGATTCGGTACACCCCCTGCCGGATGCGATAGCGCTCTTGCCCTGAGAATTTCTCACAGCCAACTGGCCGGGGGTTGTTCTGCAGTTCTTCCATCCTCTGGAGAATACGGTGAACATCCGCATTTGGGATGGAGCGAAGCTCTTCACCAACAGATTTTTTGAAAGTCAGCTTATAGTTTGCCATGGGCTTTCAAGTCGTTCAGCAAGGCTTCATAGCTTAGGCTTGGCTCGGAAATGCGCTCCTCAAACGCTGCCAGATCTTCCTGATCTTCTGCCAGAACAGCACGAACCGCATCGTTGACAATATCGGATATAGAACGCTGAGTATGCACCGCCTTCAAGCGCAATGCTGCGTGTAGCTGAGGGTCAAAATAAACCGTAGAACGCTTTGATGTTTCGCTCATGGCTTGCCCCAGAAAAATGACATACCGACATCGTAGCGCTACAACGCTAAAGCGTCAGAATTTATCCGGCAAAAAATGCTACTCTGTTGCCACAAGAACAATATCCGCCTGAAAGGTTATACCGTGCATCAACTCCTGATTCGTCACCCGTTGGCCGTGATTGTCATGGCTCAGCTGTTTGGCACTTCGCTCTGGTTCAGTATCAACGGGGTGGCTTTTAATCTGGCTGCGGAAACCGGCTTGAGTGAAGCCGGGCTGGGCACGTTAACCCTGACGGTTCAGGCGGGATTTATCTGCGGCACCCTGCTGCTGGCAACAACGGGCCTGGCTGACCGCTTCCCTGCCAGTCGCGTGTTTGCGCTGGCTGCCTTTGCCGGTGCGCTGGTGAATGGTTTGTTTGTGCTGGCAGCGGAAACCTATCATCTGGCCTTGTTACTGAGGTTTTTAACCGGCTTGTGTCTGGCAGGCATCTATCCGCTGGGTATGAAGCTGGTGATCAGCTGGACTCCGCAATATGCCGGTATGGCGCTGGGCTGGTTGGTGGGGATGCTCACGCTGGGCACTGCCATGCCGCATTTGCTGCGTGCTGTCACTCCGGGGCTAAGCTGGCCGGTGCCTCTGTTACTCTCTTCTCTGCTGGCTTTAGTGGCGGGTGTGCTGATTTTGCTGCTGGGAGATGGTCGGCAGTTACCCGCCCGTGCAAAAGCCGCTTCACCGCTGGCGGGGCTGGCTGCCTGGCGTGACGCCACTTTCCGACGTATTGCCGGTGGTTATTTTGGTCACTGCTGGGAGCTGTATGCCTTCTGGACCTTAGTGCCGTTTCTGGTAGCGCGTGAGGTGACACGGTTGAATCTGGATCAGAACTGGGTCGCCTGGCTGAGCTTTCTGATGATTGCGGTCGGTTTAATCGGCTGTGTTGCCGGTGGTTATCTGAGCCGTATCATCAGTGGCTTGAGTATTGCGCGGGTGGCGTTGTTTGGTTCTGGCTTGTTATGCCTGCTGTATCCTTTTCTGGGTTCACAGGCGTCTGGCTTGCTGCTGGGTCTGTTATTTCTGTGGGGGCTACTGGTGATTGCTGATTCACCGCAGTTTTCAGCACTGGCGTCTGCTAATGCCCCGCGTGAACATCTGGGATCGGCACTGGCAATGATGAATGCCATAGGTTTTGGCCTGACTCTGCCGTCCATCGCACTGGTCACCAACCTGTGGCCGAGCCTGCAACTCTGGGTGGTACTGGTGTTATTACCCGGCCCGGTGCTGGGCATTGTTTCCCTTATGCGGCTGAACAAACAAGAATTAAAGGAAATCTGATCAGGCGCCCGTTTTCTCTGGCCTGTATTCACGATTTTCTGATAGACAGGGGATTCGATATCCAAACCCGGATACCGTCTGGATTATGCTTTTGTCTGTCATTTTTTTGCGCACACGGTGAATCAGCACAGCAATGGTTTCTGGGGTGGTTTCATAATTGCCTCGATCCACCACATCCATCAACTGCATTTTAGAGAGCACACTGCCACCTGCACGTACCAGCGCCAATAGGATTTTAAATTCTGAGCGGGTCAGGTAAACCTCTCGTCCATCTGTGTGAGCCAAACTCTTGCTCAACTCAGACAGCTTCCAGTCACCAAACTCCCAGAGGTTACGCTGCTGCGACTCACTCCCTTCACCTTTGGTGCGCGCCACACGATTCAGAAAGTTCTGAACCCGCATCACCAGCTCACGAGTATCAAAAGGTTTTACCACATAATCGTCCGCGCCCATTTCCAATGCTGCCAACCGGGTTTCCCGATCGCTTCGGCCAGATACAACAAACAAGGGAACATCACTCTGCATTCGCAGCTTACGCAGCAGCACCAGGCCGTCCTCATCCATAAGATTCAGATCCAGCAACACCAGATCAAACTGCTGCTGCCGCCAGACATCAAAAAAGTCATCCACGCCTTCTGAGTCGAATACTTCAAACCCTTGCATCTTGAAGATATCAACCAGAACACAGCGCAGGGTGGCATCATCCTCCACCACCATAATTCGGAAGTTGTTAGTCATTAACATGCCCCTGTCGTTTCAGCTACCGACCTGTTGTAACGGAAGTTGAAAATATTTGAGACCATATTACACACATAAATAGCATGGGATATTAACAACATATTTAATTCTGCTTAACAACTTATGCACCTGCCATGCCGCGCAGCCATGAATATTTCATTTTTCTAACGCCAGCAATAACCGAGTCTTGCCAGGCTGAGAGGTATCCAGCGCAAGCTTAATCAACAATACATCTGCTATCAGCCGAGCCGAGTAAGTTCCCAGCCCGGTGCCATGTTTTTTCCCTTCCGTCACAAACTTATCAAAAAAGCGGGAGCGAATGGACCGGGGCACTTCACCCGGATTTTCAAACACCAGCTGCAGGCCTTTATCTGTTGGCATCAGCTTTATTAATACATCACTGCCAGCCGGTGCAGCCTCACAGGCGTTTTTTAACAGATTGGTAAACAGGTTCTGCAACAACAGTGACTCGGTTTGAAGAGTGTATCCGACGGGTATTCCTGGCATTTCCAGCAACAGGTTCAAGTCTTTACGCTGAAAAGCCTGCTGTTGCTCCCGGATCACCTGTTGCAGCAGTGGAATTAATGCAGTGTCTCGCAGGTCGGGCTGATAGGTGCCATATTCGATCTTCAGCAGCACCAATGACAAATCAATCATATTCAACATTTTCCAGCCGCTGTCTTCCAGCATTTGAACATAATTGAGTTGTCTTTCATTCAGTGAGCCAATACTTCGCAATACATTGGGAATGCTGACAATGCTGCTGAGCGGGCCTTTAAGATCGTGGTGCATAATCCGCTCCACATCCTCGCGCATTCTGGCAGCTTCCATCAGCTCATGATTCTGGGCAGCCAGTTTGCGACGACCTTCATCCAGTGCCAGATGGGTGTTGATTCTTGCCATCAGAATGGCTGGTGTCAGCGGTTTGGAAATATAATCCACCGCTCCCAGCTCCAATCCCTTGGTTTCATCATTTACACCATCCAGTGCAGTCAGAAAAATTACTGGAATATCCCGTGTTGTCGGATCAGCCTTAAGCTGACGGCAGACTTCGTAACCATCCATTTCCGGCATCACTACATCCAACAGAATCAGATCCGGGCGCTGCTGGCTGGCAATTTTTAATGCAACCCGGCCATTCACCGCTGCCTTCACGTTAAAGTCTGCATTCAGCAGGCTTTTCATGACATCCAGGTTCTCAGGGGCATCATCAACAATCAGGAGGGTTTTTTTGGGGGACTCTGCTACTGGCATCATAACTTCTGAACTCTATTTACTGGATGTCTGAAAGTATTTTATCAAGAACGACCAATGCTGCTTCAAAATCATAAGCAACCAACTGTTCATTAACAGCTTCAAGGCACTGGCGATCTGCTGCGGATAAAGGTTGAGACAGCAACTGCTCCACCAGATCGGATGCACTGGCATCAAAGTTCTCCAGCTGCTCACGCAGATCCAGAAGCAGCTCTTTTGGTATCGACTCAGAAGACTCAGCCGCTGGCTGAGGTTCTTGTGGCTGTTGTTTTGCCTGCCAGCTCTTCAACGCCGCCAGTAAAGCCTGCAAAGCCAAGGTCAGCTCTGTGCGGCAGGCTGTCGCATCCGCCTCATCTCCCTGTCGCACCTTCTGCTCCAACTCAGCAGCCAGTTGCTGGATTGCTTCAGCACCAATATTGCCAGCCACACCCTTGAGGGTGTGTACCATACGTGCTTGCTGCTGTTGATCACCCGCCGCTGTAGCTGTTTCCAGATCAACAGCAAAGTGCTGCTGGTTGATCACAAAACGCTCCAGCAGTCGTACATAAGCCTTGTGATTGTTACCCAGTCGCTTCAGGCCAGCGGTCACATTCATCCCCGGCAAGTCTTTTGGCAAGTCCGGTATTGCTTCATAAACCTTGTCCAGCTCCGGCAAAAGCGGCAAGGTACGATGTGCTGCCGGAATCCACTTGATCAGGGTATCCAGTAGCAGAGCTGGATTGATGGGTTTGGTAATATGGTCATTCATGCCTGCATCCAGGGTTTTCTGGCGATCTTCCAGCAGCGCATTGGCGGTCAGGGCAATCACCGGCAGATCCTTTAATCCCAACTCATTCCTGATTTTTATGCTGGCCTGATAACCATCCATCACCGGCATCTGAATATCCATCAATACTGCGTCATAGTGTTGCTGTTGCAGACAATCCAACGCCTGCTGACCGTCCTCAGCAATATCCACATAAAAGCGGGCCTGACTCAGTAATTCGTAAGCCACCTGCTGGTTAATTTCGTTATCCTCAACCAGTAGGATTCGTGCACCCTGAATACCTCGCAGGCTGATGGAGTCCTGACTCATGATCTTCCGAGTAATACGGCCAGATACCGGCTGATAACCCAGAGCATCCATAATGGAATCCAGCAACAAAGATGGATTGATCGGTTTTCGCAAGAAGGAGGACAGGTGTTCAGCACCCGGTTCTGCCAATACTTCTTCACGGGCAAAAGCGGAGACCAGAATACAACGGGGGTTTTCCGGCAGGTCAGGGTCAGCCATCACCTGCTGAATAAACTCCAGACCATTACGACCCGGTAAAGACATGTCCACCAGCAACAGATCAAACTGCTGCTCCGGTGTTTTCAGAAGCTGGATGGCTTGCTCAGCGCTACCCACCAGACTGGCCTGAAACCCGAAAGATTGCAGGTAACTGGCAAAAATCTCCCGAGCCGCCGCATTATCATCCACCACCAGTACTCGGCAGCCGGTCAAACGCTCAGCAGCCAGATACTCCGGTGTCTCTCTGGTATGTTCTGTGGACTCCAATCGTAGGGTAAAAATAAAACGACTGCCTTTGCCCGGTTCACTTTCCACACGAATTTCGCCGCCCATCAGCTCGACCAGCTGACGGGTAATGGACAGACCCAGTCCGGTACCACCAAAGCGCCGGGTGGTTGAACTATCAGCTTGGGTAAATGACTGAAACAGCTTTTGCAGCTGGCTTTCACTCATACCGATGCCACTGTCCTGAACACTGAACTCCAGCAGCACATTTTTCTCATTCTGCTGCTTGAGCCGCACAGAAACCACTACTTCACCCTGTTCACAAAACTTGATGGCATTACCCACCAGGTTGGTCAGAATCTGACCGATTCTGAGTGGATCACCGACCAAGCCATAAGGCACGCCCGGCTCACGATAAAATAGCAGCTCCAACTCTTTTTTTCGTGCGGATTCGGACACCACCACCCAAAGCTGATCCAGTACGTCATCCAGCTCAAATGGAATTTTTTCCAGTGTCAGCTTACCTGCTTCTATTTTGGAAAAATCGAGAATATCGTTAATCAAACCCAGCAGTGACTGTCCGGATATCAGTATTTTGTTGAGGTAATCCTGCTGACGGGGTGACAGGGTTGTACGCAAGCAAAGCTCGGCAAAACCGATCATGGCATTCATTGGGGTGCGGATTTCATGGCTCATGTTGGCCAGAAACTCAGATTTAGCATGGGTTGCCGAACGGGCAGCGTCCAGAGCCAACTCCAGTTGCTGACGGTAATGTACCGTGCGCATAAATAGGTGAATCAACAGTGCAAACAAAAAACTCAGCAGCAATACCACCAGCACTTGCCAGCCTAACAGGCTGTAATTCCGCCAGCCACCGTGAGGAGTAACATCCAGATACCAGATCCCATTGGGCACACGTAACACCCGTTGCAATGGATCTGCTTTCAGCGCGGTAGTACTTCGCTGGATAGTCTGGGTTTCATTGGAGTTGGGAGTTTCACGCCAGAGTTGAAAGCTGTATCCATGGCGCTCCAGCTCATTCAGCCGTGCTGTTTCCAGAGCATCCGGGAATCTCAGGGTAACTGAAACAAATCCCCAGAAGGTTTGGGAATCACCTAGATAAACGGGTAAACGCCCAACTGCACCCAATCCACCCTGGCGCAACTCGAAGGGTCCGGCCAGACTCATTTCGCCGGTTTCTCGTGCTTTGATGGCTTCTGCCGCCCGTACTGGATCAGCAAACTCATTCTGCCCCAAAGCAGCTTCATTACCCAACAAAGGAGCAATTTGTGTCAGCACACCATCCGGCAACAAGGCAATTGCCGTGGCTCCAGGGTAATAGGGTAGAAGTTCCGTTGCTAGACTTTCAAAATCACCGATCTGTCCTTGCCTTTCTCGAACCAGCGCACCCAGTGCGTAGGTGATCGCCAACGAACGCTCCAGCCCCCGTTGCAAAGCGGCAGCATAGTCACCTGCCAGACTGGCGGTTTCCACTTTGCGCATCTCCACACCACGCTGATCCATCAGCGTGACCAGCAGCAGCCCCAATCCGAGAAAGACTATAAATCCAAGCAACACCAACAGGTGTACACCCTGAGAAGAGTCAGATTTATTACCAGACTCCGCGCTGGCGCTACTTTCTTTTGACTGCACTATCCTGCCACTCCGTGATCATCAGATAATCACGCTAACATGCACTGAAAAAGAAGACCATTACCAGAGAGCAACACCACCACCCATCAGCTGTTCAAAGACCACAAAACCGCCCACATAGGTGCCAATGGCCGACCCCAAAGTTGCCATGATAAACACCAGCAGGGTGCGGGAGACGCGGTTTTTCCACCAGCCTT
>NZ_JACUUA010000372.1 GCF_014859565.1 Marinospirillum sp. | reverse complement strand
AATCACAGCCACCTAATTGATAGGCGATGGCTTCGAGCTTTTCCTGCAGCTCAATTCCGGCTAAGGGGCTACCGGGAAAATCTTTTTCCGGTTCTATGCCAACCACGATGCCGGCATTGGCATTGCGCTCCTTACGTGAGTATTGACTCATGCCATTGGTCACTACGCGGCCTTCTTCTGAGGTGGCGGCGACGACCTGACCACCGGGACACATACAAAAGCTGTACACGGCACGGCCATTTTTAGCGTGATGTATCAGCTTATAGTCAGCGGCACCGAGGGATTCATGGCCAGCGTATTTACCCAAACGGGCTTTGTCGATCATGGATTGTGGATGTTCAATACGAAAACCTATGGCGAAGGGTTTCGGCTCAATAAACACCTGCTTGCGGTGCAGCATTCTGAAGGTGTCACGAGCACTGTGTCCTAGTGCCAGCACAACATGGTTGCTGGATATTTGGGTGCCATCAGCCAGCTCCACTCCCTGAATGTGTCCCGCATCGATGAGCAGATCGGTCACTCTGGATTCAAAGCGTATCTCACCACCTAACGCGATAATTTCTGCGCGCATTTTCGCAACCACACTGGTCAGACGGAAGGTACCGATATGCGGTTTGCTGACGTAGAGAATGTTGTCAGGCGCCCCCGCTTTAACAAACTCCTGCATCACCTTGCGGCCATAAAACTTGGGATCCTTCACCTGGCTGTAGAGCTTGCCGTCGGAAAATAGCCCTGCACCACCTTCACCATACTGCACATTGGACTCAGGTGAGAGTTGATGTTTGCGCCACAAAGCCCAGGTGTCCTGGGTTCGCTCGCGCACATTACGTCCGCGCTCCAGCACGATGGGCTTAAAGCCCATTTGCGACAGTATCAGTGCGGCAAATAAACCACAGGGGCCAAAACCTATTACTATCGGTCGTTCAGTCAGGCTGGTGGGAGCCTTGGCAACCGGGTAGTACTGCGTGTCTGGTGCACTGGATACCTGTGGGTCAGCACTAAAACGTGCCAGCACAGCCGCATCATCTGTGGTGTTCAGATGAATAATATACACAAAGGTGATCTCGGTATTTTTTTTGCGCGCATCATAGCTGCGCTTAAATATGTTGAAGTCGATAAGTTCGGAATCTTTTAGTTGCAGGCGTGCAATAATCGCCTGGCGCAGTGCCGGTTCAGGGTGATCAAGGGGCAGCGACAGTTCAGTAAGGCGAATCATGGCAGGTTTCCGGACGGTGGGTCAGATAGAGCGTCGAATTAAATGCCGATTATACCTGCCAGCGGAATCAAAGTCAGTCTGGCTTTTGCTCTAGCTGCATTGGCGCGGACAGGCTGGAAACGTACAATAGTGGTTTTTAAATCCACAGTTGGTTTGAGTTGCACTATGGCCCGTTCGAAAAGCAGTAACCGTTGGTTAGATGAGCATGTTAATGATCCCTATGTAAAAAGGGCACAGGTTGATGGTTATCGCTCCCGTGCCAGTTATAAGCTGCTGGGGATCAATGAAAAAGATAAGCTGATCAAGCCGGGTATGCTGGTGCTGGATCTTGGCTCAGCACCCGGTGGCTGGTCACAGGTGGCATCGAAACTGGTGGCACCCAAAGGCAAGGTGATCGCTTCGGATATTCTACCCATGGACGCCATGGCTGATGTCGAGTTTATTCAGGGTGATTTTACTGAGCAGGCTGTTTTTGATCAGATTATGGCAGCGGTGAACGGTGATCCCGTGAATGTAGTGATCTCCGACATGGCACCAAATATCAGTGGCGTATCCTCGGCAGACCAGGCCGCTTCCATGTATTTGGTTGAGCTGGCACTGGACATGGCCTGTCAGGTTTTGAAGACCAAAGGTAGCTTTGTTGCCAAAGTGTTTCATGGTGAAGGCTATGATGCCTATATCAAATCACTGCGGGAGCATTTCGATACACTGGTGATCCGTAAACCTGAAGCCTCACGCTCACGCTCGCGAGAGGTATTTGTGGTTGCAAAAGGCTATAAAGGCTAAAGTGAGCAGACGGGAGATCTTAGGCGCTCAATGAGTATCACCCTTCATCCGAATAAACACACACATTCCAATCGGCGGCAAGTCCGTCTTCAGCTAAGCAGTAGCGTTCGAAAAAGTTGCTGATCTCATCGCGTTGGCAGTGAGTTTCAAAGCTTGGCATGTCTTTCCAGATTTCATGAAACACGATGGGGAAGCTGGTGCCTTCGGCAAAGGAGCTTTGAATCTGACGGGTGACGGTGTATTGGATACAGCCATCTTCCCTGAGGGTAT
>NZ_JACUUA010000371.1 GCF_014859565.1 Marinospirillum sp. | reverse complement strand
GCTGCCAGAAGAGCCTGATCTGAAAGAGGTTTCCAGCCCGCAACCCAAACTGACGCTGGTATCAAGCCAGGAAGTTGACATTCCAATTCCCGGCCTGTTATTCAGCTTTGTTTACGGTGACCTGGAGATTCCGGTTCGTGATGAAGTTATTTCCGAAACCGTTCAGACCGTGATGCATAACGGTAAAACCTATCTTCTGACTCGCAATGCACAGCAAGAAAAAACAGCTATCGCTCGGATGGTCTCCATGAACCTGGTTGCCTTTGAGGATCTGCATGATCAACACCTGTTCTGGTCTGTACAACACAGCTCGTCCACAGAGCTTTTGAATCAGTGGCAGAGGCTGATCGATCATGAGCTACCACAACTGGAAAAAGAAGGCTGGCTGATTGAAACAGACCCCAGCTACCAACTGAAAATCAGCCCTGCCGAGCTGAATTTCAATATCCAAGACAGCAGCAACCACTGGTTTGAATTCTCCCTGGCCATCAACTACGGAGACTACCGTTTATCCACCACTGAGTTGGTGGCAACCTGGTTGGAAGAGGGTCGCCCGGATCAGCTGGTGATTCCCTTTGAAGATGAGTGGGTCAGCCTGGATACTCAGCCCTTGCATTCCATACATGATTTATTACAGGCGCTCTACAAAAGCAAAAAACTAGACCGACCAGTCCGCCTGCCAGCGTATCAAGCCGCACAACTGGAAGCTTTGAATCTCGATGACCGTCAGGCACCGCTGACCCGTAAACTCATACGGCAGCTGAATCATTTTTCCGGACTGGAGCCGGTTCCAGTCCCTGAGCAGCTCAATGCCACACTGCGCAGCTACCAGCAAGAAGGCCTGAACTGGTTGAATTTTCTGCATCAATACAGTTTTGGTGGCATTCTGGCCGATGACATGGGGCTGGGTAAAACCCTGCAAAGCCTGGCCTTGATGCAGCACCTTAAAAATCAAAAACAACTCAAAAAACCCGTGCTGGTGATTGCACCAACCAGCCTGATGGGAAACTGGAAAAGAGAAGCTGAGCACTTTGCTCCACAACTGAAAACACTGGTGCTGCATGGTGCAGAACGTCACAGTCAGTTTAACCAGATTAAAGCCTCTGATCTGGTCATTACCAGTTATCCGCTGATTGCGCGGGATCTCAAGCAGCATTTAAAACACACTTACGCCCTGCTGATTCTGGATGAAGCACAGGCCATCAAAAATCCCCGCACTCAGGCTGCAAAAAATGTTCGTGAGATTAAAACAGCCTGTCGTATCTGCCTGACCGGCACACCTCTAGAAAATCATCTGGGTGAATTGTGGGCTCTAATGGATTTTGCGCTGCCAGGCTTGCTGGGCGGCGAAAAAACCTTCAAGGAACTCTATCGTAACCCCATAGAAAACGCTGGAGACAACACCGCTCGCCAGCAACTGGTTCGCAAGGTCGCACCCTTTATGCTGCGGCGTGATAAGAACCAGGTGGTTAAAGAGCTACCGCCAAAAACCGAAATTATTGAATATGTTGAACTGGAAGGTGATCAGCGCCAGCTTTATGAAAGTGTACGAATCAGCATGGAAAAGCGTATTCGTGATCTGATCAATAAACAGGGCATGGAGCGCAGTCACATCGAGTTTCTGGATGCGCTGCTGAAACTGCGCCAGGCCTGCATTGCACCGGAGTTGGTTAAACTGGATGAAGCGTCCGGCATCAAAACCAGCGCCAAACTGGAGTGGTTAGCACACAAGCTGCCGGAAATGCTGGAGGAAGGCCGCAAAATTTTACTCTTCTCGCAGTTCACCCAGGCACTGGCTCTGATCGAACAACAGCTGAAAAAACAAGGTATTCACTACAGCAAGCTCACCGGCCAGACCCGCAAACGCCAAGAAGCCATTGACGCCTTCCAGCAGGGCAAAGTGGGTGTTTTTCTGATCAGTCTGAAAGCCGGTGGCAGCGGTCTTAACCTCACTCAGGCCGACACCATCATTCATCTTGATCCCTGGTGGAATCCGGCAGTGGAAAACCAGGCAACGGATCGTGCCTATCGCATCGGGCAGGACAAACCGGTTTTTGTTTACAAACTGGTCGCAACCCAGACCGTAGAAGAACACATCCAAACCATGCAAAAAGAAAAACAAGCCCTGGCCGATCAGCTTTTTGACGCTACAGGCAAAGCCAATGCACCACAAAACAAGGAAGATCTGCTGGCATTGCTGTCATGATCAAGAGTACACACAACCGCGGAGTTTGCTACTGACCGCCAGATGCGGGAAAATAGCGCCCAATTTATTCACTTGT
>NZ_JACUUA010000082.1 GCF_014859565.1 Marinospirillum sp. | reverse complement strand
TGAAGAGCTGGATGTGCGTGACACCCATCTGCTGCTGGAAACCCTGCTGAAGCTTAAGCCCGGCCCAGCGCATGTGGATATCGGCAAGCTGGCGGCACAGTTCCGCAAGCAGGGTGGCGGTGATATGGAGGCCTTCCTGCAGGCAGTAATGGGTTCCGTGCTGGGTAAGCATAAAGATGCTGACCTGGGTGGTGATCCGCAGGATGTGGTGCTGTATGGTTTTGGCCGTATTGGTCGCTTGGTCGCCCGTATTCTGGTTGAAAAGGCCGGTGGTGGCAGTCTGTTGCGTCTGCGTGCGGTGGTAGTGCGTGGTGGTAAAAACGGTGATCTGGAAAAACGTGCCAGCCTGCTGCGTCGTGATTCGGTACATGGTCCTTTTAACGGCACCATCACCGTGGATACAGAAAACAAGGCCTTAATTGTTAACGGCAACTACATCCAGTTTATCTATGCCAACTCCCCGGAAGAAGTGGACTACACCACTTACGGCATCAGCAATGCACTGGTGGTGGATAACACCGGTATCTGGCGTGATGACAAGGGTCTGGCTCAGCATCTGGCTTGTAAAGGCACATCGCGGGTATTGCTGACTGCACCCGGTAAAGGTGACATCAAGAACATCGTTTATGGCATCAACCACGGTGATCTGACCGAAGAAGACAAAATCATCTCTGCAGCCTCCTGTACCACCAACGCCATAGTACCGGTTCTGAAGGCGATGAATGACCAGTTTGGTGTGGTCAGCGGTCACGTTGAAACGGTTCATGCTTACACCAATGACCAGAACCTGATCGACAACTTCCACAAGGGAGATCGTCGTGGTCGTTCTGCGCCACTGAACATGGTATTAACCGAAACCGGTGCAGCCAAGGCTGTTGCCAAGGCGTTGCCGGAGCTGGCAGGTAAACTGACTGGTAATGCTATTCGTGTACCTACTCCCAACGTCTCCATGGCCATTCTTAACCTGACGCTGGAAAAAAGCACCGATGTTGAAGCATTGAACAAGTACCTCAGCTGGTCAGCACTCTACTCTCCAATGCAGAAACAGATCGATTTTATCGACTCTCCGGAAGTAGTTTCTTCTGACTTTGTGGGTAACCGTCACGCCGGTATTGTGGATGGCAAGGCCACCATTGCCAACGGCAAACAGGTAGTGCTTTATGTCTGGTACGACAATGAGTTCGGTTACAGCTGTCAGGTGGTGCGTATCCTGCAGGATATTTCTAACGTGAAGTTCCCCTACTTCCCGGCAGATCGTTAAGCAAGCAGCCTTAGGCACCCTGTGACAGGGTGCCACTGGTTAAAAAGCCTGCCCTGATTATAATCAAGGCAGGCTTTTTTTATTCCCTTGGAAAATAATAATAAGATGAATTATCACTATTCCTTAAAGCAGTTAAAAACCTTCCTGCAAGTGGCACGGTTACAATCCATTTCTCAGGCTGCCGAGGTTTTGCATGTAACCCAGCCTGCTATTTCCATGCAGATCAAACAACTGGAAGAGACTTTTGGTATTGCCTTGTTTGAGCCTCAAGGGCGCAATATTCGCCTCACTCCGGCGGGTGAGGATTTTAATCACCACTGCCAGAAGGTGATGGCCAGCCTGAAAAATCTGGAAGCAGTCATGTCCGAGCATGCCGGTTCCAAACGTGGGCAGATTAATCTGGCCATTGTTAGTACGGCCAAATATTTCACCCCGGAAATACTGGCTGCTTTTAACCGCAAGTATCCTGATATCAAGGTCAATTTGTTTATCGACAACAAGGAGGCCGTTTTTAAACAACTGGAAAGAGCTGAGGTTGACCTGGTGATTTCCGGTCGAGTGCCAGCTCATCTGGATTGTGAAAAAGTAGCCTTTGCCAAAAATCATCAGAGTTTTGTGGCCCACCCTGATCACCCTCTGGTTGGTCAGAAGACCGTCAGTTATCAGCAGCTGGCTGAACAACCCTTTATTATTCGTGAGCAAGGCTCAGGAACCCGGGATGCAGTTGAACAGCTCTTTACTCGTCATCAGGTGGAATTTAAGGCGCATCTGGAGTTTCCCAGTAATGAAGTCATCAAACATGCTGTGATGGCCAATATGGGCATTTCTTTTTTATCCCAAAGTACCATCAGTACAGAACTGCGCCATGGGTACCTGAAAACTCTGCAGGTCGAAGGCCCTGAATACATCAGTCAGTGGCAACTGGCTCACCTGAAAAGCAAAATCCTCTCACCAGCGCTGCAAGTTTTTAAACAGTTTTTGCTGGAAGAAGCGGCGCTGATCCTCAACCAAAAACACTGACACATAATAAAAAACTGATCAGTTCATCAAAAAGTGTGAGTATACATAATAGCTTCGCTCGCTAGACTCTTCTTATAAAAACAAGTGTTTAGAAGAGGTGAGTCTATGAAAGTTGCGGCGCTCAAAGAAACCTGGCCCGGTGAAGCTCGGGTGGCTATGACCCCCGAATCAGCTCTGGCTCTGCAAAAGCTAGGGCATGACTGCCTGCTGGTAAGGCCGCTGGTTTTAAGGATGATGACTACAAGCAGGCTGGTGTCAGACTGGTTCCCTATCGCGATCTGCTGATTCCTCAGGCTGATGTGCTGCTGGCTGTGCGTACCCCGGATGAAGCAGAACTGAAAAGCCTCAAGCAGGGACAAACCCTAATCTGCTTTTTCTGGCCTGCAGAAAAAAAGCAGTTGATGGAGCAGCTCAAGGGTCAGGGTATCACCCTGATTGCCATGGATCAGATTCCCCGTATTTCTCGTGCCCAGAAGATGGATGCCCTGTCTTCCATGGCCAATATTTCCGGGTATCGAGCCGTTATTGAAGCCGGTGCTCAATTTGGTCGCTTTTTTACCGGCCAGGTCACTGCAGCGGGCAAAATTCCGCCTGCCCGAGTGCTGGTGATTGGTGCCGGTGTGGGTGGTCTGGCTGCGATAGGTGCCGCCGCCGCTCTGGGTGCTCAGGTTAAGGCTTTTGATGTACGGCCAGAAGCTGCCGAGCAGGTGGAAAGTATGGGTGCTCAATTTCTGCTGCTGGACTTTGAAGAAAGCCAGGACAGCTCAGAGACCGGTGGTTACGCCGCACCTTCCAGCCCAGAGTTTCGTGCCAAACAACTGGCCTGTTTTCGAGAAGAAGCCCCAAAAACCGATATTCTGATTTGTACCGCTCTGATTCCCGGTCGTGATGCACCGCAGCTCTGGTTAAAAGATATGGTTGAAGCCATGCCACCCGGCTCGGTGATTGTTGATCTGGCTGCTGAAAGGGGAGGGAACTGTGAACTGACACTGGCCGAACAAACAGTGGTGACCCGCAATGAAGTCAGCATCCTGGGTTATACCGACTTTCCC
This sequence comes from Marinospirillum sp., assembly GCF_014859565.1. The sequence continues at coordinate 10,600 of NZ_JACUUA010000082.1, read as the reverse complement.
AGCCGTATGGCACGGCAAAGCTCCACTCTTTATGCCAATAATGTCTATCACCTGCTGGCTGATCTGACCCCTGAAAAAAATGGTCTTTTGCGCCATCACATGGATGATGACGTCATTCGCAGCGCCACCGTGGTACACCAGGGTGAAGTCACCTTTCCACCGCCACCTCTGAAGATTCAGGCTATAGCTGCAGCGCCTAAAGCCAAAAACAAAAGCCGTGAAGAACTGGCCAGGGATAAAAAAGCTCAGGAGCAGGCGGATTTGTTTTCAAAACTGAAACTTCACCTGCGGCTGCTGGTGTTTGGAGGTGCCCTGATGCTGTTGCTGGGTCAGGTGGCTCCAACCAGCTTTATGCAGCACCTCATTGTTTTTGCCCTGGCTTGTTTTGTGGGTTTCCAAGTGATCTGGAGTGTTAATCATTCCCTGCACACTCCGCTGATGGCGGTGACCAATGCCATTTCCGGCATCATTGTTTTGGGTGCCATCCTACAAATTGGTTCGGGTAACTGGCTGGTGGTTCTGCTGGCTGCCCTGTCCATTTTTATGGCCACCATCAATATAGTGGGTGGTTTTATGGTCACTCGTCGCATGCTTGCCATGTTTCAGAAATCTTAAGGGGAGCTGAATTATGCTAGGTCAGGGTTTTGTTGCCTCAGCGGTTATTTCTGCCTGTGTGCTTTTTATTCTTTCTCTGGGCGGTTTGAGCAATCAGGAAAAAGCCAAAAGAGCGGTTTGGTATGGCATTTTTGGTATGTTCCTGGCGGTCTTTTTCACCGCTGCAGGGCCGGGTATTGGTCATTATTGGTTAATATTACCCATGGTGGCTCTGGGCTCGGTGATTGGTTTTCAGCTGGCACGCCGGGTGGATATGACCGAAATGCCACAACTGGTGGCGGCGCTGCATAGTTTTGTGGGTCTGGCTGCTGTTTTTGTCGGCTTAAATGCAGAAATGGAGCGTGCTCGGGTGATGGCCGCTCGGGCGGCGGGCGAAAGTTTGGAAGGTTTTTCTGCTTTTGCAGCCTTGGTGGCGACCAAAGCACCGGATGAGTTGATATTCCTGCAGATCGAGGTGGTACTGGGAGTCTTTATTGGTGCTGTCACCTTCACAGGTTCCATCATTGCTTTTGGCAAGCTGGCCGGAAAGGTCAAGGGTCAGCCTGCACAATTACCGGGTGGGCATCTGCTTAATGCTGCTGCTCTGGTGGCCTCACTGGTCTTGGCAATTGCCTACCTGAGCGGTTCCGGGATCTGGGCGCTGTTGTTGATTGCACTGCTGGCTTTTTTTATTGGTTATCACCTGATAATGGGGATCGGTGGGGCGGATATGCCCGTAGTGGTGTCCATGCTCAACAGCTATTCTGGCTGGGCTGCTGCCGCCATAGGTTTTACTCTCTCCAATGATTTGCTGATAGTTACAGGTGCATTGGTGGGTTCTTCAGGTGCTATTCTCAGTTATATGATATGCAAAGCCATGAACCGCAAATTCATCAATGTCATTCTCGGTGGTTTTGGTGGTTCCAGTGGTTCTGCCTAGGTGATGGAAGGTGAGCAGGTGGCGGTTGATGCAGCAGGTGTAGCTACAGCACTGAAAGAAGCCCAGAGTGTCATACTGGTTCCGGGTTATGGTATGGCTGTGGCTCAGGCTTCGGTTTCACAACTGGTTCAAAAGTTAAAAGCAGCAGGTAAAGAGGTGCGTTTTGGTATCCATCCGGCTGCTCAGGAAGATCCAAACAGCCCAATTGCCGGGATGCCAGTACTGGAAGTCTGGAAAGCCAAACTGGTGGTGGTTTCCAAACGGGGGCAGGGTACGGGTTATTCCGGTATAGAAAATCCACTGTTTTACAAGGAAAATACCCGTATGCTGTATGGAGATGCCAAAAGTTCCATTGATCAGTTGTTACCCTTGCTGGATGCTTGACAGCCAGGTACTTAAAAACTGAAAGCATAAATTTAATCTTATCATTTATAAAATATTTATTAATTTACATTATATGTTGGCTGGCTAGAATGGTCAGTATCACAACAACAAAGCAAGGGGTTACTCATGGATCAATCACAACGTTATGCCCGTCTCGATCTGGATGAAGACACACTGCTTAAAGAAGGCAAGCATATTCTGGCCGCTTATAAAATGAAGCCAAAATCAGGTTATGGTTATCTGGAAGCAGCAGCCCATTTTGCAGCGGAATCCTCCACCGGCACCAATGTTGAAATTTGCACCACTGATGACTTTACCCGTGGCGTGGATGCCCTTGTTTATCATATTGATGAAACCACAGAAGACATGCGTATTGCCTATCCAATTGAATTATTTGATCGCAATATTCTGGATGGCAAAACCATGCTGGTTTCTTTCCTTACTCTGGCGATTGGTAATAACCAAGGTATGGGTGATATTGAACATGCCAAGATGATTGATTTTTATGTGCCTCCGGGCATGCTCGATTTGTTTGATGGCCCTCAGGTTAATATCGAGGACATGTGGAAAATTCTGGGTCGCCCGGAAAAAGATGGTGGTTATATTGCCGGTACTATCATCAAACCCAAACTGGGTCTGCGCCCTGAGCCTTTTGCTAAGGCAGCTTATCAGTTCTGGCTGGGTGGTGACTTTATCAAGAATGATGAACCCCAGGGCAACCAGGTTTTTGCACCGATGAAAAAAACCATACCTCTGGTGGTGGATGCCATGAAGCGGGCTATGGATGAAACTGGCCAGGCCAAAATTTTCTCAGCTAATATCACCGCTGACTGGCATGATGAAATGATTGCCCGTGGTGAATTTATTCTTGAAGCCTTTGGTGAGCATGCCAACAAAGTTGCTTTCCTGGTGGATGGTTATGTTGGTGGTCCGGGTATGGTGACCACGGCCCGACGTTATTTCCCCAATCAGTTTTTGCATTACCACCGTGCGGGTCATGGTGCTGTGACTTCACCTTCATCTAAACGCGGTTACTCAGCTTATGTGCTGGCTAAAATGTCGCGCCTGCAAGGGGCTTCCGGTATTCATGTGGGCACCATGGGTTACGGCAAGATGGAAGGCAGCAAGGATGATAAGGATATTGCTTATATCATCGAACGTGACTCCTTCCAAGGTCCGGTATACTTTCAGGACTGGAAGGGTATGAAGGCAACCACTCCGATTATTTCCGGCGGCATGAATGCCTTGCGTCTGCCAGGCTTCTTTGAAAATCTAGGTCATGGTAACGTCATCAACACAGCAGGTGGGGGTGCTTACGGCCACATTGATAGTCCTGCTGCGGGTGCCTTGTCATTACGCCAAGCTTATGAGTGCTGGAAAGCAGGGGCAGACCCCATTGAATGGGCGAAAGAGCACAAAGAGTTTGCCCGCGCTTTTGAATCCTTTCCGCATGATGCCGATCAGATTTTCCCCGGCTGGCGCAATAAAATTACCAGTCATCGTTAAACAGCACTGTGTTCTGCAGCCGGTCATAACTGGCTGCAGGTTGCAGTGACCCGCTCATGACCAGTTGTGGACTCTCAAGATGCCCAAGCCACTTGATGCCTTTTTTATACATCAGCAGCCTTTTTATGAACCTCTGGCTGATGAGGTGGCGCAATATCAGGCGGCCTACCAGCAAAAAATGCCGGTGATGCTCAAGGGACCCACTGGCTGCGGCAAAACCCGTTTTGTTGAATACATGGCCTGGACGTTGGGCAAGCCCCTGATCTCGGTGGCCTGTAATGAAGACATGGCCGCCAGCGATCTGCTGGGACGCTTTCTTCTTAATGAACAGGGTACTCAATGGATTGATGGCCCTCTGACCTTGGCTGCTCGTCACGGTGGTATCTGTTATCTGGATGAAATTGTGGAAGCTCGTCAAGACACTACGGTAGTGATCCACTCTTTAACTGATTATCGCCGCCGGATTCTGCTGGATAAAATTAATGAACTGGTGACAGCTCACCCGGATTTTCAATTGGTTATTTCTTATAATCCGGGTTATCAAAGCCTGATCAAGGAATTAAAACCTTCCACCCGCCAGCGGTTTGTGGCCTTTGAATTTGATTACCCACAAGCGGCCAAAGAAGCTCAGATTGTTCATCAGGAAACCAGCTTGCCCCTGACTCAGTGTGAATTACTGGTGGCAGTGGCTCATGCCGGACGACGCTTAAAAGGGCAGGGCCTGAGTGAAGGTATTTCCACCCGCTTGCTGGTGAATGCGGCACATTTAATTCAGCAGGGCATTAATTTTGAACAATCCTGCCAACTGGCCATGATTGCCCCAGTAACAGATGACCCGGAAATTCGTGGCACCCTGGAGCATGCTGTCCGGGCCCTGTTGCCACCGGCAAGGAATGCCTGATGTTGCCTGCCGGTGAAAATTCCACTCACCAGGAAGCCTGGCAAGCCCTGAACTGCCACTTTAAAGATGTGGAACAAGCGTTTCCTGAGTGTTGGCAGCAGGCTGTTGCCAAAATACCTGTAGCGGCTCGCCAAGATTATCTTCAATTGGCCGGTTTTCTGGGTAAAACCGGGCGCGGCAGTGAGATGCTGCTGGTGTTCCTGCAAGTTTGGCCGAGTGTTTACCCGCATTTTCAGCAATCAGGTCTTGAGACTTTAAAAACTCTGCTGGAGCCGCTGTGGAAAACCCCTAACTGGAAAGCCCTGCCGATTTTTTTCAGGCAGTTGCCAGAGTTAATGGCTATCCAGCTTAACAGTCAGCAGTTGCAGCAAGTGGTGCAATCCTGTCTGCAACTGGCTGAACGCACGACACCCAGTATTCATGGTGGTCAGCCGCTGGGTTCTAGTGAGTGTCTGCTGGCGGTGATTCCTCGATTGGGTTTTGTGCTGAGCAGGATTCCGTTGGAAAAACTGGAATCCTGGTTTAATTCAGGCATTCATTTGAGTGGCAAAGATCCATCTACCCAGAAGGCCTACTTTTCTTTGCAAAGCCCGGAAAGCCGTCTGTTTTTGCAGCGTCTGCGAAGTGGAGTGCTTTTTCATGATCACGAAAAAAGCCTGACCAGTTATTTAAAAGCTCTCTGGGACAGTGAAGCAATTCTGGTGGCTTACCCGACATTGCGACCGGATGAGGAAGCCACCCCGCAGCAAGCTTATATGGATGTGGATGGCATTCGCCTGCCGGATTTTGTTGAGAGTACTTCCACCGCGGATGGTCTGGATTTGTATCGCCTGATGCTGGCGCATTTGCTGGCTCATCAAAAATATAGCCAGCCTAGGTTTGCCGATAATCTGAGTCCGCTACAACGCACAACCATTGAAAGTTTTGAAGATATCCGCATGGATTTGCTGCTGTTAAAAAAGTATCCGGGGCTGACCGGACTGATTGCACGCCTGCACCCGCAAGTGAAGGAAGAAACCCTAGCGAACCCCAAGGCTTCACGCGTTCTGCAAAGATTAAGTTTTTTGTCTCACTTGTTACTGGTGCCTGGCAGCCAGACTTCCATTGCACTGATGCAGCACTTTGTTGAGCGTTTTTGTGAAGTGTTTGTGAACGATCCCCTGAATCAGGACGCTTTTGTGGATCTGGCACTCAACTTTGTCACTCAGACCCGCAGTGGTCAGGATCAGCAGGCAGAGGTTGCTTTTGCCGACACCCGGATTCCCTGGCGTGATGATAATCGGCACCTATGGGTTTTTATCGAAGAAGGTGATGAAGAAGAAAGTTTCAGTGACCCCAGAACATCCAAAAAATCACTGGATGGTTTGCCTGCACGCCTTTACCCGGAGTGGGATTATCAGTTGCAAGATTACCGCCCAGATGAAGTGAGTCTTTACGAAGCCCTGGTGCCAACAGGTTCACCGAGCAAGGTGGAAGGCTACCTGGAACGCAATGCAGGCTTGATCAAGCGCATTACCCAGTTGATAAACCGTCTGAAACCCCAGAACCCGCAGCGCATTCGGCACCAGGAAAAGGGTAATGAACTGGATACTGATGCTCTGGTGCGCACTTGGTTGGACATAAAAAACGGCAATCTGGCCAAAGACCGTATTTATCTGAATACCCAAAATGAAGGACGCAGCCTTGCAGTTTTGTTGTTGCTGGATCTTTCTCACTCCCTGAATGATCGGCTGCCGGGTTCTGCTACCAGTTTGCTGGAGCTTAGTGAAGAGGCGGTGGCTCTGTTGTGTTTTGCTGTGAGTCAACTGGGTGACTCCATGGCAATTGCCGGGTTTAACTCCAATACCCGTCATCAGGTGCGCTACCACCATATCAAAGGTTTCAGCGAGCCTTGGGGGGCGACTGTGAAAGGTCGGCTGGGTAACCTCGAAGCTTCTTATTCAACACGTATGGGTGCCGCACTGCGTCATGCAGGCCAGTATCTGAACAGACAGACCGCCGACAGGAAAATACTGCTGGTTTTGAGTGATGGGCAGCCTTCGGACATTGATATTCAGGATGATCACTACCTGATTGCTGATGCCGCCAAAGCCATCCAGGAGCTAAAATCCTGCGGCATTAATAGTCATGCCATTCATCTGGATGCCCTGGGTGAGGACTGCATGCAAGCCATCTTTGGGCATCATTATTCCTTGATTAAAAAGGTGGAATGTCTGCCCGTACAGTTGCCGTCGATTTTCCTTTCTCTGACCAAGTCCAGTTAAAGCCTCCTCTCGATAGTCTTACAGTCTGTCCTTATAAATATAAGAAAAAAATGATGGTTATTCGATATTTTATTAATTGTTTTTTATATCTCTCCTGTTTTAGGCTCAAGGTATGCCTGAGAAAAAATAAAAAATGAATTAACAGGAAACCCAAGATGCTTAAAGCGATAATTTTTGATGTGGATGGCACCCTGGCTGACACCGAAAGCTATCATCTACAGGCTTTTAATAAGGCTTTTGCTCATCTCAATATAAATTGGTACTGGGATGAAGAAACCTACACAGATCTGTTGCAGATCACCGGCGGTAAAGAGCGGTTACTGCATTACTGGTGCACCTATCACGAAGATGATTATGAACGCCAGACTTTGGATGCGATCAAGCATCGAATAACCACCCTGCATCAATTAAAAACGGCTTTTTATACTCAGCTGGCGAGTAATCCAGGTATTCCTTTGCGCCCTGGTATTAAGGAATTGATCATTAATGCCCATCAGCAAAATATTCAGTTGGCCATTGCTACCACCACCACACCCGACAATATTGCTGCGCTTTTGCAGAAACATTTTGGTACTTATTGGCAGGACTACTTTGTTGTTATTGAAGATGCCTCAACGGCTGAATTAAAAAAACCCCATCCCCAGGCGTACCTCCAGGCACTGGAACGTCTTGGACTTCCAGCCAGCAACTGTCTGGTTATTGAAGACAGTCGTAACGGTTTTTTGGCTGCTCAGGATGCAGGCCTGGAGGTGGTTATTACACCCACTCGTTTTACTCGGCATCAGCATTGTTCTGGCGCTTACATGAGGATCCACAACCTTACCCGTCCTTTGGCCTGTTTACAGGACTGGCAACAAGACTTTCAGAAAAAGGATCAAGGCTATGCAAATACTAAAAAAAACAACTTTGACGCAATACCTTATTGAAGAAAGGCGTCGTTACCCAGATGCCGATGGACAGTTTAATGCCTTAATCCTTGATGTGGCTCTGGCCTGCAAGGCCATTTCCGCTGCAGTGGCTCAGGGTGAACTAGCGAACCTGCATGGCAATTATCAGGAAGGTGATGGCGAAAGTATTAATATTCAGGGCGAAACCCAGAAAAAGCTGGATGTACTTTCCAACGACTACTTTATTCAGATGAATGAATGGGGTGGCAACCTGGCCGGAATGGCCAGTGAAGAAATGGAAGCACCTTACCAGATTCCGAAACACTACCCCAAGGGCAAGTATCTACTGGTTTTTGATCCCCTGGATGGCTCCTCCAATATTGATGTTAATGTATCCATTGGCAGTATCTTCTCCATTCTTCGGCAGAAAAATCCGGCGAAAGATCAGGTCTGTGATGAGGACTTTTTTCAGCCCGGCAACGAACAAGTAGCTGCCGGTTATGCCCTTTATGGACCAACCACCATGCTGGTACTCAGTGTTGGTCAGGGAGTGGTGGGTTTTACTCTCGACCGGGTATTAGGTGAGTTTATGCTGACGCATGAAAAGATCACCATTAACCCGGACACTCAGGAGTTTGCCATCAATGCGTCAAACAGTCGCTTCTGGGAGCCACCGATCAAGCGTTATATTGCTGAGTGCCTGGAAGGGGAAACTGGGCCACGTGGCAAGAATTTTAATATGCGCTGGATTGCCAGTATGGTGGCAGAAGCCCACCGTATCCTGATGCGTGGCGGGGTGTTTATGTACCCCAGAGACAACAAAGACCCCAGCAAGGCTGGCAAGTTGCGATTGCTGTATGAAGCTTGCCCGATCGGTTTTCTGATCGAACAAGCCGGTGGGCGTATCAGTACCGGTCGAGCACCCCTGCTCGAAATCCAGCCAGACAATCTGCATCAGCGTATTGGGGTGATTCTGGGTTCAAAAAATGAAGTTGAACGTATAGAGGCCTATCACCAGGAAGATTTGAACGAGGAAACAGATGCCAGCCCACTCTTTGGCAACAAAGGGCTTTTCCGGGAATAACAACAACAAAAACCGAGGTGCAACTATGTCTGCCAAGTATCCCATTATTGCCATCACTGGATCATCAGGAGCCGGCACCAGCTCAGTGAAGGACACTTTTGAAAATATTTTTCGTCGTGATGGTGTTCGGGCTGCAACCATCGAAGGTGATAGTTTCCACCGTTATGACCGGGAGGAAATGAAAATAAAACAACAAGAACAGGAGGCGGCGGGTAACCACAACTTTAGCCACTTTGGTATGGATACCAACCTTCTGGGAGACCTGGAAAAACTTTTCCAATCCTTCAGTGAAACCGGTCAGGGTCAGCGTCGTTGTTATTTGCACAATGAAGAAGAAGCTGAACCCTATAACCTGAAGCCGGGCACTTTTACGCCCTGGGAGCCACTGCCAGACAATACCGAACTGCTTTTTTATGAAGGCCTGCACGGAGCGGTTAAGAATCAACAATTTAATATTGCCCAGTATCCGGATTTGCTGATAGGTGTGGTTCCGGTCATCAATCTGGAGTGGACACAGAAAATCCTGCGGGACAAGAGTGCTCGTGGTTACTCAACCGAAGCTGTTACCGATACCATTCTGAGGCGTATGCCGGATTATGTGAATCATATCTGCCCCCAGTTTTCCAACACCCATGTTAACTTTCAGCGGGTGCCCATGGTGGATACCAGCAACCCTTTTATTTCCCGAGAAATTCCCTCCGCGGATGAAAGTATGGTGGTGATACGTTTTGCCAAACCCAAGGGGATCGACTTCCAGTATCTGCTTAATATGATCAACGGATCATTTATGTCACGTGCCAATATTCTGGTGGTGCCTGGCGGCAAGATGCAGCTGTCCATGCAACTGATCTTTACACCCTATATCCGACGTATGATGGAGAAAAGGCGGCAAGCACTGTGGTAGGCCAATAGATAATATTCAATAGAATTTATAAACAGTTTAACCTAATAAAAACAATATAAGGAAACATCCCTATGATTAAAGTAGGTATTAACGGTTTTGGCCGTATCGGTCGCATGGTATTCCGTGCTGCAGTAACCCGCTTTCAGGAAGACATCCAGGTGGTTGGTATTAATGACCTGCTGGATCCTGATTATCTGGCCTATATGCTGCGTTATGACAGTGTACATGGTCGTTTTGCAGGTGATATCACCGTTGAAGGTGACATCCTGATTGTTAATGGTCAGAAGATCCGACTGACTGCCATCAAAAATCCTGCTGACCTGGCCTGGGGTGATCTGGGTGTGGATGTGGTGATTGAATCCACCGGGCTGTTCCTGACCGAGCAAACCGCTTCTGCCCACCTGCAGGCGGGTGCCCGCAAAGTGATTCTTTCTGCACCCAGTCAGGATGCCACTCCCATGTTTGTTTATGGGGTTAACCACCAGAGCTACAACGGGCAAGCCATTATCTCCAATGCTTCCTGCACCACCAACTGCTTGGCTCCCGTAGCCAGTGTGCTGCACCGCCACTTTGGCATCAAACGGGGTCTGATGACCACTGTACATGCAGCAACCGCCACCCAGAAAACCGTGGATGGGCCTTCAGTAAAAGACTGGCGGGGTGGTCGTGGCATTCTGGAAAATATCATTCCTTCTGCTACGGGTGCAGCCAAGGCGGTTGGTAAAGTGATTCCGGAGCTGGACGGCAAACTGACTGGTATGGCTTTTCGGGTGCCAACCTCCAATGTGTCCGTGGTTGATCTGACTGTGGAGCTGGCAAGAGACACCGATTATCAGGAAATTTGCCGCCTGATGAAACAAGCCAGTGAGCAGGAGTTAAAAGGGGTTCTGGGTTACTGCGAAGATGAAGTCGTTTCCACAGACTTCAGAGGTGAGGTCTGCACCAGTGTTTTTGATTCCAGAGCCGGTATTGCGCTGGACAATAATTTTGTCAAGGTGATCGCCTGGTATGACAACGAGTGGGGTTATTCCAACAAGTGTCTGGAAATGGCACGTGTCATTGCTTAAACCACCGGGAGAAAACCATGACTTCACGTTTTGATCGCGCCAATGCCATTCGCGCACTGGCCATGGATG
>NZ_JACUUA010000081.1 GCF_014859565.1 Marinospirillum sp. | reverse complement strand
TTGTATGTTATCTCAAAATCAGTTGGCTCAGGCTTAGGTTGACACACAGGGCACCTTATCCGCTGCGGGTTGCCCGGCAATATGGCAATCCAGATGTTGATGTGTATGTTGATTTCATTTGCCAGTCATTGGAACCGGTGGTGCAGTCCCTTGCATTGGGAGGATCCATTATGCTGAATGTCAGCAATGACATTTTTGAAGCAGGCATGCCTTCGCGCAGCACTTATCTTGAAGAGCTTGTGCTGGCGCTGAAAAAAAGACTGGGTCTTTTCCTTATGGATCGCTTGATTTGGGAGAATCCATCAAAACCACCGGGGCCGACCCGCTGGGCTTGTCGTACCGGTGAGAACATGAAGGCCATTCGGACACAGCTTTGCACTGGCTATGAGCCGATCATCTGGATGACCAACAGCCCTATGGATGTACTGACGGATAATCGGCGCATCCTGCAGCCCCATAATGACCGTCATTTAAAGTTTCTGGCCGAGGGCAATCAGCGAACCATCAGTTATGGTGATGGGGCTTATCGATTGCGCGCTAGCAGCTATAGCAATGCAACACCCGGGAAAATCCAAAAGAACGTCCTGAAGCATGGCCATGCTTGTGCCGATACACGGATGGTGCATCGAATTGCCCGTGAATTGGATCTGCCAGGGCATGGCGCAATGTTTCCAACCAGCATGGCCGAACGCCTTATTCAGTTTGCAACCACACCAGATCAGCTGGTTATTGACCTTTTTGCCGGCTCCAATAAAGTTGGCCTGGCATCAGAGCGCAATGGTCGGCGATGGATAGCCACTGAGAAGGTTCGGCAATTTGTAGGGATTCAAGCTGAACTGTTTGCACGACAAGGGTTTGATGGATTCTGGTGCAATACGAGCGCTTTGGGATAGAAGTTAAAGGGGGTGGTATGTACAAGATTAGCCTGATCGCCGCTGGCCGCATAAAGCCAGATGATTTCCCTGATCCGGTACCACCAATAACGGCAATGTGGCGATTAGTGGGAATGACGCTTTATTCTTTGCGGCAACATGCTCAGCATTCTGGCCGCCATAGAGCGGTGCTTTGTCTGAATGAAAAACAAGCAGAGGCTGACCACACAGCTCTTTGGATTCGGATATAAGCTGCGCATCCTTGTTACGATCATGCTTTGACTTCAAAAAGAGAGGGATTACCTCTCTCTGCTTGTCAGTTTTAGACATTTCTGGGCTCCTCTGGATTGCGGCATGAAAAAGCCTCCTCCAGGCTGGGACATCTTGCATCAACATGTTGACGATAATAGTGGTATTGATCTGAGCTGATGCTCTTCAATGGAAAGAATTCTTCACGATGGATCAGCATGCCAGAATCATTGAATACATCCCTTCGTGTATCAGGCCATCGTTTCACCAGCGGAAAATCCTTTATGGCCACATCCATTCGAGGCTGTGCCTCAAGTGGTGAGAAACCTTCAAAAACACATGAACCCGAACCGTCAGACTCATCATTCTGATCATGGGTAAACTTAATATTAGTGACAAGCAAGCAGCCTGAATAAAAATCATGATTGCGATCCAGTAGCTTGTATTTAACATGATGGGTAATTGATCGCCTTCCACCGGATTGCAGCTTAATGACCTTCTTGAGGCTTTGAGAAAATTAAAATCAGACCGCCAGCTTGGAGAGTCGGGCTGGCCGTCGGCAGAATTCTCATGCTGGGAGCAGGTCATTGGCGCCATGTCCACCAAAGAAACCAATAGAGCCAAAACAGGACGCCTGGATCACAAGCTCATAGATTAAATTGTAATAAGCTTGGTTTAAAAAAACCAATAAAAACAAAGATCACATAAAGAAAAACGGGTATGGCTAGAGTGTGGGTATGAGCATTCGGGTGAAGGCTAAAACCCTGCTAAACAGGCGTTTTGCCTGAATGATTCAAAAACTCCATCTTCGAAGAGGAAAGACCCATGGAACAAAACAACCAAAACCAGCAAGCTCCAGCTACTCCAGAAAAGCAAAAGCCAATCCCTCCGGTTCGCGGCACTGTGCGCCAGGACAAAGCCGGGGCGATGTTTGTTGCCATCGATATTCCGTTTGAGCACAAAGAATTCCAGCAAACCCTGAAGTCAATTGCCGAGCAGGCAGGCCTCAAAGTCAAGTTTTCCGGTGCTGGTGATGACAAGCAGAACCCCAAAGGTGACAACCTCTGGAAACTGTACCTGACCGAAGCGACCCTGCCACTGCTGGAGCAGTCTGGCGTTCAGTGGAATCCATCTCTGGCCATGGCGACCCAGAATGCCGTCAACTTCCAGCAGACGGTCGGCTGGCTTGATGGCGTGAATGCGACCATTCACCTGGGCTTTGAAACCCTGTCAGCCGGCAAGGCCAAGGAAGTAGCTGAAGTCCTGAAGGGTGCTGGCATGACCTACGACGGCTACCTGAAAATCTGGACCGGCCCGGTGAATGCGGATAACGTACTGGCGCTAAACAGCCTTGATATTGACTGGGCTCAAGATTTCCAGGGTCTGGCTGCCAGCATTGGTGCACCACAAACTCCTAAAGCTGAAGCTGAAGCTGAAGTACCGCAAGCTCCGGCAGCCACGCAGCAGCCGCTGCAAGGTGCTTACGCTCCACCAACCCCTCCAGGCATGTAATTTATTGCTGGCAGGCAGAAAACAAGAGCCGCACCTTTGGGTGCGGTTTTTTTGAACTCAATCTTTAGACGGAGCGTCTGGAAAGGATTCAAGAACCCGGGGTCTGGCTAGCATGAAGGCTATACCACCAAGAATCAGGAGCGCCCCATGAGCAAAAAAGATGCAGGACTACTGGCTACGATCAATCTATTGAAGCTGCTGGTCAGGCAGGATAAGACACATCCGGCCATTCCTGATTTGCTGAGCAAACTGTCTTTTGATGGCGAGGCTCAAGAAGTTCTTCGCGGACTGGCTCAGGATTCATCTGGGATTGTGCGTCAGCACGCAGTGCGCTGCATGGATGCACTGCTTGATCTGCCAGATGCATTATCGATCATTACGGAGCTGGCCTCCGACCCGCTTTGGTATGTCCGTAAAGAGGTTGCACACCAGATCCCCGGTGGTGGGAAGCTCAAGCCTGTTGTTCAACAGCTAGAGCACGATGAAAATGAATCAGTGCGCTGGACTGCTCAAGCGCGACCCTTCACCCATTTGGGGCTTCTTGATAAATGCGATTTATCCGGCTATCAGGCATTGCTTGAACTGGGGGTGAAGGACGATGAAATCAGAAACACCCGATCATTGAAAGAGCTCTGCTATCGACTTTGCGGAATACAGGCATCCATGAATGAAAGGTCCTTTGATTTTTTAAAACAAGTGCTTGATGCTGGAGGCTCACCGGTCGTCACAGATCGGATCGCACTATTTGCCAGTGCCATGAAATCACCATTATTGAGCGATACGCCCCATTATGACGACCATCTACTGATGGCTATCAATATGATTGGTGGCGCTGGCCATGCAGCCAGAGCGCTTTCATCTACGGAGCCACGGGATCAGCTGGCAATTAAAGAGATTACCGGTGATGAGTTCGCGTTTTTGCTCTGCGATGAGCGCAGTATTGATATCACCCAGGTAATGAGCAGTGCGCTTGCACAAGAGGGTGGTCGGGGCATGGTGGAGCGCGCCTGGGCGGAGTGGAAGGAAAAGGATCTTCCTATTCGCAAAGGAGCTGACTTCATTATTGATCACATCGAGCATTCGCTGCAGCTGAACGCAATCCGGGTCGAAATCAAGGCAGCGGGTGAGGTTGAATATCAAGGCGCAACCAGAAAGGTGCTCTGGACAGACCCTGGTGCCGCTTTTGTCATGCTAGATGACGAGCAGGGTGGCACGATGGATGTGCCGCTGACTGAATTTCTTCAAAAGCCAACCCAAGACATGAGTTCCGTTTTGGAACCCATGATCTACGAGTATTGATCAGCAGCCTTTTAGCGCGGTGACTGCATCATTGATTGTGACAATGATTGAAAAATCGAGCGCAAAGGTGGCGAAGTACAGAAAGAGGGGCTTGAACTCCCCTCCGGCTTTGATTTTGTGAAGGTAGGCCATTGCGAGCGTTAGCATGGAAATCCTCTTTTGTGTGTGTGGGCTATCCTTTATTACATCTTAATGTTGTCATGCCTTCATCTGCAACCCAGGCAGTAGAAAATAGCTAAGCTTCTAAAATATACAGGCTATCCTGTATTGCAGCATGTAAAAACCTGTGTTATTCTGACCTCGTCAGTTCCTCGCTCCGGGATGGGTGTTTGGGTGCTGATAGATAGCTGAAGGGGTGAAAGGTGGGCTTAGAAGCAGCCATCCTTTAAAGAGTGTCGCCGTGCGGCGGGTCTGGTGAAGCTGAATCGTAGAGCAACAGAACCTGAAAAATGGGGAATAGATAACGATTCAGTGGTAATGCCAGAAACGGTTAAGGAACCCGCGATGTTGCCGTGTCTAGCTTTGGCGTAACAGCACATCATCTCATTCACTATCGTTTATGCCAGTAGCTCAATTGGTAGAGCGGCGGTCTCCAAAACCGCAGGTTGGGGGTTCGATTCCCTCCTGGTATGCCAATCGGAAAATAGCTCAGCTTGGTAGAGCACCTGCTTTTGGAGCAGGGGGTCGCAGGTTCGAATCCTGCTTTTCCGACCATGCTGATTAATGCGCGGTGGGTTGGCCGAGCGGTCGAAGGCAACGGTCTTGAAAATCGTCGGGCTGGCGACAGCTCCCTGGGTTCGAATCCCAGACCCACCACCAAATAAAAGCTTTACAAAGGTTTCTGCCCGCGTAGCTCAGCCGGATAGAGCGTTTGCCTCCTAAGCGAAAGGTCACCTGTTCAAATCGGGTCGCGGGCGCCAGATCAGAGGAAAAAGTGATGCTGCTTTTCATTTTTTGTCTCTTGCAGAGTAAGCGTTTTGCCCAAGCGTTTACGCACAGCACAGAAGTGGCAACGACTTTCCGTTGCATAGTGCCGGAGACGAAGCGACCGCTGGCTGTGGGGGTTGGTATGGAGCTTGATTGGGCATGCAGCTTCTAATCTTGTGTATCGGAAGCTGTTAAGGGAGAGTTGGCTGAGTGGTCTAAGGCGGCAGCTTGCTAAGCTGTTGGGCTGGTAGCTCAGCCGGTAGAGCAGGCGACTCATAATCGCTTGGTCAGGGGTTCAAGTCCCTTCCGGCCCACCATTATCTTTGAGTAGGATTGGATGCAGAGTCCTCTGCGGATGTAGCTCAGCTGGTAGAGCAAGTGCCTTCCAAGCACTCTGTCGCCCGTTCGAATCGGGTCATCCGCTCCAAATTAATGTCATTTTTGGGGTACCATGTCATGGATACAGCAGTTCATGCCAAAAAATACACTGGCTATGTTCGAATCCCGGTAACAGTCATTGCTGAAAGTTCTGCGCAGGCACATAGCTACCTGCAGATGACTTTGCGTGAACAGATTGACCGTGCATCCGCCGATCCAGGGATCTGTCAGATCACCGTGGCACAAAATCCCAAAGAAATTACCCAGCAAGAACTGGAAGCCTACAAAGACAGTCTCAAATCATGAATCGGCTTGATCGCGCCACCTATACCACAGAGTCGCTTCCGAACGCTCTGGCAGTTGATGCGGTGGCAGTGGATGAGCTGATGGCATCCGACTAAAGTACCGATATTCGCTTTCACTTCAAAACCCTGCTTACGAGCAGGGTTTTTCATTAAACAAAAAGCCTGCTGTCCAGCGCAAAAAAGTATTGCCACAAAAAAACCTATAGGCTAACCTGTATAGCAATTACACATCCTCTACACATCCTCCTTGTTTTTTTATTGTCTTTACAGGGTTTTACCAATGGATCTATTGCAGTCGCTTGGCTTGGCTTACCGGCTACTCAACCAGCACCCATTTATGGCGCTGATCATCGTTGTCTCCGTGCTTGGCGCGGCACTCTGGATGGGTGGGTTTCGCCCTGTATTCCAAACCAAAGCCCAGAAGAGTGATCCGATTACTGATAAAGCCGTGATGGCGGATCAGGAGGCAGTCAGCGAGAATGTCGAGCCACTTAAAAAGGTGGATGAGCCGCCCCAGGAAACTTCAAGTACAGCCCTACCAGAACCTGATCTGACGGCCTCGGAAGCACTATTGCAAATGGAAGAGGTGGATTCTTCTGCTTACGATACCGAAATGCTGGCGCTTTATGATCAATCGGTGCAGTCGGCAGCCACGGTCGCTGAATCTGCTCAGTCAAGTGCATTGGACAGCTACATTATGGATACGCTTTCAGGTAGCGGACTGGAGGAATCCGGTGAGCCTTCTAAGCACACGACCAGTAAACCGCATCCTGATCCCGATGGACTGAAGATTTATCGCACCCCAGAGCAGTTAAACCGCTGGGTTGAAGCCATTCATATTAAGCGCAATCCCGCTGACCCAGGGTTTGTCAGTGCAGTCCGGCAGTATTTTATTGGCCTGCTGCGCTATTTTGATGCGCATCAAGATGCACCGGACACCCTGTCCGTACTGCGCAACATAAAGAGCATCCGCTGCCGCAACACGGAAGAAATGGTTGTTGAAATTATGCTGCGCAGCTCGAATCGCAAGGTGGGCCAGTTTATTGAGCAAACGATAGAAACCATCCTGCAGGATCAGGCTGTTCATGTGGAATGGCCTTCCTATCCATTTTCATCCATTATTCAGCGCAACTCTGCTGACTCTACAACATCGCTGGTGGGTGAGTATGCAGGCTATCTGGTCGGTGCCGCCCAGATGGAGCGCAAGGTATCCATTACTGAGCTCGAACTGAAAATTCATGACATTTGCCTTAAGGGGAATGAACTGTGGGTCATTTGGCGATATCAAGAGGCACCCACTCAGGAAGAACATGCGTTGCTCTTGGGTGTGTGGGAAGGCTTTAATGGCATGTTAACCGAAGAAGGTCAGACCATTAACTTCAAGTACAAGGTGCTTCCAGAGCCAGAGCAGATTGATTTGGAGGTTGATCCGGATTCATCCAGACTCAAATCCATGTTTCGTGCATCACATCTTGATGGCGGTATTGATCCCACCATCATGGAGCAGGCTCGTTCTCGTTTGCCGGTTACCTATTAGCCCGGTAAGCGGGTAGAGGTAAAAGGCTGTAACTCAACCGCAATAAACGAAGGAAGGTAAAAAACGATGAATAAAGCTGAACTGATTGCTGCAGTTGCCACTGGTGCTGACATTCCTAAAGCTGCCGCTGAGCGTGCAGTCAATGCTCTGACTGAAACCATTACCAGCCAGCTGGCCGGTGGCGGTGAAGTGACCCTGGTGGGTTTTGGCACCTTCTCCGCAAAGGAGCGCGCCGCCCGTACTGGCCGCAACCCGCAGACCGGTGAAGAAATCCAGATTGCCGCTGCCAAGGTGCCCAGCTTCAAAGCCGGTAAATCCTTGAAAGATGCTGTGAAAGGTTAAAACTACCCTGGTGATCTGAGCCGGCATTTTCATGCCGGCTTATTTTTGCTTGTAATTATTTCCGTTTTGAAAAGAAGGAGCGGTCCATTGAATAAAAAACCGGTGCTCGAAGTTAAGATCCTTGACTCTCGAATGGGTACAAACGATTTCCCTTTACCATCCTATGCAACAGAGCATTCAGCTGGCTTCGACCTGCGAGCCATGATTGATGAGCCGCTTGAACTGATGCCGGGTCAAGCCTCGCTGATCAGTTCTGGTCTTGCCATCTTTATCAATGATCCTGGCTTGGTGGGTTTTATTTTGCCCCGCTCCGGACTCGGCCACAAACACGGCATTGTTCTTGGCAATTTGACTGGAACCATTGATGCCGATTACCAGGGGCCTTTGATGATCAGTGTATGGAATCGCACCAACACACCTTACACAATCCAGCCAGGAGAGCGGATTGCTCAGTATGTGATTCAGCCGGTTTTGCAGGCGACTCTATCCGTGGTAAACGAATTTTCCGGCATCACTGCTCGGGGAGAGGGCGGATTCGGGCATTCAGGTCAGCATTAACACTGCCCAAGGCAAACAAAGGAAGGAGATTGAGCATGGCAAAAGAGAGCAGTGTGTCCGCACAGCGCTATCTAATAGAAGTCACCGCAGAGCAAGCTCGGGTATTTCAAGATGCAACGGAGCTTATGGCTCGATTGTCTTCCGGCCAGCTAAATTTCCTGCGGGAAAATCTTCCGATTAAAGACAATCCTGATTGGTCGGCACTGCATGACGACTTGGATCAGGTTGAGCGAATTTTGAGTCGTCACCTCGACCGCTCGTCGGGTCACCGCATGCGAGAACCCAGTCAGATTGCCTGGGATCTTTACCAGGTGGTACGCCACCGGCTGGCCTGGGATCAGGCAAAAGCGGAGGGGTTGTTGAATTCGGATGGCAGTCGCAACTGGCACATCAGCGCAATGATGGGCGTGCGCTATGATGAGCCGATGCCGACAGGCAGCCAGCCTTTGGCAAAAATAACCCCTGCCGATCAAACCGATTAAGAGGCTCCCATGCAAAAGTATCGCACTGGCGAGGAACTGGCCTTGGCTGCCCTGCAGAAAGAATTGAAACGCTTGCAAGCAAAAGCCGATAAGGCCAGAGCTGAGGCCGATGAGTGCGCGAATATTGGATCTGAGCTTTCAGCGGTGCATCAGGCCTTTACCCAGAAAACCGTAAAGCTCCGTCATTCATGGCGGAGATATAAGGTTAGAGCGGCATCGCCGCTCCGTTGTTAATGGGGTGTTTGCTGCTGTTCTATGTATTGGCGAATGATTTCTATCGGTGCACCGCCACAGCTGGATGCAAAATAAGATGGCGACCATAAAACCCCTTTGTAGTAAAAGCGCTCGGCTATATCCGGTCGCTCTTTCCTCAATACACGGCTTGAAGCACCCTTAAGGCTGTTCACAAGTGCTGATAGGGCGACCTTAGGTGGATAGTTAATCAGCAGATGAACGTGGTCATTCTCGCCATCCATCTCTTTCAGTTCCGCATCAAAACCTGCGCAGATGTGAGCGAAAAGCTCTCTGAGCCGATCAATGGCGGCCTTATCGAACACTCTTTTGCGATATTTGGTCACAAAGACCAAGTGAACATGCAGGGCAAAGACACAATGCCTTCCTGTTCTAATGTCATTGATTTTTTTCATAGACCAAACTATATTAAGGTTATGAAACGACTGCAAGCCTTTAAATACGAACTTCGGCCTGACGGCCAGCAAGAGCGGCAAATGCGCCGCTTTGCTGGCTCCTGTCGGTTCGTGTTCAATAAGGCGCTGGCTTTACAGAAGGAACACTACGAGCAAGGAGACAAGAAGCTCAGTTATTCGGGTTTGTGTACACAGCTCACGCAATGGAAATCTGACACCTTAACCGACTGGTTGACCGATACGCCCTCGCAAGCCTTGCAGCAATCCCTTAAAGACCTGGATCGCGCTTATGCCAACTTTTTTGCCAAGCGAGCCGACTTTCCGCGCTTCAAGAAAAAAGGCCAGCGCGACAGTTTCCGTTATCCGCAAGGCTGCAAGCTCGATCAAAGCAATAGTCGCCTATTTCTACCCAAGCTCGGCTGGATGCGTTATCGCAACAGTCGTGAAGTGTTGGGAGTGGTGAAAAACATCACCGTCAGCCATTCTTGCGGCAAGTGGTTTGTCAGCATTCAGACTGAGCGCGAGGTCGAAAAACCCATTGCTAAAGGCGATGCGCTTGGCATCGACATGGGAATAAGCCGCTTCGCCACCTTTGATCGCCCCTTGCCCGAATTCGATCATGAAGACCATCTTGCACCCCTTAGCAGCTTCAAAAAACACCAAACAGCCTTGCGCAAGGCGCAGCAGGCTATGAGCCGCAAGGTAAAATTCAGCAACAACTGGAAGAAAGCCAGAGCCAAAGTTCAGCGCATTCATTCACGGATCGGTAATGCGCGCCGCGACTACCTGCACAAAGCCACGACCACGATCAGCCAAAACCACGCGATGGTGTGCATCGAGGACTTGCAGGTACGCAATATGAGTCGCTCAGCAGCGGGTACAGTCATCCAGCCTGGGAGAAATGTTCGCGCCAAATCTGGCCTAAACAAGGCCATCCTTGATCAGGGATGGTTTGAGTTTCGCCGTCAACTGGACTACAAGCTAGAGTGGAATGGTGGGTGGCTCATCGCCGTACCGCCCAAGAATACCAGTCGCACTTGTCCGTCTTGTGGTCATGTGTCGGCTAACAACCGAAAAACGCAGTCGGTGTTTGAGTGCGTGGATTGCGGATTTAAAGAAAACGCTGATGTCGTCGGCGCGATCAACATTTTAAGGGCGGGACACGCCCGGCTAGCCTGTGAAGTGAGTGGTGCAACAAGGCCGCCAGCAGCAGGAACCCACCAAAGCGACTCAGGACTGGCTCCATGCCACACCTGAGCGCCGTGGGAATCTTCGGCCTTCAGGCCGGAGAGGATGTCAAAAAGATCGTTGACTCGAAAGCGACAGAGGAAGCCGTCTTAAAAGAACTTGAGGTACTACAAAAGCGCAGAGATGCGGCTCTTCAAATCCTTGGCAAGGATATTAATACTCTTTTCGAGAAGCAGTTTGTGGCCGAGCAGGACGTGCAATCGCTGGCATCCTATGTTTCTCAGATTGAATTCCGAATGGCGTTAAGGAAATCCGCGCATGGTTAAAAAAATTCAGCTGTTTATTCTGGCATTATTGGTTGCGGGTCTTCCGGCCGTGGCACAAGCCGCACCGGCCAACTTTGATCGAGCCAAGGTGCTGATGCGTCAGCAGGTGTATCACGATCAAAACGTAGGGGGAGCCCTGGGCACCTTCTACTGTGGGTGTGATTGGCACTGGGTGGGTCGCTCAGGCGGACGAGTGGATCTAGATAGCTGCGGCTATCAGATTCGGGCACAGAAAAACAGGGCTGAGCGTACCGAATGGGAGCATATCGTTCCCGCTTCAAACTTTGGTCGTGATCGCCAATGCTGGCAGTCGGGAGGGCGAAGTCACTGTGTCCAGAATGACCCCGTATTTGCAGCAATGGAAGCAGATATGCACAACCTGACTCCCGCTATTGGTGAGGTGAATGCTGATCGCTCAAATTACAATTTTGGCATGCTTCCAGGCACTCAGCCCCAGCACGGTGCTTGCCCAGTTGCTGTGGACTTCCAGAATCGCACGGTGGAGCCCAGGGATGCGGTGAAGGGGCGTATAGCGCGGGTCTATTTCTACATGGCAGACCGGTACGGTATGTCCTTATCGCGCCAGCAAGAGCGACTGATGATGGCCTGGCACCGGATGTATCCGCCCGATGCGTGGGAGGTGGAGAGGGATCGTCGCATTGCACGCATCATGGGGCATCACAACCCCTTCGTAACGGGTGAAAAGCAGTGGACAGCAGGTGATAGGGGTCGTGCAACCAAGGCGCAGGCAGCACGCCCAGTCCCGCACCCTGCTGCTGAGCAAGAGGCAGCTCAGGGGGTGATCATTGGCAATCGGAACAGCAAGGTGTATCACCTGCCGGCGGGCTGCCCGAGTTATGACAGGGTCTCACCATCCAATCAAGTTCATTTTGATACTGAACAGCAGGCTGTCTCAGCTGGGTATCGAAAGGCCGGTAACTGCCGGTAATCATGCAGAAAGGAGAGGGTTTATGGCAATTCCATCAGTAGAAGCACCGGTTAATCCGGGTGTAAGGTTTGTCCCTGTAAAGTGGGAAGAGGCCGGAGGTGATGGTGACGACCACATCGCCATGACCAACAATGAGGGCACTGCCTTTGCTGTTCGGAACAAATCGCACCAGTGCTTAAATAAACAACTGGAATGGGAGGAAGAACCCAGCCCAAGCAATCGAGATCAAGCGTTTCTTGAGCGTTGTCGCTTTTCAAGCCTGGATGACGCGGTGAATGCCCTTGGGCAACACCGGAACATTGTGAAAGAATCCTTTGACCGATACACCCGGAAAAAAGGAAAAGAAGGGAATTACCAGCTGTTCGACCAAAGAGAAAATCGCTGGGTGGATTCCAGTGATATTGGGAATGACTACGTTGTCGCATTGCTTTGGATGCTGCTGCCTTTCCCGGAGGTTACACCTTCAAGCTCATCTTCAGAGTCAAGCTCAAGCGGATCGTCCTTTGACAGCTCCAGTGGTTCGGATGGATTTTCTGGGTATGACCTTGGCGGGAGCTCTGGATCTTCCTTCTCATCATCTGATTTTGGTGGCTGCGATTAAAATTGAAGGCGAGCTCCGCGCTGCGGTGTTCGCCTTGACACCTGCCATCAACCCCATAAAACTCTGCGAAGCCCAGGCCTTGGCATGCCATCAACCCCATAAAACTCTGCGAAGCCCAGGCCTTGGCATGCCATCAACCCCATAAAACTCTGCGAACTACTGCAAACCGCTAGCCATCAACCCTATAAAGCCCTGCGGTTTTTTCCCTGCTGATGCCATCAACCCTATAAAACCCTGCGGGCTTGTGGGCTTCCAGTGCCATCAACCCTATAAACCCTGCGTTGATTTCCCACCAGGTGCCATCAACCCAGCAAAACTCTGCGAAAGCACGGGGGTGCTCGCCATCAACCCTATAAAACCCTGCGAAAGTCAGCGGCAGCCTAGCCATCAACCCTATAAAACCCTGCCCTCTACAGCCCCAATGATGCGCCAACACTGGGTTTGCGTCAAGATCCAATGGAGATTTACACCCCATAAATGAAGCGTTTATGGGGGTCATTTTGTCATTGGATCAGCAGTCTGCTGGCACGGGTAACAGCCGCTTGATTTTGCGCATCACAATCACGTCTGCAGCATTCATGTCTGCATGCAGCAAGTGCTCCATTTGGCTGTGTTTGCAGTCAGCGTTCGGACAACAGTAGATCGACTGACTGGTATCCTTTGATTCAAAAGCAGGTGCAATCCGGCGCTGGCGCTTGATCTGCGTCAGAAGCTCCTGCCGGGTCAGTGTTGTAGCCTCAAGCGGCTCTGGATAACGCTTGCCATGCAGATCCGCTTTCAGTGAACCAACATGGTATAACCGTAAGGTGATCGGATGCTCCGAAACGCCTTTAACCGGATTAACCGTCACCAAGCCTCCAGGCTTAACGGCAAAAGATGCCTGATCAGCCTTTCTAACAATCTGGGTTGCATTAACACCGCATCCAGAGCACTCCTGTGAAGTGCCATGCGCTCGAACGAAGGTACCTGGAAACAGGTTAAAGGGTCGCACCTCGCCCTGCTTGTCGATCTGTGCATAATGCGGGTGCTCGATCTTGCGACCCCTCCAGGCGTGTTCCCGTTTACCGTTGACGGTTTTAACACCGCTGAAGCAAAAGGTGTCAATCACGCCTTTATAAACCAGCTTCAGCTGGGCAGCTCCTGACTCCAGATTCGAAAGATCCTGCTCCAACACCGGCAATGCCTTATAGTGGTGCATTAGGTATTTGATGACGCTGATCACCTGGCCAGCGACCGACTGGCGCATTTCTGAAAAATCCACAGAGGCCGCACGAACATGCAGGCGAGCCTGATTGTATTTGCGATGCTGGTGCACTGTTTTCATCAGCTTGCGAATGGCCGGAATGGTCACTGTACCGCGCTCAACCAGAGCGTGATCATCCAGATTTCGGACACTGAAGCCAATACCTCGTTCCCCTAAATCAATGCCGATCAAGCGGTTCAGGTAAGGTGATGTGACCGCTGCCTCTTCATCAGGTTTGATACCCTCACTGCTCAGCGGCTGATGCCATTCTAAAAGTGCCTGACTCTGTGTAATGGTTTTGGATACCTGATCAAACTGATAAGCAAAGCGGAAAGTCAGGTTGCCCGGTGAGTTGGTTACCTTGCCCCGCAGAATGTCATCAAGCATATTGCTGCGTGAAGGGGTCAGGATCAGAGGGAAGATCCTTTTTTCATCCTTTTTAGAGCGCATGATGCTTAAACCATCCTTGCCGACCTGAACCATTGCTTTCTTCATGGCTTCCTGATTCAGGTCATGAAAGCCAGAGTGCCCATCAGCACCCTGCACCTGGGGATACTGAATAGGCACTGCCCACTGGTGCGGGACCCTGTGTGTCAACCTAAGCCTGAGCCAACTGATTTTGAGATAACATACAA
>NZ_JACUUA010000370.1 GCF_014859565.1 Marinospirillum sp. | reverse complement strand
CTAAAGCGATTGGCTGACGGGAAACATGTGGATAAAAAGAGAAGTGGCGTCCCATAGGGGGTTCGAACCCCTGTTACCGCCGTGAAAGGGCGGTGTCCTAGACCACTAGACGAATGGGACGTTTATACTTCTGCACTCACACAAATACATAAAAGATGCAAAATGCGAGTGGTGGAGCTAAGCGGGATCGAACCGCTGACCTCTTGCATGCCATGCAAGCGCTCTCCCAGCTGAGCTATAGCCCCACAATGTCCGGAAGACGGTGCGTATGTTAGTCTTGGTTACACACACCGTCAAGCCTTTTTTTCAATAAATTCAGTGGTCTTTTGGCGCTTGAAAAATCTGGTAAGCCTTTTCCAGTTTTTTCGCCTGCTTCTTCGACACACCACCTTCCGTCAGCAAGTTCAGCGCATGACGCAAGCGCGCACGACTCATATCAGGTCCGATAATCACCATGGCATCCAATACCGAAGTGGAAGTGGTGCTGCCGCTGATCGCTACAAAAACCGGCTGCAGGTAGGTTTTCATTTTCAGACCGGCGTGTTCACTGAGGGCGCGAATTCGTTCAAGGATGGCATCCTTATTCCACTCACGCAGACTATCCATCTCCCATACCAGAAACTGCATCAGCTCAACCAGCGCTTCTTCCTCTACACCCAGCGCCAGATAATTCGCCTTGGTCACTTTTGGCAGACCACTGAAGAAAAATGCCGCCAGAGGTGCCACATCCGACAGGGTTTCCACTCTCGGACGGATTTGTGGAATGATCTGCTTCACATAATCGCTGTTAAATGCCCACTTCATCAGTTCAGCAATAAACTGCTCATCACTCAGATCTTCCCGCAGGTACAGACCATTCAACCAGCTGAGTTTTTCAACATCAAACACCGGCCCGCCCAGTGATACCCGCTGGATATCAAAGTGTTCAATCATCTGCTGCAGACTGAATTTTTCACTTTCATCCGGCATCGACCAACCCATACGACCCAGATAGTTGATCAGTGCCTGTGGCAGATAACCCATGCGCTTGTAAAAGGTGATGGAGGTGGGGTTCTTGCGCTTGGATAGTTTTGATTTGTCTGGATTACGCAGCAATGGCAAGTGACAGAGTACCGGCATATCCCAGCCAAAGTATTCATACAACAACTTGTGTTTTGGTGCTGAGTTGATCCATTCCTCACCACGCAAAACGTGAGTAATCTGCATCAGGTGGTCATCCACTACGTTCGCCAGATGATAGGTGGGCATCCCATCCGATTTCAGCAGGATCTGGGCATCCACCATACTCCAGTCCAACTCGATACGTCCGCGCAGCAAATCATCAATCACACAGGCACCCTCTTCTTCCGGCACCAGCATCCGCACTACATAAGGGGCGTTGTTTGCTTCGCGCTCTCTGACCACTTCTTCTGGCAGGTAAAGATCAGAAGGTTTTAATGCGGTGGACTGGCCGGCCAGCTGTCGTTCACGACGCAACTCATCCAGCTCCTCAGTCGTACGGTAACATTTAAATGCTTTGCCTTTCTCCAGTAACTCCTGAGCATAACCGGCATAAATGTCGCGCCGCTCACTCTGGCGGTAAGGGCCAAAGGGACCACCAACATCCGGGCCTTCATCCCACTCTAAACCCATCCAGCGCAGTGAATCAAAAATCTGCTGTTCGGATTCAGTGGTGGAACGTTGCTGGTCAGTATCCTCGATACGCAGGATAAATTTTCCCTGATGCTGACGAGCAAAACATAAATTGAACAGGGCAATATAAGCGGTTCCAACATGGGGGTCGCCGGTCGGGGACGGAGCAATACGGGTGCGCACAGTCATGCTTGTTAACCTTGATGACAGAGAAATGATAAACTGCAGTTCAGTCACGCAGTATAAAAGATTCCGACCCCGCGTGCATTTCTGCGACATTACGCCACCTTCACAAGACCCCTTCCATGCTTGAGAATCAGGTTTCGGTTTACCGAGGTCTTTGTCTGTTATCACCTCAATCGTTAGCGGCACATAAGGAAGTTTGTCCTACGCACTTGCTCGACTAGGCGACCACTGCGCCCCCTGTAGTGGTCGCCATTTTTCTTTTCCAAGGTTACCCATGAATTCTGACGCAACCTCTATTCACGGCTTTGAACCGGCTCAAACTTGAAGATCGGCAGCATCGAACACAAGGCAATAGGGTGATCTCGATTGTCAGCTGGAAAATCCGCAAAACCAATACTCACCGGCTGAAGCGCTTTTATTCGCACGTGGGTCTGGACTTCAATTGTATAAAATCCCAGCCAGGCTTTGAGGAGTGAAGGGTTTATGCTGTCCTGAAAT
>NZ_JACUUA010000369.1 GCF_014859565.1 Marinospirillum sp. | reverse complement strand
TGGTGGCAATTTCAATAATACGTTCCTTGTTCGGATCTAACCCGGTCATTTCCAGATCTATCCAGATCAGGTTGGAGGGTGCTGCTTCTTCTTTTTCAGCCATGCTGGAAACACTTCCTAAAAGGTTGGGATACAAACCCGATATTACCACAGTTCAGGTTCGGAACTGTGCCACCATGCCCTTCAGACGCTCGGCCAGTTGTGCTAATGATTCACTGGCATCAGATGACTCACGCACATTCCCAGCGGTCTGCTCCGAGACATCACTGATGTTGTGTATGCTTTCATTGATATCCCGTGAAACCAGTGTCTGCTCTTCGGTTGCGCTGGCAATCTGCTGGGCATTCTGATCAATTTCCTGAACAGCCTGAGCAATATGGTTAAGTTTGTCATCCAGATCCTTGGCACTGGCAACACTGGCCTGTGTGCCCTCAAGGCTGACCGACATGGCTGTCACCGCTTTATCTGCACCCTGCTGTAATTTATCAATCATGGCCTGGATTTCTGTTGTGGAGGCTTTGGTACGACTGGCCAGATTACGCACTTCATCCGCGACAACCGCAAAACCCCGCCCGGTATCTCCAGCTCGGGCTGCCTCAATCGCTGCATTTAATGCCAGCAAGTTGGTTTGTTCAGCAATATCCTGAATAACCACCAGTATTTTACCAATCTGGTCACTGTCGGATTTCAGCTCATTAATGGTAGTGGTGGCGTGACTCACTTCCTCACTCAACTCATTAATTGTCGCAAGGGTATTACGCACTGCCGTGCGACCAGTTTCTGCCGCATTCATTGCACGTGTAGAAGCATCTGCGGTGGATTGGGTGCTGCGTGCCACTTCTTCCAGGGTGGCGGTCATTTCTGTCATGGCGGTGGCAGAGCTGGTGATTTCTTCCACCTGTTTATGAATGCCCTGACTGGTCAACTCATTCACCTGTGCCAGCTGGGTGGAAGCTGAAGCAACCTGATCTGAATAACTGCTGATTTCTAACAAGGTAGTGCGCAGCTTCTGTTGCATGGTACTGATCGAAGCCAGCAGACTGTTGGTATCACCTTTTTTAAGTTGAATCGCCAGACTTAAGTCACCATCAGCTACCTGATGCACTATGTCAGCTGCGTAAGCAGGGTCTCCTCCCAGAGTGCGGGTAATGGAGCGCACCAGCAACAGGCTAACCCCCACGGATACAACAAGAACCAGCAGGGTAATTACCAGTACCACAACCACCATACGTCGCAAGTCAGCCATGGCAACATAGGATTCAGTTTCCATCACCAGACCCCAGCCAAGCAGATCAATAAAGGACAGGCTGCCAATCACCGGAACACCGGCTGCATTCTGATACTGTCCGGTCATGCTGGCACGGTTACGGGCGGCAACTGCTGCCTCTGTTTGTAGTGGCTCCTCAACATTAATGATTGAGGCAGCAGGAGTGATGGCACGCCCTTCAGCATTTAACATGTAGATTTCGGTGCCCTCATTCCGTGACATGGCCGCCAGACGATCCACCAGGGTATTAATCTGCACAGCCCCACGCATCACCGCTATAACCTGACCATTACGGCGTATGGGAATGGCAACAGTACTGACTTGATTACCGGTTGCACGTGAAATAACCGGCTGTGAAAAAGTATCCTGCCCAGATATGGCTGATCGAAACCAGGCACGATCTGCAACATTAAATGCATCAGCCTCATCTGCACTCAGAACTCTGGCACGCCCCTGCTGATAACTAACACCAGCCAACCCCCGCCCTTCTGAACCAACCAAAAAAATGGTGTCGTAAAAACCATCCATCTCGGCCAGTTTTGCCATCATCATGGCGGTTGCTTCACGATCCAGGTTCACCGCATAGTCAATGCTGGCCAGATAACGCATTTCATCCTGACGAGCCAGCAGCCATTCAGTGAAAGATTCTGCACTGCTTTGACTCAAACTACGCAAATCACTGAGCACATCCTCGGTCAGGGTCTGGCGGTATTGCATCATCACCAGACTCATCAGCAAGGCTATCGACACCAACAGCAAACCCATAATCATTAAGGTGATACGGGTAGCAAATCCAGTTTTTTTCCCTGTTATCAACGGTGCAGTGCTCATGCTTTATCCCTCGGCCTGTTATTTACAGGTTATTAGTAGTACAAGGCAAAAACAGCGTCAATCAAAAAGCTCTCTCTTAAAACACACCTCGTTATATCTTACAAATGCAGCTCCAGCAAAGCTCCAGTCCATACTGCCAGATCACGTAAACGCTTAACTTCACCAGCTTCAAAATGCCTCGGTTGATGATCTGCGATATTCAGGCTACCCAGTAGTTGTTTGCCAACAAAA
>NZ_JACUUA010000368.1 GCF_014859565.1 Marinospirillum sp. | reverse complement strand
AATTGGGGGTATGCAAAATTTTCGCACACCACCAAGACCGGCTAACCCCTTTCCCGATTGAACCGGGAAAGGGTAAACGAAAAGCATTCGCGCACCACCGAACCAAATCCGTTTTAACCGTAACCTGACGGCTGAAAAGTCAGCCCTATGGTGCCCCCAAAAGTGGGGGCACCTAATTGCTACCCCTGTAGCAGTTTAATCCGTGAAATTCACGCCCTATGGTGCAAATACCAGATTATCTGGTAAAAGCATTTTTGCTGAGACCTAAAGCGAGAAAACTCGCTTTACTAAATACCCGACTTCCCGGTGTTTTTATTATGAATGGATTATTAGAAAGTTTGGCGCCGGATGCCATGAAAACCACTGAGAAACACCCCTACCCTGGTACCTGATAGGCAGGCTGGATTCAGGTATAAAAAGCCCATCCCTTATAACCAAAGCAGTGACTAAAAACCCGTTTCTGGTTCTAAAACCGTTCATGATAATTTGCTTATCGTGAATGAAGCCCTGCACTGGTCAAAAAATGACCAGCAATCCAGTACCTCCCTGTTAGCCTCAAAAATAAATCCTGATAAACACTTGTAACCTGCACTAACAATTCTTTACAATAATCCTATTGACACAAATAAGGCTTATGTGATGACGAAAGAAAAACCGTTGCGCACCAAGGACGGAAAATTCCAAAAGGGTGCAAGCGGCAATCCATCCGGCAGGCCTAGGCAGGCCTCTAGTTTGTTGCGCGAACAGTTACGGGCGCATGGAGCTGAGGTGGTCGACCGTGTGATAGAGGCCGCTTTGCAGGGTGATATGCAGGCTGCAAAGATGGTGCTGGACAGAATTGCACCTACTCTGAAACCACAATCCGCGCCGGTGAGTATTGAGCTTGCCTCTGATGCAGGTCTAGCCGGCACCGCATGGGCTTTTGTTGACGCTGCTGCGGCTGGCGAGATGGCTCCTGACATTGCTGGTCAGATGGTACAGGCCGTTAGCTCACTGGCAAGGATCAGCGAAATTGATGAATTACTGACGCGGATAGAGCGGCTTGAAAAAAAAGCGGATAGCGGGGAATGCCAATGGTAAGCGCGACTTTATCCAAACGCCTGTCACAGCTTGAGCAAAAGGCAAATGCTAAGGCGGATGACCAGCGAGTGACCACGGTGTTTATTTGTTGTGGCGTGACTGGCGAAGTCGGAGCCGTTTTACATATCGACAAGCCCGAAACTGACCATTCCCGGAAATTAGTGAACAGGACTCAAGCATGAAATTGACACTTAGAGATCAGACCGGAGCCGCAGACGAAGCCCGGATAATGGACAGCAAGCGAGGATCACGCCGCCGCCCCTGGTGGATGGTGGCGTTAGAAAATCAGCGGAAAATCAATCAGCAAAAAAGAGAGATGCAATTATGCAACAGAAAGTAATGAGAGTTACGCGCTTTGAAAGTCTGGAGCCGCATCCGGTGGCAAAGCCTGAGCCGGTGGCAAAGGTCGATACTGAGCAGCGCCCGATTCTGGTCGCAGATCCAACAAGCGAGGCATACAAAGCCAGCTACGAACGAACCAAAAAATTATTGAGCGAGGGTAAACCCGTATGAGCAAGCAAGACCCTAAAACGCGCCTGCAACAAGTCAGTGATGAGCTTGAAGCCATTTGCGAAAAACGCGACCAGCTGGAAGCAGACTTCGACAAAGCCGCCGCCGGTGGCGATCAGTCAGCAGCGCATGAAATCCAATCTAAAATTGATGACCTGGAAGTACAACGAAAATTCCTGAGCCGGCAGGTGCAGCCACTTGAAATTGAAATCCGTAAAAATGAGCTGGAAGCAAAACGCCGAGAAGGTCGCAAGCTGGCAAAAGAGGCCGATGATTTTTTGGCCGCATGGGATGACCGGCTAGAGCAGGTGGGAGGATTGCTTGCTGAGGTCGAACAGCTACTTGCCGGCATGAATGAATCCAGCCTGATGCAGTGGAAGATGATCGCTCGGCTAGCTAAAGAAAAAGGCGGTCAACCGCGCCTGAGCTTTACGGTTCCTGCCAAAGCCTCAGGTCGGGCAGCGACTGCAAGGCGCACTATGGAGTATCTGCAACTGGCACACAACCAACATTCTCTTCAGATACGCGATACCCACGAGGTAGCCTGAACCATACAGCCCCATAACGGGGCTTTTTTTTGCCATTAAAAGCTATTAACTGGCTATTTTTTAACCATTTCTGAGAAGTTGGGTTTTATGTTGGGCAGCTTCTTAAACCGCTTCTAAGTACTTGATTTTTAAGGGGTAATGGTACCAGTGGTCGGACTCGAACCGACACTCCCTCGCGGGAACCGGATTTTGAA
>NZ_JACUUA010000367.1 GCF_014859565.1 Marinospirillum sp. | reverse complement strand
AATTGCCCAGTTTGTTATTTATCGTTTTGAAAAAGAATATATGGATCGTCTGACTCATCAGGCGTATCTGCTGAACTGTAATACAGGGGAACGTGTTCCCGTGAGTGAGACTGGTGAATTAAAACTGAGTGGTATGCAGGTTTTTGCACCTACAACTGATCTATATCGTGTGGTTTGTCCCTGAGACTAAAGTACACCTTTCGGCAAAGGTGGGGGTTTGTTAGATTCAGACGATGTGTAACTTCCTGCATCGGTGGTTACTGATGCTGCAGCAGCTTATGAAAATAAGGAAAATAGCATGAGCAATGAGTTTGATCTGTCTCACCCCCCTTTTGACCTGTTGACAGAAGAATCCCAGCAACAATTATTAACCCGCTTGGATATAGGTTATTTTGGCTTGGATGAGATGATCATCGAGGCTGGCCATTCCAGTGAATATGTTTTTGTAGTAATGAAAGGGGCAGTGGCAGAAATTGACCCTCGTCTTGCCGAAACAGATCCTGATGGTGGCATGATTAGGGAGTACGCTCAGGAAGACCTTTTTGGTGCCATCAGTATCATCAACGGCACCAGTCGTTATACCTTTCGCACTCTTGAAGAAACCATAGCTTGGCTGATTCCCAAAGCAGTTTTCCTGAAGTTGATGGAAGACAATGAAGCCTTTGCTGCCTATTTCCAAAACTCACTGACAGAAAAAGCTCGCCTACTCGAAAGCCGTCGCAGCCAGCAGCAGGGTGGCAGTGACATGTCCGCTTTTATGCTGGCAAAAGTGGGTGCCTCGGTGCTGACAGAGCCGGTGGTGCTGGATTCCGGCACCAGCATTACCGAAGCAACACGTACCATGCGTGAGCAACATGCCGATTGCCTGTTGGTACGCAAGGGCAGCCAGTTTGGCATGGTGACACGAACTGACCTACTGGAAGGGGTGGTTCTGAAAGGCATGACACTAGATGCCGATATCTGTGAACTGGCCAGTTATAACCTGCTAACAGTGCAGAAAGAGGACTTTCTGTTTAATGCTCTAGTATTGATGACCCGCCACAAAATTCAGCGTGTGGTGGTGTTTGATGGTCCAAAACTAGCCGGTATGGTTGAGCTGACCGATGTACTGAGCTTCTTCTCCAGTCAGTCCCACGTTATCGGTTTGCAGATAGAGCGTGCAGCCAATCTGGATGAATTGGCACGTGCTGCCCGTGGAACCACCGCTCTGATCAGTGGTCTGGTTTCTCAGGGGGTAAAAATACGCTTTGCTATGGATCTGCTGGCAGCACTGAATGGCCGTATTATTGCCAAGGCTTTTGAGTATCTGGTGCCGCAGGAGGTACAGAACAAAGTCTGCCTGCTGGTAATGGGCAGTGAAGGCCGTGGTGAGCAGGTACTCAAAACCGATCAGGATAATGCACTGATTCTGGCGGATGATCTGGACTGGCCGGAATGTGACAAGGTGATGCAGAAGTTTACCCAAACCCTGCTGGATTTTGGTTATCCGCTGTGTAAAGGCAACATCATGGTTTCCAACCCAGAATGGGTGATGCGGGAATCAGACTGGAAAAAACGCCTGCAGAAGTGGTGCGGTTCGGTAGAAGGAACCGGCCTGATGAATCTGGCCATTTTTGTGGATGCCCATGCGGTGGCCGGTGATGCACAGCTGTTTAACCGGGTGCGGGAATCACTCTATGAAAAACTGGCTGGTAACGATGTGTTTTATTCTTACTTTGCCATGCCACTGCGTCGTTTCAGCACTCCGCTGACCTTTTTTGGTGGTTTAAAAAGCTCTGATGGTATGGACATCAAAAAAGGCGGTATCTTCCCGATTGTACATGGTGTACGCAGCATGGCGCTGCAGCATAAAATCCGTGAAACCAATACTTTTGTCCGGCTAGAAAAACTGGCTGAACAGCGCATAATCAAGAAAGACTTTGCTGATGATCTTTCAGAGGCTCTGGCTGTAATGAGTCGTTTACGACTCCAGCAACAGCTTAAAGCAGCCGAAGGCCAGGCCGATGCAGATGAGGCCAACCTGATCACAGCGGTGGAATTGAACAAACTGGATCGTGACCTGCTGCGTGAGGCACTGCATCTGGTTAAAGAGTTCAAGTCAAGGATGTCACATCGTTATCATCTCGAGAGGTAAACAACATGGTGCTGAAAACAATAAGAACAGCAACAGATCGCTGGAGTCAGAAAGATGGTGAATTCTCCTTTATGTTTGATACTTATGAAGGGGATGAAATTGTTGCTCTGGACTGCGAAATGACGGATCTCGATCCACAGAAAGCTGAGCTGGTATCTATAGCCGCCGTAAAAATAAAAGGCACACAGGTACTGACCAGCGAA
>NZ_JACUUA010000080.1 GCF_014859565.1 Marinospirillum sp. | reverse complement strand
TTCAGCCATGGCCTGAGACAAAGCCAGGTGTTCCTGTTCATAACCAAAACTGCCACCCATGCCACAACAACTGGCCTCTATAAATTCCACCTGAGTATCCGGCAGATAACCCAACACCTTACGCATGGATTTCATGGCTCCTACAGCTTTTTGATGGCAGTGGCCGTGTACCAGCAGGGGTTTTCCATCCGGGTCTGGAGTGAAAGCCAGTTGCAGCTTGCCACTGCGTAACTCCCGTGCCAGAAACTCCTCCAGCAACCAGGCTTGTCGGCTGACTTTATCTGCTGCATCCCCCAGCCCCAGTGCCCGGTAATCATCTCGTATTGCCAGCAGGCAAGAAGGTTCCAGCCCCACCACTGGATAACCCTGCTCAACCCACGGCAGCAGAGCATTGATCACTCGCAAGGCTTCTTCTTTGGCCTGTTTTACCAAGCCTTGTGCCAGATAGGTTCGCCCACAACACAAAGGCCGATCTGGATCGATGGCATTGAGCAGCGGGTAGACCAGCTGCACTTCACATCCCCCTGCTTGTAACAGCTCAATCGCGGCTTCTGCGACTTCCGGTTGATAATGGCGGCTGTAACAATCCACAAATAACACCAGTTTAAGATCGGTGGCTTGGGTTGGCAGGGCACGATCATCAAAGGGTTGGGTTTGGGTGACCGGAAAATCACGTTTAGCCAGACCCAGCCAACGGCTGAGTAGTTGTTGTAATCCTGTAGAACGGTTGTACCAATGAGGCAAACGCCCCAGTAACGGCCAGCGATACAACCAGCGAGGCAGGTGGGCAAACAACCGGGTACGCAGGCTGGGTGCACGCAGCTGCTGGCGCTGTGCTAGGTATTCAATCTTGATTTGTGCCAGATCCACGCTGTTTTCACACTAGCGTTTGCAACCCTTGCAGCCAACACACATATCCATGGCTTCGGCCAGGGTTTTATCCCGCATCAGGCTTTCGGCTGAGTCACTGTTTAATGCCTGTTTCAGCAGTTTTACTCGGCCACCGGGGGTTAGTGATGGATTCTGGGTGACCCGGTAACTGGGGCACATCACACCACGATCCTGGGTTTCACACTGGCGGCTGTTGATACACACCGCCACAGCCTTGGCAAAATCACCGCCTTGTTTGGGTATATCAGCATAGGCATCACCCATACCGGCATCCTTGTAGCCACTCCAGTCCAGAAAATGTTTCATTGATTTGCCTCTTGCTCTGAATTCCTAAAAGACAGTTTGCAGGGGTTGATGCAAGGCTTGTGCCGGTTGATTAACTGGCTTGTGGTGCGGGTTTGTGGGGTGGACTGTCAGGTTTGCAACAAGCAATAGGTGGGTTTTGCCGGGTTTAAACGAAGTTGACCGGTTAGTCTATATTTTATGTTAAAGTGATCGCTTTCATTTTTTGCAGGATGCCTGACATGTTGCGCTGGTTTGAATCCCGTTTAAATCCTTTCCCGTCAGAAGAACCCCAAGAGCCACCGAGTTCTCTGCTGGGGTTTTGTCTGTATTTCACCCGTGGTGCCTGGCCGTGGATTGCCACAACCGCTGTGTTGATGGCGTGTATTGCGCTGGTGGAAGTGTGGCTGTTCAGTTTTCTGGGTGAGGTGGTCAACTGGTTGTCGGTGCAGAACCGCGAAACCTTTATAGCGACTGAAGGCTGGAAGCTGCTGGGTATGGCGCTGGTGATTCTTGGCCTGCCGCTGATGGTGCTGTTGCATTCGCTGCTGAGTTTTCAGGTATTGATGGGCAACTACCCTATGCGTATCCGCTGGACGGTACACCGTTATCTGCTGAAACAGTCGATGGCGTTTTATCAGGACGAATTTGCTGGGCGTATTGCCACCAAGCTGATGCAGACTTCACTGGCGGTGCGTGAGTGTGTCATCAAGCTGATTGATGTATTGAACTACGTTTCAGTGTATTTCATCGGTACGCTGGTGATTGTTGCTTTTGCTGATTTGCGTTTGATGCTGCCGCTGTTGGTCTGGCTGGCGGGTTATATCCTGCTGATGCGGTTTTTTATCCCGGTAATGGGGCGAGTGGCACAACAACAGGCTGATGCCCGTTCCATCATGACTGGGCGGGTGGTGGATGCCTACACCAACATCCAGACGGTAAAACTCTTTTCCCACGCCCAGCGTGAGTCCACTTTTGCCCGTGAAGGTATGGGTGATTTTCTGGTGACAGTACACAAACAGATGCGGCTGGTAACGGGTTTTAACACCAGTCTTTACCTGCTGAATTCTTTGTTGCTGCTGTCGGTGGCAGGTCTTTCCATCTGGTTATGGTTAGGTGAGCTGATTAGTGTTGGTGCTGTGGCAGTGGCGTTGGGTCTGGTGTTGCGCCTGTCCGGCATGTCCCAGTGGATCATGTGGGAAGTGGCCTCCTTGTTTGAAAACATCGGCACGGTTAAGGATGGTATTGGCACCATCTCCAAACCCCAGATGGTCGAAGATCTGCCCAATGCACCCACCTTGCAGGTGGCGCAGGGTGGCATTCATTTTGATGCCATACGTTTTCATTACGGCAAGGGTTCGGGAGTGATCGAAAACCTGTCACTGGATATCAAACCGGGTGAAAAAGTCGGGTTGGTGGGGCGTTCGGGTGCCGGAAAATCCACACTGGTGAATCTGCTGCTGCGTTTTTATGATCTGGAAGGCGGACGTATTCTGGTGGATGGGCAGAACATTGCTGAAGTGCAGCAAGACAGCCTGCGTGCCGAGATAGGTATGGTCAGTCAGGATACCTCGTTGTTGCACCGTTCAGTACGGGACAACATCCGTTATGGCAAACCTGATGCCACAGAAGAAGACGTATGGCATGCAGCAGTCCAGGCACAGGCTGATGCCTTTATCCCCGCGCTGGAAGATATCAAAGGACGTAAGGGAATGGATGCCCATGTGGGTGAGCGGGGCGTAAAACTCTCCGGTGGTCAGCGTCAGCGTATTGCCATTGCCAGGGTAATGCTGAAGGATGCACCGATTCTGATTCTGGATGAAGCCACCTCGGCACTGGATTCGGAAGTGGAAGCAGCCATTCAGGACAACCTTAATCGCCTGATGCAGGGCAAAACAGTGATTGCCATTGCCCACCGCCTGTCCACCATTGCCCAGATGGATCGGCTGGTGGTGATGGATCAGGGACGTATTGTTGAAAGCGGCACCCATGAAGAACTAATTGCCAGTGGTGGACTGTACGCACAGTTGTGGGCGCGTCAGTCCGGTGGTTTCCTCGCGGAAAACTAATGGTAGGGGGGGTGATAATGAATGAAATACAGATCAGAAGTGCCAGTATGAAAGATCTGGACGCCATTCTGACCATTCAGGCGCTGTGTTACACCGAGGTGGAGCCAGAGTCAGCCCAATCAATGGGGGCCAAGCTGGCGGCAGCACCGGATAGCTGTTTTGTGGCTGAATATCAGGGCAGGGTGGTGGCTTATTTGTTATCCCTGCCTTGGTTGTTGCATCAGCTGCTAACGCTGAACAGCCCAGAATGCCAGTTGCCACAACAGCCAGATTGTTTTTATTTGCATGATCTGGCGGTGGCACCGGTAGGGCGCAAGCTGGGTGCTGGTCGGGCATTAATCCAGGCTTTTTTTACTGCGCTAACTCAGGCTGGATTGGATGTGGCTTGTCTGGTGGCGGTACAGGGTTCCGGTGATTATTGGCAGCGCTGGGGGTTTGTGGTGCAGCAGCCAGATGCCGAACTGCAACACAAACTCAATAGTTATGGTGAGGGGGTGGAATATCGGGTGTGGTCGCGTGAAAGCGTTTTCTGAATACCCAGCCCAGTGTTAACCCTCGCAGGGCATTAAATACCAGAAAAGCAGCCCAGAGGCCGTGATTACCCCAATCCTGCAATAACCACCAGGCCAGCAGATAACCACCAACAGATACCAGCAGGGTGTTGCGCATGGCATCCGTCCAGGTGGCTCCGATGAATACCCCATCAAACAGATAACACCAGAGTGAAACCGGCAGAATCAGCCACAACCAAGGCAGGTGGCTTTCTGCCAGTTGCCTCACTTCCGGCAGATCAGTAAGCCGGTGGATCAACCACGCACCACCCAGCCAGACCAGCAATGTCAGCAGCAAAGCGGTGACGACTGATAAAAACAGCCCGGCACGAAAAACCTGCACTGCTTCCTGATGGCTGCGGGCAAAAGCAGCACCAAAACGTGCTTCCACCGCTTGAGCAAAACCATCCAGCAGATAACTGGATAACATCACCAGCTGCATCAACACCGCATTGGCGGCCAACACCTCATTGCCCTGCTGGGCACCCTGACGCGTGAAAAAAGCCAGAGCCAACAGCAGTGCCAGGGTACGAACAAACAGATCACTGTTCACCTTGATCAGGCGTTTAAAAGCAGCGGCATCTGCTGTGGGTTGTAACAATTGAATGCCGAGATTTTGGCAGGTGCGCAACAACCAGAACAGCCCAGCGATAGCGGCGATCCATTCTGCCAGCAGACTAGCCAGAGCCACACCGTTGCTGGACATACCCAGCCCCAGTACAAACCAGAGATCCAGTAGGATATTTATACCGTTAACTAATATCAGCAGCACCAGCACGACTCGACTGCGCCCAAGGCCGATGGCAACACCCAGCACCACGTACTGCATCAGTACGGCAGGGGCACTCCACAGGCGGATGGTGATGTATTCAGCTGCCAGCTGGCGTGTTTCAGCGCCGCCATCCAACAGGGACAACAAGAAGGGAATAAAAGGACGCAGCAGTTGCAAAGCCAGCCCTAACAGCAATGCCAGCCCCAGAGCCTGAAAAATCAAACGCCCCAGAGCCGGTTGATCCTGCCTACCCCAGGCCTGAGCCACCAAACCGGTAGTTCCCATGCGTAAAAAACCAAAACTCCAGTACAAAAAACTGAATACCACCGCACCCAGCGCCACCGCAGCCAGATAACGACCATCCGGTAAATGCCCCAGCACGGCGGTATCCACCAATCCCAGCAACGGGATAGTGCAATTGGACAACAAAATCGGCCAGGCCAGACGAAACAAAGGACGCGTCTGGGATGGAGGCTGCAAAGTCAAAGGTATCGGCATTGAGGCAATGATCTGGTGGGTGAGCTGGTTGCCATACTAGCGGCACTGCGTAATAATCAAAACAGGTTTACTCATATTGTGGAGGTTTCATGAAACACAAGACCGAAAGCCAGCCAGTTGAGGTACGTGAGGACAAATTGTTTTACTCAAATGATGCAGACATGGAAAAGGTTCTTCTGGCTGTTTCGCAGAGTGTTGTTGAATCTCTTGCCCGTGCAGAGAAAATCCACAAGCAACGCCTGCAGAATATTCGTTCTTTCAATGCCGGTTAATGAGTAGTCACACAAACCAGTTATGGTAAAAATAGTTTAGGTAAGACCGTAGTTACATAAAACTGCCAATAAGAATAAGATAAGAATGGTGGAGTGCCATTGCTATTGAAAGTGGTCAAAAATTATTTGTGGATGAGTAACCAGGTTGCAAAATTAGCTAAGATGAAATACCAATTATATTGGTATGGATATTAATATATGTCCATGATATGTTGGTGTTATTTTGTGTTGAAAATAAAAGATCACGTGGGGTCTAGGGGGGGCTTTGAGTAGAATACAGGCATTTAATGAGTCAGCGCTAGCTAGACAGTTTTCTAAAAAAGATTTCTATAATGACTGCTCACTTTCGGATAATGAGTATCGTAAAAACGTAGTGGAAAAAGCAGTAGAGGAGTCAGACAGATTATTTCCTGATGGAATTATTTATAATTGTTTTTTTCTTGGTAAGAAGAAAAGCTTCTCTCTTTCAAGTCTGTCCCAGAGGCTTGTGGTTAGAACATGTGTTTCGTATTTAAAGAGATCTTTTGCAGGTTGCAATAAGTCAAGATCAAAGATTGCTAGAGAGTTACGAGTGTTTTTAGCTGATGGGACGCCATATAATATATATAGACTGGACATAAAGTCGTTCTTTGAAAATATTCAAAAGGAGGAGCTTGAAAGAAAAGTCCAAGATATTCCTGCTCTGTCAATGCACACAAAAAAAATAATAAAAAGAATGGCTGATTATTTTTATGAAGTAGAAGGAGTTTGCGTTCCGCGAGGCATAGAAACAAGCTCAATATTATCTGATTTGTATCTCAAAGATTTTGATTCATATGTGCTCTCTAGAAATGATGTTTTCTTTTATTCAAGGTTTGTTGATGATATTTTGATTGTTGCCTCCAATGAGTGTGACGCAATTGCTTTTCAGGAAGATGTCACCCGTGCACTACCTAAAGGCCTCTTTTTCAATAGTTCAAAAACTGAAATTAAAGTATTGTGTAAGCGTAAAAAAGCTGGAAGTATATATTATGACAATGACGTGGCGCAATTTGACTTTTTAGGTTTTAGGTTTGTTGTGGCTGATTCTCCTCTACCAACCAAAATCAACGGTGGAGTTGAAGTGGAGAATGGAGATGTAGCACCAGCAGTATTCAGAAAAGTAAAAGTAGACTTGTCTCCAAGTAAGATTAAGCGAATAAAGGATAAGCTTTGTAAGTCTTTCTATTCTTATGGAAAGACAGGTGATTTTTTACTTCTTAAGGATAGGGTTAGGTTTTTGTCAACAAATAGAGAGTTTGTAAAAAAAGATAACTCAAGTATAATGCCTGTGGGTATTTATTATAATAACTCGGCTTGTGATTTCCCATCATTACAATTGGCGCATATCGATAAATTCATGAGGTTTCTATTGTTTGGCAATGATAAAAGACTGCCTAAAATTTATGCGGGTAGCCTCTCGCTTAGACAAAAACAAGAGTTGCTGAAGTTTAATTTTTCTTATGGATTTATTAATAGGCCCCATAAAAGATTTAGCCACAATAGGCTTGCTGAGATAGTAAGGATTTGGAAATGAATAATGCCAGGAAGATATCTCTGGATAAAAAAGATTATATGAGGGCAGTTCTGACAGATACCTTGCCCTCAGATGTTCCAATCATTTTTTCTAATGATGGTTGCTATCTTAATTATCACAGGGTTGTAGGCAAGCATTATAATAAATTCAATATTGTTAAGTCTCTTTATGTAAAGTTGATTGCGCCTAGTGAGGATGCGACTAAAAATAAAG
Organism: Marinospirillum sp.; assembly: GCF_014859565.1. The sequence goes on along the minus strand of NZ_JACUUA010000080.1, from coordinate 7,159 downwards.
CTGATGCCATGAGAGATCAGAATAAGCAAAGTTATCCAATGAAGTATAAAATAATAAAAAATGAAAACAGTCTTAGAACATTGTCTCTGATCCACCCTAGGTCACAAAAAAACTACTGTCACATATATGGCGAGTACTCTGATGCGATCACTTATCTTTGTGATAAAAGTGTCTTTTCTATAAGACGGCCTTCCAAAGTAGGTAGTTCATTCTATGCTAATGATGAGATGCCAATAAAAAAGTATAAAGAGATAAATATAGATACGCTCGAGGATGATCTTAAAAGAAAGCATGCTTCTTCATTTTTTAGCTATAGTGGTTTTGATAGGTTTTATAAATTTTTTAACTCAGCTAGATATTTTGATCTTGAAAAACGTTTTCCACAAATGTGGTTTTTTGATGTTGCAAATTGCTTTGACTCTATATATACGCATACTATTTCTTGGGCTGTCAAAAATAAAGAATATGTAAAAAAATTTGTTGGTAATAGCAATCAATTTTGCCAAAAGCTTGATACTGTGATGCAAAGAAGCAATAATAATGAAACGAACGGAATACCAGTTGGTTCTGAATTTAGTAGGATTTTTGCTGAGATCATATTCCAAGAGATAGATCGTAAGGTGGAAATAAGTCTAAAAAATAAACACGGATTATATTTTGGCAAAAACTATGAGGTTGTGAGGTATGTTGATGATTATGTTGTTTTTTCTAAAGATGCCTCTATTGCAAAAATAGTTTGTGATGAGATGGAGGATAGTCTTTCATTCTATAATATGCATTTTAACGAGATGAAGATAAGCAGGTGCGAGAGGCCTTTCTTTACATTAAAGTCTAGGGTTGTTGTTGGTGTCAATAATGTCGTTTATGATCTGCATGAGTCACTTTTCGAACAAGGTTCTAGATTAAATGGAAAGGTGATATATCCTAAACTTATAAATAGGATGGATAAGCTTGAACAAAGCTTCATAAATAATGTGAAGCTTTTGATGGGGGGTGTTGAGATTAAATATAGTGATGTATCTCCGTATGTTGTAGGTGTTTTGTATAATAGAGTTCTGCGTCTGGTCGAAAGTTACAAAGTATATAGCCAAGAAGAAAAAGAAGACTGGGGCTTGGCTATTCGGGTCAGAGATGCTTTTTTTGTTTTACTAAGACTAATTTTTTTCTTTTATAGCGTAAGTCCATCGGTATCTTCTTCTGAGAAAGTTGCAAGAATAATTCTTGTTGTTGATGATTTTATAAAAAATAATTTGGCTGGATATCTGGCTGCCTATAGATCTCTTGTTGTTTTAAATGTTGAAAATCTTGAATTTAAAAGAGATAAGAATGATGACCGGAATGGCTATATTTCGCTAGAGCGACTAAATATTATTATTGCTACCAGTGGCTTTGGCGAAAACTATGCAATCTCTAAATCTAAATTTGCCTTTAGCAAGGCGGATCCGGAAGATGTTACATATTTTGATATCGTGTGCCTGCTTTACTACTTCAGGGATCGAAAGGATTATAAGGATGAAAGGGATCAGCTAATAGATTTTGCTTTGGAAAGGATTTATAAGAAGAAATTTGACTTGATGCAAGATGCAGAGTCTGTTTATTTGTTTTTGGATTTACTGTGCTGTCCTTTTGTTGATTCCTCAACTAAGGAAAAAATGTTGGGTGAATATTTGTCGATTTTCGAGCCTGGACAGTCTTTTGATGCTGCTGGTGTCCAGGATATGCTGAATCAAATCTCGCAAATATATTGGTTTGTAAAGTGGGAAGACCTCGATTTAATAAAGGCTCTAGAAAGAAAGGCGTTGAAAAGGGCATACTAATGTGGTATTCTCTATATGTGTGACAGGTGGGTCAATATTGCTTTATTTTGCACGTTCACACGTTGCAAAATTTTTCGCCTCAACAAATTGTCCGCCCGCAAGGTTGGTTTTTTGAGGAGGTTGAGGAGTAATTTACCACATGGTATGGCTGCTCCACACACCTGATGCTGAGGCTATCTGTCACACTCCTCAAACCATTTCAACGCTTGTTGAGTGCTAACATAAGTTTAACCACTACTTCTACGTTTAGTCGGCTGTTTGTAACAATTGCGAAACAACCCGATAAATCCAATCTTTTTAGTATCCTGTAGTCTTTGCAAACTTAACTGTACTTTTTAGGTGGCTGTATGCATCATCTGACATAATCACAGGTGTACTGGCTGGAAATTTCTACGGATGCTACCTTGATCAGATGACTAGATGATTTGCAGGCTCTGACTTTTTCTGACTGGTATTCGCCTGCTAAGCACACTCAAGTGTGGCGGCTGTTGTTCAAATCACCTGCAAGCTAGGCCTTGATCAGTAATTAATAGGGCATATTACGCTTCTTAGCTTCGATCTTGATCCGATCGAGCAAAGTTTCCGGCAATCGGAGTGAGATTGTCTTGGTTGATGGTTTCAGTTTTGGGAGCGAAGCTGGTTTGGCCTGACTCCAGTCCAGGTAGTCAGTGGGAGTCGTGGCTTTCCCAGAATTCCCGCTCTTCTGCTTCATTTTTGAAATCAGGCATTAAAAGAAACTTCGATCTGACTCTGCTCGGAGTCATTAAGTATATACGCAAGCGTCAAAAAGTGCTGTGAGTAAGCAACTAAGCTGCCGAAAAGTGCCTGAGTTTCAGACAAGCCGATTTTTCAATCCACGCTCTGGTTTTTTTTCATTTGGCATTATATGCTTTTGTCCGGGTCGGATATTCGACCCACGTCGCTGGGACGGTTCCCGGCGCTGACGCTAACGAGAGTAAAATGACTAAAGACACCTCTGGTGTGCCTTCTGCACGCCGTTTTTCCCGCATTGACCGTTTGCCTCCTTATGTATTCAACATCACCGCTGAGCTGAAGATGGCTGCTCGCCGTCGTGGTGAGGACATTATTGATTTCAGCATGGGCAACCCGGATGGCGCCACACCGCCGCACATTGTTGAAAAGCTCTGTGCCGTAGCTCAGCGTGAAAACACCCACGGTTATTCCACGTCTCGCGGTATTCCACGCCTGCGCCGGGCCATTGCCAACTGGTATCAGCAGCGTTTTGATGTGCAGATTGATCCGGAAACGGAAGCCATTGTCACCATCGGCTCCAAGGAAGGTCTGGCGCATCTGATGCTGGCCACCCTGGATCATGGTGATATGGTGCTGGTGCCCAATCCCAGTTATCCGATTCATATTTACGGTGCGGTGATTGCTGGTGCTCAGGTGCGTTCAGTGCCGCTGATTCCCGGCGTGGATTTTTTTGTGGAGCTGGAACGGGCAATTCGTGAAAGTATTCCCAAACCCAAAATGATGATTCTGGGTTTTCCATCCAACCCAACCGCCCAGTGTGTAGAGCTGGACTTTTTTGAGCGGGTGGTGGCATTGGCGCGGGAGCACAACATCATTGTGGTGCATGACCTGGCCTATGCCGACATCGTTTTTGATGGCTGGAAAGCGCCGTCTATCATGCAGGTGGAAGGGGCGCGTGAGGTGGCTGTAGAGTTTTTCACCCTGTCCAAAAGTTACAACATGGCTGGCTGGCGTATCGGTTTTATGGTGGGTAATGCTGAGCTGGTGCAGGCGCTGGCACGCATCAAGAGTTATCACGATTACGGTACCTTCACACCCTTGCAGGTGGCTGCCATTGCCGCGCTGGAAGGGGATCAGCAGTGTGTGCTGGATATCACCGAGCAGTACCGCAAACGCCGCGATACACTGGTGAAAGGCCTGCATGAAGCTGGCTGGATGGTTGATAAACCCAAGGCATCCATGTACATCTGGGCAAAAATCCCGGATGAATATCTGGCCATGGGTTCACTGGAGTTTGCCAAGAAGTTGCTGGCCGAGGCCAAGGTGTGTGTTTCACCCGGTGTCGGTTTTGGTGATTATGGCGACAACTATGTGCGTTTTGCCCTGATCGAGAACGAAAGCCGCATCCGTCAGGCAGTGCGAGGCATCAAGGCGATGTTCCGTCATGATGGCCTGCTGGCCAGGGACTCCTGAAACTCAGCTGCCCGAATCCGGGCAGCTTCATTCCCAGATGCCAGGGGTCAAGACCGAAGTTCAGTCCCAGCAGATTGACTTCCAGCCCCTCCTGCACACTGGTGGCAATGCCTGCATAACCCAGCAATGAGGCCTGATAACCACTGTTGCTGGGGGTGCGGTTGAAGGCACCGGGTGCTGGATAATCCTTGCCGATGGCAATATTTGGCAGCACTACTTCCAGTTGTGGGGTTTCTCGGATTAACCAGGCCACAAAGGTGTTGCTGTTGGGGCCAGGCCAGGCTTCGTAGATATCCGGGTAGGGATAGGTCTGCACGGCATTCAGGATGTTCGGAATGGCTGCTTCAGCCTCAGCACCGCGTAGTTCGGCCAGCAGTCTGGGTTCTGCTCCGTACCAGCGGCGATCCGGCAGGTCTGGGCCGGAACGTACAATCGGGCTACGCCAGCCCATTACTTCATGCACCTGCCAATGATCAGCATCCGCTTGCTTGGTGGAAACCCAGGTGTGCACGGCAAAGTTGCCCCGCCAGCCGAAGGTACGTGCTGCGTACACCAGCACCACTGCCTCGGAAACTGCTTCAGCCTGGGGTGCCAATCCGGCGCTGGAACGATCCGCCTCTGACCAGTGTACAGTGGGTTTCATCAGGCTGCAGGCTGTCATTAATGCTGGGATTGCCACTAAAGCCAGCAACAGCAGTAGGGTGCGGGTCAGGTATCGAAAGGAACGCTTGATCATGGTGTTGGGTTAAAGTCCGGATATCAGGAGTTTGCAATCAGCTTTGTTTGAGCCATCATCATAAAAATAATTCACTGCAAAGGACAGTTATGGCTACCGATACGCCGCTGCTGCAGCAGTTTTACATCAATGAAGAGCAGTCACTTTACCTGATGAGCCATGAAGATGCTCAGAAGGTACGTGACTGGATCAGTCTGTGTCAGCAGCAGTTGCGCCAGCTGGGTTTTAATGACATTGAGCTGGTGGGTAAAGGGGCGTTCGGTTTTGTGTTTGGTGGTCGTGGCACGGATGGCCGTGAGTATGTGTTCAAGTTTTCTCGTATCAACCTGCCGCAGGCCGTGCAGGATCGTCTGGAAGACGAAGCCTGGATGCAGGGGCAGGTGATTCATCCGTTTATTCCTCGCCTGTATGAATACACCCGGCTGGCACGCCAGTCGGTGCTGGTGATGGAACGGGCGCGGGGTATGGATCTGGAAGCCTGGTCTTTGTTACAGGGGCGTTTGCCTGCTCGGCTGATCCTGCGGCTGGCCTGGCAACTGGTAGAGGTGCTGAATGCCCTGCGCAATCACCATAACGAACAGGGTGAAGCGCCGGTAGTACATGGTGATATCAAACCTTCCAATATTGTGTTTGACCCACAAACAGAAAACATCAAACTGATTGATTGGGGCTCCAGTGTGTTTGCCCAGTTGGATGCCAGGGGTCAGCCGCTTGGCAGTAGTGCTCTCGGGCTGGGTGGTGCTCTGGACAGTAATGCCCGGCTGGGTGATGTGTTTTTTATCGGTGATGAGCAGTTAAATGGCGGGTTGAGTTCACCTCGATTTGATGAACAGGGGCTGGCTGCAACCCTTTATGCACTGGCGTCGGCTCAATCCTGTCGCCACGGTATTCATGCCATTCCGGCCACGTCGCTGGGTTTGCCCGCGGCATTTGGTGAAACCCTGCAGCAGTTGCTGGCCGGTGATCCGCAACAACGGCGAGAAGCCGGTGACCGGATGATACAACAGGCGCATCACTTAAAGCGCTGGGTGCTGCCGGATAAGACTGACCCTGAGATACAACAAGAGATACGGCCAGAGTTGCCGGTTTGGGTGACTGAACAGCGGGAGGCGCTGGAAACGGTGGTGTACAGCTCGCGCCGCAGTTTTTTACGGGCGGAACAACCGGATTTAAGCCTGCTGGCGGGTATTAATGATGTGGAGCTGGAGAAGTATTACAAAAACTTCCTGCAGGGCATGGGTGACACGGAAAAAGCCTTTCTGGCAGCAGTCAGTCGCTTGGGTAAATACCCGCTGCTGGGTGGTTTGGCGATTCACTGGCAAGGGCAACAACTGCTGGTGGATTCCAATCTGAAACTGCATGATCCAGCCTTGCGTCAGTCTTTTGTGGATTCAGTGAATAATCTGGTGACTCTGGCAAGAGCCATCAACCGGCAAGAAGGAGTGTTCAAGTGTTGTATGTTTGATGCTCGTGCCACACGGCATCTGGAGCGGGACAATGAAAACCAGCTTTTTGTGCCACCGGATGACTGGTTATTGCCTTATGAAGTGCTGCCGACCCCGGCTGCAGAGGATAGCAGCCTTAGTCATTCCTACTTTGAGGATGGTGATGACCCAGATGAACTGTTGCATTTACCACCGGCAATTCTGGATGAAATTGCTCACCTCAATACCCTTCGTCACACGGGGTTGATCATTTTTGAAGCCCTGCCAAAACACCTTAAGGTGCACAGTTATTATGTGCTGCTGGATGCCTCACGCGAGGCGGAGTTTGCCGCCTGTTTGCAGCGCATCCGTGCAGCTATTCCGCAGATCAAAGGTCTGGGTGTGTCCGGTTTTATGAAGATGCCTTACAAGAACACTCGGCATTTTGAACGGCTTAACTGCTGAAAAATAGTAACAGGCCACGCAGGGTCATCATCAGAATGGCAAGGGTGAGAAATACAAAAACGATTAGCAGCAGCCAGTAACCACTGCGGTGCACACGCATTTTCAGGCGTTTAAAAAAGCCCTGATCTGGCTGGGCGGCGGCAGGCAGGCGGTGGAACAGATTTAAAAAGCTGTATAGCAGTAGTGCCCAGGACACCAACAGGATACCGGGGAGTTGCAGGGTCAGCACAAAATGAATCAGCCCTGTGGCGGCAAGCAACAGGGCTGGTATTTTCAGGAAGGCCAAGCGTTGAGCCAAGCGCTCCAAGTGATTCAGCAAGAGTTAACTCCGTTAATATTTTTCTTCAGATATCCAAAGCTCGGGTGTAAAACGTACCACCTGATTACGACCGCCGTCTTTAGCAGCATAGAGGGAGACATCCGCGTACTTGAGTACTTGCCAGAAGGCCTGACCATCGGTGGGATAATCCGCCAGTCCTGCTGAAATGGTTTTGTTCAGCAACACACCACCAGCTTTGAACTGGAAGCTT
>NZ_JACUUA010000079.1 GCF_014859565.1 Marinospirillum sp. | reverse complement strand
GATGCAGCCACAAGTAGGCGTGATCATGGGTTCCAAGTCGGACTGGCCGACCATGGAACATGCTGTAGCCATGCTGGACAAGCTGGGCGTCAGCCATGAGGTGCAAGTCGTTTCTGCCCACCGTACTCCAGATCTGCTGTTTGAGTATGCAAAAACAGCCGAATCTCGTGGTCTACAGGTCATTATTGCCGGTGCGGGCGGTGCTGCACACCTGCCGGGTATGGCTGCATCCCAGACCTGTTTGCCGGTACTGGGTGTTCCTGTTGAGTCCCAGGCTCTGAAAGGTATGGATTCACTGCTGTCGATTGTACAGATGCCCGGTGGTGTACCGGTGGCAACTCTGGCCATTGGCAAAGCAGGAGCCACCAATGCCGGTATTCTTGCGGCTCAGATTGTGGCGCTGCAGGATTCAAAAGTTGCAGCAGCATTAAAAAATTTCCGTCAACAGCAGACACAAGCTGTACTGGATCATCCTGATCCACGAGTTGAGTAATCCAGGGGTTGAAATCATGCGTGTAGGTATTCTGGGTGCAGGGCAACTGGGACAAATGCTGGCGCTGGCCGGATATCCACTGGGTCAGCGTTTTGTGTTTCTCGATACCAGTGGCAGCCCCAGTGCAGATATCGGCACCACACAGATTGATCTTGATAATCAGCATCTGGCCGAGTTTCTGGCTCAGGTCGATGTTGTGAGTTTTGAGTTCGAGCACCTGCCGGTGGATCGGGTACGGGACATTGAAAAACACAAACCTGTTTACCCTTCGAGCCGCGCGCTGGAAGTCTGTCAGAATCGAGGCCTGGAAAAAGCCCTGTTTACCCGGTTGCAGATTCCCACTCCGGAATATCAGTTGGTGGACAGTCTGGAAACCTTGCAACAAGCGGTCAGTCAACTGATCACTAAACACGCCAAACCCGTGGTGGTAAAAACCGTCACTGAAGGTTATGACGGCAAGGGGCAGGCTGTTTTGCGTACCGCTGATGCAGCGGAAGTGGCGGCTGTATGGCAGCGGATTGGTGGGCGTGAATTAATTGTTGAAGCTTTTATCGAGTTTGTTCGTGAAGTATCCATCATTGCTGTGCGTGGACAAAACGGCGAGGTGCGTTTTTATCCCATGGCAGAAAATCACCATGTGGATGGTATTCTGCGTTATTCACTGGCTCCCCTGCCGGATCTGGATGCTGCCATCCAGCAGCAGGCTGAGAGTTATATTCAGGCGCTGTTAAAAGAACTGGATTATGTGGGCGTGTTGACTCTGGAATTGTTTCAGCAGGCCGATGGTCGCTTGCTGGCGAATGAGATGGCACCACGTGTTCACAACTCGGGTCACTGGACCCAAAATGGTGCGGTGACCAGCCAGTTTGAGAACCACCTGCGGGCGGTGGCCGGCTTACCCCTGGGATCAACAGCGGCTCGTTTTCCCACCTGCATGATCAACATCATTGGTCGTTGTGGTGATACCAGGCAACTGCTGCAGGAAGACAGTGTGCATCTGCATCTGTATGGTAAGGAAGAGCGCGCTGGCCGTAAGCTGGGACACCTGAATCTGGTGGCTGATGATTTGCCGTCATTACTGGATAAGGTGCAACGAGCTGTTGCTTTGCTGCCTGATGCCCCAGAACCTCATTTTAGTTTTGCGGTATATTCAAAAGCTGATAGGCGTGAGCTATTGATGGAATGCACAAATACCCATAGCCTGCAGAGTGGCTCTGCGTTAGGATAAAACAGTTGAAAGATAAACCGTTATCTTGATAAGCAAGGAGATCTCATGAGCACTAATCGTATCGGTCTTGATACTGCCAAAGCCCAGCAGCTGTCTGAAAAACTGAACATCCTGCTGGCCAATTACCAGATTTTTTACATGAATGTCCGTGGTTACCACTGGAATATTCAGGGTTCTTCCTTTTTTGAGTTGCACGTCAAGTTTGAGGAGCAGTATAACGACCTGCTGCTGAAAGTGGATGAGCTGGCAGAGCGTATTCTGACTCTGGGACATCGTCCTCTGCATGCTTTTAGTGACTATATTGCTCACAGCAGCATCAAAGAACATAAGCAAGCCAGTGATGGCAAGGTGTGTGTGGAAGGTCTGCTGGCTGGTTACAAAGAGTTGCTGCAAATGCAGCGTGATCTGCTGGATGCTGCTGGTAGTGCCGGTGATGAAGGTACTGCCTCGCTGATGAGTGATTACATCAGTCAGCAGGAAAAAACCGTCTGGATGCTGAGTGCTTATCTGGCAGGTTAAACAGACTGTTATCGAGAACCATACAGCGGGCAAATAGCCCGCTGTTTTTATATTAAAAGAGTGAAAAGTATTATGTTCCAGAGAGTTACCCTTGAGCCAACACCTGAGCAGCGTCATATCATCACCGAAGAGCTAGGTAAAGAGCCTAAGGGTATGCAGTGCATTACCGCTGTGGACGGTCGTGGTAGACCTCTGGCAGTACAGGTGGCGGCATTAGTGGATGGTAAACCCTTCCCGACCTTTTACTGGCTCACGAGTCGTCTGCTGGTAAAAGAGCTGTCACATCTGGAGGCAGCAGGACTGATCAAGGAGCTGGAAGCCCGTTTACAGACCGATGAGGCATTAATGGCTGAATATCACCGCAGCCATGAAGATTATGTAGCACGTCGCTGGGCGGCCATGACACCGGCTACTCGTGAGCAGATTGAACGCCTAGGTTTTACCGAAGTATTCAGCAAAAGGGGCGTGGGAGGTATTGAAAACTGGAAGCAGATCCGCTGTCTGCATACTCAGTATGCCCATCATCTCAGTCGTGGCAATGCCATCGGGCGGCTGTTGGATGAAGAGTATGGCATTGCCAAAATGCTGGCCTAAGCGCTGCTGTAACTCAGCTTCATTGATTTTTTATCTTCGATATACTGCTCAACAAATTCCTGATCCGCTTTGCTGATGGTTGTGATCTGCAAATCAATACCATACAGGGTACCGCAGGACAGCAGGATACAACTCAGTACCTTGCCGGTGATATGCAAGGGATGTTTGATGCCCTTGTGAATAGCCTGGATATCCAGAGTCACCAGCAAGCCTTTTTTTAGCAGTTTTTCACAGTGAAAGCGTACATCAGTATGACTGATGGATTGCACATAAGCCCAGCTGGTTCTGGTGGGTTTATCACCAGTTGTGCCGGGTCGTAATCGTGCTTTCCAGTAGCTTGGGGTGCCATTTAACGGTGGCTGGGTTTTGTTTTTCATTGCTGAGCCTGTTTCAGAAACTTTATTCCAGCTTATCAAATTGTTGTGGGGCAGACTGCATCGCATTGCTTGCGAGGAGTGAAAAATTGTAATTTATGATCTGTGTTAAGGTTATCGCTATTTTAAAGGGTAGAATATAAGCTAAACTTGAGTTGTGGAAAACCAGCCGATTTTATTATTTCTGTGGAGAGAACCTATGTACACTGATCAACATGTAGTTGCCAGCCTGGTGCTGATCGCTGTGATGATTGTTGCCAGCTTCTGGAGTGTTAAAAAGTTGAAAAGTCTGATGGACAAGGATGGAGCCAACACCAACAAATAAGCATGACGTGATCCATCGTCGGCCGATATAACCACCCAGCTGTATTTAAAAAGCGCCCCTGTCTCTGGGGTGTTTTTTTTCTTTCCAGCCGCTCAACTGCACAACCATAAAAAACATCCGCCACATCTGTGGCGGATGTTTTAAGCTGCAACTGAACCCTGACGGGATTAGATGGAGTAGTACATGTCGAACTCGACCGGATGAGTGGTCATGTTCAGACGGTTGACTTCTTCCATTTTCAGGTCAATAAAGGCATCCAGCATGTCATCAGTGAATACACCACCCTTGGTCAGGAACTCACGATCCGCATTCAAAGCTTCCAGAGCTTCCTGCAGACTACCCGCCACCTGAGGAACCAGAGCCGCTTCTTCCGGGGGCAGGTCATACAGGTTTTTGTCCATGGCATCGCCAGGGTGAATCTTGTTCTGAATACCGTCCAGACCCGCCATCAGCAGTGCAGCAAAGCACAGGTAGGGGTTAGCACCTGGATCAGGGAAGCGGGTTTCGATACGACGTGCTTTGGGGCTGCTGACGTAAGGAATACGAATGGACGCAGAGCGGTTTTTGGCAGAATAGGCCAGCATAACCGGAGCTTCAAAACCGGGAACCAGACGCTTGTAAGAGTTGGTCAGCGGGTTGGTGATGGCGTTCAGTGCCTTGGCGTGTTTGATGATACCGCCAATGTAGTACAGAGCCATTTCCGACAGGCCGCCGTAGCTGTCACCGGAGAAGAGGTTAACACCGTCTTTGGACAGGGACTGGTGAACGTGCATACCGGAACCATTGTCACCCACCAGCGGCTTGGGCATGAAGGTCGCCGTTTTGCCAAAGGCATGAGCCACGTTGTGTACGCAGTACTTCAGGCGCTGCACTTCGTCAGCTTTTTTCACCAGAGTGTTAAAAGCAACACCGATTTCACACTGGTTGGCTGTGGCCACTTCGTGGTGGTGAACTTCGATTTTCAGACCCATGGCGGTCATGGCATTACACATGGCACCGCGAATTTCATGGGAAGAGTCAACCGGAGGAACAGGGAAGTAACCGCCTTTCACACGGGGACGGTGACCCATGTTGCCGCCTTCGATGGTGGCATCAGAAGACCAGGCTGCTTCTTCGGAATCGATGGAATAGGAGGCACCGGAGATGTCCTGTTTCCACTTCACATCATCAAAAATAAAGAATTCGGGTTCAGGGCCAAAGAAAGCGGTGTCAGCAATACCGGTGGACTTCAGGTATTCTTCTGCACGGCGAGCCAGTGAACGGGGGTCGCGCTCGTAACCTTGCATGGTGGCAGGTTCGATGATGTCACACTGCAGGATTAGAGTGGCTTCGTCAGTGAAAGGATCCAGCACGGCAGTGGCGTCGTCAGGACGCATGATCATGTCGGATTCGTTGATGCCTTTCCAGCCACCAACAGAAGAGCCGTCAAACATCTGGCCGTTTTCGAAAAACTCTTCATCAACAGAAGAGGCAGGAATGGTCACATGCTGCTCTTTACCACGGGCATCGGTAAAACGCAGGTCAATCCATTTAACATCGTGTTCCTTGATCATAGAAAGGCTGTTTTTGGACATGCTCGCCTCCATCGTTTGGCGTTGGGTCTGGGGGTGTTTCAAATTCTGCTTCAAGCCGGTTTCCACCAGTTGAGGTCAGGTCTGTCAAAGTAATAGCAAACCCTGTGCCAAAAATATGCAGCATCGCTCCAGCTTGCATCAATTCAGGGTGTTGCGGTTGTTTTCAGCCTCAAGATGAAGCAATCACCTCTTTTTGGCGCATTATTGCGCACCTAATTAGAGCATAAATGCTGCCGTTGCACTAATCCTGTGCTTTTGTGGTGCGTTGGCTGCACTGAATTGCAGCCTGATCGACTAAAGCAGTAAAAAGCTATTACTGTCACCCTTCTGCCGTTATACTTATGCGCCATTTTTTTTCGGGTTGGTCAGGAGCATCTCCTCTGGCTGGCCTGTCCAGACCACCTTCCGGCTCGTCCGGGGAGCAGCTTGTGATAGATAAACTACGTAACATCGCCATTATTGCCCACGTTGACCATGGTAAAACCACGCTGGTTGATAAGCTTCTGAAGCAATCCGGCACACTGGATCGCCGTGATGCAGAGTCTGAGCGAGTCATGGACTCCAACGATCAGGAAAAAGAACGCGGCATTACCATTCTGGCCAAAAACACTGCCATTACCTGGAATGACTACCGCATCAACATCATTGACACCCCCGGCCACGCCGACTTTGGTGGTGAGGTTGAGCGTGTGCTGTCGATGGTTGACTCGGTACTGCTGCTGGTTGATGCAATGGACGGGCCTATGCCGCAGACCCGTTTTGTGACCCAGAAAGCCTTCGCCCGTGGTCTGAAGCCGATTGTGGTGATCAACAAGGTGGACCGTCCCGGTGCGCGTCCTGACTGGGTGGTGGATCAGGTGTTTGATCTGTTTGATAACCTGGGTGCCACTGAAGAGCAGCTGGATTTCCCGATCATTTATGCCTCGGCACTGAATGGTGTCGCCGGTAACTCGCCTGATGAGCTGGCAGAAGACATGACCCCGTTGTTCCAGGCGGTGGTCGATCTGGTGCCACCACCAGCTGTTGACCCAGAAGGCACTTTCCAGATGCAGATTTCTGCACTGGATTATTCCAGTTATGTGGGTGTAATTGGTGTTGGCCGTATCACTCGTGGCCGTGCCCTGCCTAACCAGCAGATCATTGTTATTGACCGTGAAGGCAAGCAGCGTAAAGCCAAAATCGGTCAGGTCATGACTTATCACGGCCTGCAGCGCAACGAATCACCCGAAGGCGCTGAAGCAGGTGATATCGTTTGTATCACCGGTGTGGATCCACTCTTCATCTCCGATACCCTGTGTGATCCGAACAATCCTGAAGCCATGCCTGCACTGAGTGTGGATGAGCCAACGGTGACCATGACTTTCCAGGTCAACAACTCTCCGTTTGCTGGTAAAGATGGCAAGTATGTCACCAGCCGCAACATCAAAGAGCGCCTGGAAAAAGAACTGGTGCACAACGTGGCGCTGCGTGTTGAAGAAACCGACAGCCCGGATCGTTTCCGTGTTTCTGGTCGTGGTGAGCTGCACCTGTCGGTACTGATCGAAACCATGCGCCGTGAAGGTTTTGAGCTGGGTGTTTCCCGTCCTGAAGTAATCATCAGAACCATTGATGGTGTGAAGCAGGAACCCTATGAAGAGCTGATCATTGATGTTGAAGAACAGCATCAGGGCTCCATCATGGAAGAGCTGGGCAAGCGTAAAGCGCGCATGACCAACATGAATCCAGATGGCAAGGGTCGTGTGCGTCTGGACTTTATCATTCCTTCACGCGGTCTGATCGGTTTCCGCAACCAGTTCATGACTCTGACTTCCGGTTCCGGCATTCTGACCAGTATTTTTGATCATTACGGCCCGATTGCAGAAGGCTCAGTAGAGCATCGCATCAACGGTGTGCTGGTTTCCATGGCGACCGGCAAGGTGCTGGCTTATGCTCTGACGACTCTGCAGGATCGTGGTCGCTTGTTTGTAGGCCCGGGTGTGGAAGTGTATGAAGGCATGATTGTGGGTATTAACTCCCGCGACAGCGACATGGCAGTGAACCCCACCAAGGCGAAAAAACTGGATAACATGCGCGCCTCCGGCAACGATGAAACCATTCAGTTGACTCCGCCGGTGAAGTTCAGCCTTGAACAAGCACTGGAGTTCATTGATGATGATGAGCTGGTGGAAGTCACACCTAACTTCATCCGTATGCGTAAAAGATTCCTGACAGAAAACGAGCGTAAACGCGCTGGAAAAAACTGATCTTTTGAGTCTTAATAAGGGGCGGCCTGCGAGGGTCGCTTTTTTTTAGGAAAATTCTATGAGATACCATCGCTATCTACTCCCGCTGGTGCTGCTGGGGCTGATCATTTCATTGTTATTGCCCAGACCCGAAGAACCGAGTCCAGCAGCGGTGACGCTTCCACAGGAAGCAGAAATGCAGACGGTGCCCGATCCGCGCAGTTATCGACCCAGACCTGAGCCGGTGCATGGCTTGAGTGATGCGGATCGACGGCAGCTGGGGTTTGGGGCCAGACCGGAGCGGCGTATCCTGCAGAGCCTGTCTGAGCGCAGAGATCTGATACCGCAACAGCCGGTGCTGGGTGGCAGTATGGATTTTGTGCTGGAGGAATCCGTGGTGCTGAATCGCCACTGGGTACTGGCAGTCTATGAAGACGGCCATGTCCGTGGGCAGGCGCTGTTTGAATATCAGGTGTCAGAAGCCGGTGAAATCAGTTGGACTTTGCTGACGCATCAGCCCGACTGAGTTTTTTGCGTTTTAATTCCCGGATGATAAAACGTCCGGGATGCAGGCTTTCCAGCAGCTCTTTTGCCACCGGCGCGGGTTCATTCAACAGCTGGCTCACCAGCAGTTCAGAGGCCAGTGGAATACTGGCCAGTCCGCGTGAACCATGGCCAATATTCAGCCATAGGCCAGGATAATTCTCCGCAGCGGGTAGATCACTCAGCTGGGCGTTATAGCTCAGATCCTGGTAAAGCACTTGCCAGCGTTCAGCCACAGGAGCGGGGCCAACTAGTGGTAGGTAATCCGGTGAGGTACAACGGAAACCAACTCGGCCAGTGCAGTTTGTGGCATTGATGGCTTGCTGTTCCGTGCTTTGTGGTAATAGCTGGGTCAACAACTCCGGCAGGCTGGTATTCAACTCCTCAATATTGGCTTGATGATCCTCATCAGTCAGCTGTGGGTTGTTGGAATGCAGGTTAAAAGTCGCACCAAAACAGAGCGTCTGTTGCAATGGTGGGCTGACATACCCAGTTCCACAAACTACTGTGCGAGGTCGTGGTGCTGTTTTTTCGTTCAATGGCAGATGTGTCACCTGCCCGCGTATGGATTTGATCGGTAACCAGCGACAAGGCTCAAATTTACGGGTGGCAAACGCACTGGCCAGTATCACCGTGTCATAATCCTGTTGCCCCTGCGCTGTGGTGACTTGCCAGCCACCTTGGGGCTGCTGGGTGATCCCAGTGACCGCTTGTTGTTTGTGTAAACGAATACCGGGTAGGCTCGTTGCCAGTTGCTGACAAAGACGCCCCGGTTGCACCCAGCCTGCGCGGGGATAAAACAAACCACCACAAGTGATGGGTGTATCAGCCAGCTGGCTGGCGGTGTTAGCATCAACCGGATAAACCAGACTTGAGGGTAATAACTGGCGCTGCAAAAAACGCTGCTGGCGTTGCTGCTCTTTTTCATCCAGTGCCAGTTGTAATACACCAGAAGGTGACCAGAAGTTCTGTTCTGGATCTGTTTGTTGCAGCCAGCGACGACTATATTCCAGTCCGCTCAGATAAAAACGGCTGGCCGGATTGGTATCCACGGCCAGCTTGATGTAAAGCACTCCCTGACGATTACCAGAACCACCGGTACCCGCTTCGTCTGCCTCGTAAAGATCCACTTCCAAGCCACGGCGGCTCAGTGCCTGAGCGGTGCAAAGCCCAGCCAGCCCAGCACCAATAATGGCAATACGCCCTGGATCGGATTGGGGTGCCTGCTGCACCCAGCCGGGTTTGGTGTGTGGCAGGTTCGGGGCAGTAAAACCACCTCGCAGCATGTCCCACTTACTACCAAACCCCTGCACCTTTTTAACCGTAAAACCGGCAGCGCGCAGACTGCGTTTAACATTACCCACCGATGTGAAGGTGGCAAAGGTGGTGTCGGCATGGCTGCAGTGTGCCAGCGCAGCAAAAAGTTGATCCGTCCACATGCCTGGATTTTTGAGCGGTGCAAAACCATCCAGACACCAGGCATCCACCTGCGCATCCAGCGCGGCCAGATTACTGGCTGCATCGCCCAGCAGTAGATCCAGGGTGATGCGAGGATGCAGGTGCAGGCGATGAAAACCGGAAACCGCTTGTGGATAGTTTTGTTGCAACCAGCTGGAAAACGTACCTAACTCTGGCCAGTTGTTGTGTGCCTGTTGCAGATCCTCCGGGGTGAGCGGAAACAACTCGGTACTGATCCAGTGCAGGCGGGCATCACTGGGTGCTGTCTGCAAAAAAGCTTGTATGGCAACCAGCAAATTCAGTCCGCTGCCAAAACCGGTTTCACCCACCACAAAAGCCCGTTGTTGTTGCCAGCTTTGCCAGCGCTCTGGGAGATTGTTCTGCTGCAGAAAAACGTAGCGACTTTCATCCGGCCCCTGATTGCGGGAAAAATAAACATCATCAAACGCATCGGCCACCGGGGTGCCCTCCTGCCATTGAATCTGAGCGGTTTGCAGAGCACGAGGGTGCAGGTGGCTGTAGATTACAGATGATGATGTTTCAGGCATGGCGGTTGCTCATGTACAAAAGCAGGGAATTCAGGGAAGTACTTTTTTGAAGGGTTTGATGGTGACTTTTTGGTAAACACCAGCAGCAATGTAGGGGTCAGCGTCTGCCCAGGCTTGTGCATCGGCCTGACTGGCAAACTCAGCCACCACTAAGCTGCCGGTAAAACCCGCTTCACCGGGGTTGTCACTTTCAATGGCTGGATGCGGACCGGCCAGCAGCAATCGACCTTCGTTTTTTAATGCCTCCAAGCGTGCCAGATGTTCGGGGCGAGCAGCCAGACGCTGCTCAAGGGTACCGGGTTTGTCTTCACAGATCAGGGCGTAAAACATCGGGTTGTCTCCGGGTAAAAGTGTTAATCTTGACAGCCTTAAAAACTGCCTGTGATTTTTATGCCTCCTGCCAGCAATCAATGTGATTACCACATGCATTCTACTGCATCCGATGGTGCTTTAAGCCCAACGGATTTGTTGCAGTTTGCTGCCGAGCGGGGGCTGAAAGAAATAGCGCTGACCGACCATGATACCTTTGCCGGTCTGGATGAAGCCAGCCTTGCAGCTGAGCAACTGGGAATCAGGCTGATCAAGGGTATGGAGTTTTCCTGCACCTGGCTGGGCGTCACCATTCATCTGGTGGCACTCTGGCCGCAAGGCGTAACCAGCGAAGCGCATGCGTTGGCAGAAGAACAACGCAAGGCACGCTGGCAACGAGCCGCCCGCATCATCGAAAAACTGGCACGCGCATCGGTGCATCTACAGCTGGATGACGTACTGCGTTATTCTGGCGGTCGTGAACCGGGTCGTCCACATTTTGCTGAAGCGCTGGTGTCGGCTGGGTATGTGGATAACCACAGCCAGGCATTTCGTAAGTGGCTGGGTGCCGGTAAAATAGGTGATGTCAAAAACCACTGGATGGATATGGCCGAAGCTGTAGAGCGTTTAAAAGCCGCTGGTGCTTTTGTCAGTCTGGCACATCCGCAGCATTACAAGTTAACCCGAACCAAACGCAACCGGCTGATTAGTAGTTTTGCCGAAGCCGGTGGACAAGGGCTGGAAGTGGTCAGTGGTCAGCAGGATTTGCAGCAAACACTGAGCCTGGTGAAGCTGATGGAAGCTGCCGGACTGGTGGCTAGCTGGGGCAGTGATTTTCATGCCAGTGGCCCTGGTTGTCCGGCGCCCGGCAGTTATGCAGCCTTGCCTGCTGCCTGTGTACCCTTGAGTGAACGATTTAATCTGCAAGAGAAGCCGTGATGAGCCAGTATTTTGAAATACATCCTGAAAATCCCCAGAAACGTCTGATTCAGCAGGCCGTTGCCATTTTGCGAGAAGGCGGTGTGATTGCTTACCCCACCGACTCAGCCTATGCGCTGGGCTGTTGTGTTGGTGAAAAAAAAGCCGTGGAGCGCATCAAGCGTATTCGTGAGTTGGACGACAAACACAACTTCACACTGATGTGTGCCGACCTTTCAGAGCTGTCGGTTTATGCCAAGGTAGATAACACCGTGTTCCGGATGTTAAAAAACACCACACCTGGGCCTTACACCTACATCCTGAATGCTACCGGTGAAGTTCCCCGGCTGTTGATGCATCCCAAGCGTCGCACCATCGGGCTAAGGGTGCCGGATCATGTGCTGACCCATGCCCTGCTGGAAGAGCTGGGCGCACCGATGATGAGTGTCACGCTGATTCTGCCGGGTGAAACCCTGCCGATGCATGAAGCGGATGAAATCCGTGAGCGGCTGAGCAAATTGGTGGATCTGATCATTGATGGCGGCGCCTGTTCCATTGAGCCAACCACCGTGGTGAACCTTTGTACCGGTGTGCCGGAAATTACCCGTCAAGGGCGGGGAGATCCAGCACCTTTCGGCGGCTGATTCAGGGTGCAGCGAGTTATAGAGCAGATGGATCTGCTGGCTAAAGTAGGCGGTCAACCCTTCACTGTTCAGCCAGAAGATCTGTTTATTCCACCGGAAGCATTAAGAGTTTTTCTGGAGGCTTTTGAAGGGCCTTTGGATCTGCTGCTGTACCTGATCCGCAAGCACAATCTGGATATCCTGACGGTGAATGTGGCTGAAATCACCCGGCAATATATAAATTATCTGGATTTGATGCAGGAGCTGCAGATTGAGCTGGCGGGTGAATATCTGGTGATGGCCGCGCTGCTGGCAGAAATCAAATCACGCAGCCTGTTACCCCGTGCTCCGGGCACGGAAGATGAAGACGACGACGAAGATCCACGTGCCCAACTGATTCGTCGTCTGCTGGAGTATGAGCAGTTCAAGACAGCAGCAGAGCGGCTGGATGCCTTGCCCCGCGAAGAGAGGGACCTGTTCCCACTGTTGCCGGAACTGCCGGAGTTGCAAAGCCGGGTGCAGCATCCTGATGTGGATCTGCAGGAAGTGTTGCTGGCTTTTGCCCGCTTGCTGAAAAAATCCGATCTGCTGGCGCATCACCAGATCAGCCGTGAGCCCCTGTCCACACGGGAGCGTATGTCTCAGGTGCTGGAGTATCTGAAGCAGGCGCAAGGTTATCTGACTTTTGAAAACCTGTTTGATCTCACCGAAGGCCGTCCCGGTATGGTGGTGACTTTTATGGCGCTGCTGGAGCTGGTCAAGGAACAACTGGTGGAGCTGGTGCAAACTCAACTGTTTGCCATGATCCATGTACGGCTGCGTGTATTGGGTAGTCTGAATTCAGCGGATGACTCACAGATGCCCGAAGAGGACGCGGGGTGAGCCAGTTATCTCAACCGAAGTTGGTGCGAGTGATCCAAGCCTTGCTGCTGGCTGCCCGTGAGCCTTTGAGCCTGGAGCGCCTTGTTGCGGTGTTTGAGCCTCACCAGTGCCCTGATCGCCTGGCACTGCGTGCCGCACTGGAGCAGCTGCAGCAAGAGGCAACAGGCAGCAGCCAGCAGCTGGTGGAACTGGCTGGTGGGTTTCGTTATCAGATTCGCAGTGACTATGCGCCCTGGATCAGTCGCCTGTCAGAAGAAAAACCGCCGCGTTATTCCAGAGCGCTGCTGGAAACCCTGTCACTGATCGCTTATCGTCAGCCGGTGACAAGAGGCGAAATTGAAGATGTGCGGGGGGTCAGTGTTAGCTCACAGATTATCCGCACCCTGGAAGACCGTGAGTGGATACGTGTGATTGGGCATCGGGAAGTACCCGGTCGCCCGGCACTCTATGCCACCACGCGCCAGTTTCTGGATTATTTTGGGCTGAAAAGCCTGAATCAGTTACCACCGCTGGATGAGCTGCGCGAGCTGGTGGATACTGAGGAAGAATGGCATGACGAGCTGGATAAACCTCCGGTTTCGCCTATGCTGTCAGTGGATGAAGATATGGATGCAGACCTGTCAGATGATCCTGAAACTGTCAGGGAACTGTTACAAGCACCCTTGCCAGAAGTGAAGGAATTGACCTTTGCAGATCTGGCGCAGCGTTTTGTGCAGGATCAGGATGATGAACCCGAGGGGCAATAACCGCCCCGTTTATACTCTCTTACCGTGTGTGAACACCCATGAAAAAAACGCAATACTACAACCAGCAACAAGCTGCTGAAAAAGCTGCCGCCAACCCCACCGCAGATGCCACAGAAAAACTGCAGAAAGTGCTGGCACGTTCCGGACTTGGCTCACGTCGTGAAATGGAAACCCTGATTGATGCCGGACTGGTCACAGTGAATGGCCGTACCGCCACGCTGGGTGATCGTATCACTGACCGTGATCGTGTGACGGTACGTGGTCGTCCGGTCAGTCTGAAAGCTGAAGATGACCTTCCCCGCCGTGTCATTATGTACAACAAACCGGAAGGTGAACTGGTTACTCGCAAAGATCCTGAAGGTCGTCGCACGGTTTTTGACCATCTGCCGCGCCTGCGTGGTGAGCGTTGGATAGCCATAGGCCGCCTGGATATCAACACCAGCGGTTTATTGTTGTTCACCAATGATGGGGAGCTGGCTAACCGCCTGATGCACCCCTCGCATCAGGTTGAGCGTGAATACGCGGTGCGGGTGATGGGTGAAGTCACCGATGAAATGTTGAATGCCATGAAAGACGGTGTGATGCTGGAAGATGGTGTGGCTCGTTTTACTGATATTCAGTTGGTGGGCGGTGAAGGCATCAACGTCTGGTATCACGTGGTGATCACTGAAGGCCGCAACCGTGAGGTGCGCCGTTTGTGGGAATCTCAGGGGGTTACCGTCAGCCGCCTGAAACGGGTACGTTACGGTAATATCTATCTGGACAAGCGCACCAAGATGGGTGAATGGATTGAACTGACTCAGTCAGAAATTGATGACATGTCGGCGCTGGCTGGATTGGCAAAAAAATCGGCCACCCCCCTGCAGACAGGGCGTCCGGGTCAGAAGCAGCGTTCCGGTGCGCGTAAACCGGTGCACGCCATCGGTCGGCGCAGCAAATAAATAGCTCGGCGCAGTAAATAAAACAGGTTTTTTTCGGCTCAGGGGGTTGCAAGAGACTGAAAAAAAGCTATTATATGCGCCGCGTTAAGGGGTCGTTAGCTCAGTGGTAGAGCAGTTGGCTTTTAACCAATTGGTCGAAGGTTC
>NZ_JACUUA010000078.1 GCF_014859565.1 Marinospirillum sp. | reverse complement strand
GACCACCAGAACATTCGTAACTTCATACAAAGCGGCTGGAAGGGTGTCACCTTTGATGGTCAGGCACTGACTGCAAAAGGTTAAGACATTTCCGCTTGGGTGAAAGCACCCATCAGCAATCCCAGCCAGCCCACTAAAAACGCCATCCCGCCCAGCGGGGTGATCCAGGCGAGGCTGGTGTTGCCGGTTAAGGCCATGGCATACAATGAGCCACAAAACAGCAGCACACCCACCAGCCAACCCCAGGCAGCTACATAAAACCAGCGCCCTAGACCATTCAACACAAAAGACAAAGCCACCAGCGCCAGGGTGTGCCACATCTGATAACGTACCGCCAGATCAAACCAGCCCTTTGCCCGATCATCCAAATAGGGTTTTAATCCATGCGCGGCAAAAGCCCCAAGCGCCACCGCCAGAAAACCCAGTAGCGCTGCACCCAGTAGCCAACGGCGATGGATAAAGAAAGTGATATTTGCTGATCCCATAAAATCACCACCCTTTTAATGGCAGCCTTTTTTCTGCCTGATTACAAAATCATTACGGACATTGAGGGATTTAAAGTACAGACTAATGTACTCTATTTGAAACAAGGGTTCTCCATGGAACTTTCTAGTCTCATCAAAGCCATCAATGCTGGCCCAGTGGACTTTTCATTGGCATTACGGGTTAAAGCCGTTATTTTTACGACCATAACATCTGCCAGCCATCCTGAGACAGCCGTACCCCAGATACAACAACCAGCTTCTTTACTCGCTTCATCCTGAGGTAACCGCTGAACCTTCCTGTATTGATAACCACAAGGAGATTCAGCGGTGTCTGGATCATGCCTTGTGGTAAATTGCTGCCCCTTTGTCCTTGAACTCTTGTGATTTTTGCTGCATGCCTTGCTCAGCCTGAGCATTGATGGCGGCCACCTGGGTTTCATCCAGATCCCGCACTTCCTGACTGATTTTCATCGAGCAGAATTTGGGGCCGCACATGGAGCAGAAGTGCGCCACCTTGGCGGAATCCTTCGGCAGGGTTTCGTCATGGAAGGAACGTGCAGTATCCGGATCAAGCCCCAGATTAAACTGGTCTTCCCAGCGGAATTCAAAACGCGCCTTGGACAGAGCATTGTCACGCCGCTGAGCAGCCGGATGACCCTTTGCCAGATCCGCCGCATGAGCCGCAATTTTGTAGGTGATAATGCCGGTTTTAACATCATCCTTGTTGGGCAGCCCCAAATGCTCCTTGGGGGTGACATAACAGAGCATGGCACAACCATACCAGCCAATCATTGCCGCACCGATACCGGAGGTGATGTGGTCATAACCGGGAGCAATGTCGGTGGTCAGTGGACCCAGGGTATAAAAAGGCGCTTCATCACAACATTCCAGCTGTTTGTCCATGTTCTCTTTAATTAGATGCATCGGCACATGGCCGGGGCCTTCAATCATCACCTGTACATCATGTTGCCAGGCAATTTTGGTCAACTCACCGAGGGTTTCCAGTTCACCAAACTGGGCAGCATCATTAGCATCAGCAATCGAGCCGGGGCGCAGACCATCACCCAGTGAGAAGGCAACATCATATTGTTTGCAGATTTCGCAGATGTCTTCAAAGTGGGTATAAAGGAAGTTTTCTTGATGGTGTGCCAGGCACCACTTGGCCATGATGGAGCCGCCACGAGAAACAATACCTGTCACCCGTTTGGCGGTCAGGGGTACATAACGCAGCAAAACACCCGCATGGATGGTGAAGTAGTCCACCCCCTGTTCGGCCTGTTCAATCAGGGTGTCGCGGAAGACTTCCCAGGTCAGGTCTTCAGCCACACCATTCACCTTTTCCAGCGCCTGATAAATCGGCACGGTGCCCACCGGAGCCGGGCAATTACGGATGATCCACTCGCGGGTTTCGTGAATGTGTTTGCCTGTGGATAGATCCATGATGGTGTCTGAACCCCAGCGAATGCCCCAGGTCATCTTGGCGACTTCTTCTTCAATCGAAGAACCCAGCGCTGAATTACCGATATTGCCGTTGATCTTCACCAGAAAGTTGCGCCCGATAATCATCGGCTCACTTTCCGGGTGATTGATGTTGCAGGGAATAATCGCTCGGCCACGCGCCACTTCATCGCGTACAAATTCAGGGGTGATTTCCTGTGGGATGGCAGCACCAAAAGACTGACCGGCGTGTTGCTGCTGCAGAATCGCCTCTACGGCTTCAATGCCCAGTTGCTGGCGTTTCTGGTTTTCACGGATGGCAATAAATTCCATTTCTGGCGTGATAATCCCCTGACGGGCATAGTGCAGCTGAGTGACATTTTTACCGGGCAGGGCACGACGCGGTTTACGTTTCAGGTTAAAACGCAGTGATTCCAGCATGGGATCGGCTTCGCGGCGGCGGCCAAACTCACTGGTCGGGCCGTTTAACAGTTCGGTATCACCGCGCTCCTCAATCCAGGCTGCACGCAGCGCAGGTAAACCCTTACGAATGTCGATGTTGGCTTGTGGGTCGGTGTAAATGCCGGAGGTGTCATATACCAGAATATCGGGGTTCTGTTCCACACCAGACTGCACTTGGGTATCTGCCTGACTGATCGCGCGCATCGGCACACGAATATCCGGGCGGGAGCCCTCCACATAGACTTTGCTGGAGTTGGGCAGGGGTTGCACGCTGGCGGCATCCACCTGTGCTGTTTCTTTCAGAAACTGATTGGAAAATGAGCTGGTTGTAGCTGGATGTTCTGGTTTGTTCATTGTTGTGCTCCCACGTTGTGTTGCTGTGCGGGAACCGGCAGGGCGAAAAAAACGAGGTGCGGCCTTTATCAGTTAGAGTACGAGCCGTCAGGTGCTGCTTGATCTCGATTCCTACGCCGGTGCTAACCGGTTCAGGTTCAACGGGTATCATCTCAGCTTCCACCCAGCTTCAGGTTTCGGCACCCCGTCAAGATGTCGATCAAGAGTTTAACAAGCCCCCGCAATAGAAGAAAGACACATCTTTTTTGTGCCTAGGGCTAAAGTTTTTGTTTTTGAGGCCGAGAAACACTCCATGAGTCACTGATCAGGTTCCGGTTAACGCCATGCGTATTGAAAACGCTTATACAAAATCACTCGAAGTCCAGGAGTCACTGAACACCTCGCTGAATTCAGCGCAGGGTGCACAGTTCTCACTGGTACTCAGTTTGATGATGGCACCGGTTTATTCACCTGATCTGCCCAGCCTGTACAACAACCTGCCGGTTTACGCTCCCAGCCCGATTTACCCAACACATATTCCAACAGTTTATGACCCTCCGGGTCTGAACGACTATGTTAACCGCCCACCGGCTCACCATAATCTGGTACTGGTTGAAGATACCTATGGTCGGCGTCTGACACGACAAATTCAGAGTGGTATGGGTGAAGCTTTGGTGCAGGGTAATGCCGGTTATTTCAGTTGGTTACGCGCCTTGACTGAGGAATACCCCAAGCTGCAATTTGTCACCACCATGAAAGCAGCCAATGCACCGGCTCCACGTCAGGTGGCTGCGGCTTATGCCGCTCAGGCAAAACCGGATACAGAAACTCTGATCAAAGAGCTGAACAGTATCAAGGTTGCGGCCTGATCAATCCTGCTCTCACCTTGCCTCAGTTTGCAACCCCAAGACCGGAAAGCAGTTGTCGCATGGTGGCTTCATCATCATCATTCACTCGCGCCTGTTCCGGCAGATAAATACTAAAACAACTGCCCTGACCCGATTCCGATTGCACCCCAATATCACCGCCATAACGCCGAATCAGACTGCGACTAACCGATAAACCCAGACCATTACCACCTTCTCGGGTGGTAAAAAATGGCTGGAAAATTTTTGCCAACACCCCTTCATCCATGCCTCGCCCTTCATCCCTGACACGAATCTCCACACCCGGCGCTCCCGTTGTGGTAAGCCAGATATGGGTTGAAAGGTGGATTTTACCTGCCCCGTCCAACGCATTGGCCGCATTCAGCAGCAGGTTGACCAGCACCTGTTGCAACTGTTGGCGATTACCCTGCACCCGCCCCACCGCTGCATCATAAACCTGTACCACCTCAACACCCTGTTTATCCAGTGCATGGCGAACCAGTACCAAGGTGTCGCGTGTCACGCGGTTTACATCCAACTGCTGCAATTGATCCACCATCTGCCCTGGCCTTGAGTATTGCAGCAGGTTGTTGATGATGGCGCGGATGCGGTACACCTGCTCAATCACGGTATCTATTTCTTCCTGCACCACCACTGCACTGGGACCCAGCTCGGCCTGCAACAGATCCATATGCCCCAGTATCACCGCAGCCGGGTTGTTAATTTCATGGGCAATACCGGCCGTTAGCTCTCCCAACACGGCCAGTTTTTCCTTGGTGAACAGCTGAGCACGAGTGGCTTTTAATAGTTCGATGTGCTCCTGCAGATCCAGTGTTTTTTGCTGCAGACTCAGGGTGCGCTCTTCTACTTTGCGCTCCAGTTCTTCCGCTGCAATCCGTATTTTCTGCTGGCGGGCATCCAGCTCATCCAGCATGGCATCAAACTGGTGTGCCAGATCGGTCATTTCATCACCAGTTTCCAGATGACCAATGCGTGCCTGTTGTTGCCCGGAACGCACCGCCATCACCGAATCATGAATCCGTTTAACCGGAGCAAAAAGCTGATTGGCTCCGCGCCAGACCAGCAGTGCTGATAATCCCAGCACCAGCAGCAGGGTGATGCCCAGCTCCGACAGGGTTTTTAGATACTGGGCAAAAAATGGTCCCTCAGAAAACCCGGCGTACAAAATTCCGACCAACTCACCACGCAGGTCATAAATGGGCTCATAACCACTGATAAACCAGTCACTGACTACAAAAGCACGATCTAGCCAGCGTTTTTCATCCCGCAACACCCGGTCGGCCACTTCAGCAGAAACCCGTGTACCTATGGCTCGTTCATTAACAGGTGTTACACCCTCAATACCCAGCCCCGGAACATTGGTAGTGATACGGGTATCACCCAGAAACAGAGTGACCGTTCCCAGACCGTTTTCCGGCAAAGCACCAGGCCCATAAACCAGATCACGAATGGTATCTACAAAGGTCAGGTTATGATTCAGCAGCAGCCCACCATCCAGTAAAAACAACACCTCACCTTTACTGTTGGTAATGGGATGCAGGCTGCGAACCAGCATGGCACGATCTTCAATTTTTTTGTTGCTGGCTCTGGCCCGTGGTGTAGGTATAACCTGCACTTGCACACGATCCACCAGCTCGGGATACCAGGCATTCAACTCTGACTCACTAACCACCGATAGGCCGGTGAAACTCTGTCCCGCTGCTACAGAACGCAACAACCCATAAAGACTGGGCTGCTGAAGCTCCAGCTGCTCCACCTCACTGACATCCAGCAGGCGTAAAAAATCAAAACCATGACGCTGACGGATGGTATCTACCAATCGCTCCAGACGCTGCCGGTCGCGTTGCACAATTTCATCATGAAACCGCCAGGCATTAGCCATCTGCTCCAGTCGCTCCAGCTGGCGTTCCTGCATTATATCCAGCGTGCCCCGCGCCACTGCAAGGTCAGCAGCCACCTTCATATACAACTGGCGGTCGGTATAGGTCGTTGTCCAGTAACCGGTCAACAACATCAGCGCAATCAGTGTCAGCAAGATGGGTAGCAGTGTCAGTGCCAGCAGCTTACCTCGGACCGAACGTCCCGACAGCCACATTAGTTCTGCACCTCAGATGCTTCATTTTGCTCCGGTGACCAGGCAGACAATTTGCGATCCAGGGTTTTACGTGCCACACCCAACTGCCGCGCAGCAGCAGATTTATTACCATCACAGGCATCCAGCACCCGCAGGATATGACGTTTTTCCACCTCCTCCAACGGCCAGCAACTGGGATAACCGGATTGAGCCGATTCCACCCGACTGACACCTGATAGGTCTTCCAAAGGCAGCTGCCCCATCAGGATGCAGCGCTCGATGAAGTTCTTTAACTCACGGATATTGCCCGGCCAAGGATGTTCTTGCATGGCTTGTAAGTCTTCATGACTGAAAGGCACTGCTTCTAATCCCAACTCACGAGCCAGGTGGCGAGAAAAATAATGTGCCAGTTGCGGAATATCTTCACTGCGTTCACGCAGCGGTGGCAAGGTGAGTGTTAATACATTCAGGCGGAAATACAGGTCTTCGCGGAAACGACCGGCTTTAACCTCTTCACTTAACTGGCGATTGGTGGCGGCAAGAATACGCACATCCACCCGCACCTCCTGCTCACTGCCAACCGGGCGAATGGCTTTCTGCTCCAGCGCTCGCAGCAGTTTGGATTGCATGCCCAGCGGCAACTCACCAATTTCATCCAGAAACAGAGTGCCACCACTGGCATAACTGAACAGGCCGTCTCTGGCCTTGTTGGCACCAGTAAAAGCCCCGCGGGTATGACCAAAAAGCTCTGCCTCCAGCAACTCGGGAGAAATGGCACCGCAGTTGACCGGTACATAAGCACCTTCGCGCCCAGACATCTGGTGCAGCGCCCGTGCCACCAGATCTTTACCAGTACCGGATTCACCTTCGATTAACACGGCTGAAGGTGTGGGTGCTACCCGCTGAATCACGGCTTCCAGGCGTTTCATGGCGGTGCTGTCACCCACCATGGGATTATCCGCTTCCAGAAACTGGCGTACCTCTCGTTTAAGCAGAAAATTCTCGCGGGTCAGCTGGCGGCGCTTTAACACCCGCAGTACCGCATTCATCATCTGCTCCAGCCGGAAAGGCTTGAGAATAAAATCCGCTGCACCCACCCGAATCGCCTGAATAGCAGTATCCAGTTCGGCATAAGCGGTCATAAAAATCACATCACTGTGACGGTTTGGATCATTCAGTGCTTCATGCCATTCAATCCCCGAACGACCGGGCATCCGTACATCCAGAATCATCAGATCAAAATGACAACGGGTACGCAGAGCCTCTGCCTGCTCAACACTGCCGGCTGTTTCAACCAGCCCGAAGTGTTTGCTGAGTGCCTTCTCCAGAAACTGTCGCATACCCGGTTCATCATCAACAATTAAGACAGAAGCGGAGCGGCATAAAATAAAATCCGGCATTGCGGTCATGTAATTGTGCCTTCTGGACAAAATGAGCCTTCGAGATTTGCAAAGTGTAGCATTTTGACCCACTTTTACTAAAGATCTTTCTCTACTCAGGCGCTGATGTTGTTTCTCAGTCTTCTACAACCCGCTAAACTCGAAGATCCGGACACTGACAGCACCAAAGCTGGCATCTGGTTTGCTATTTCTTTATCAGTCGACCGGCTGACCGCGTTCAACACTGCTAAGAGGAACAACGACCCAAAATGAAAAAATCCAACCTGACCCCGCTGCTTCTGTTCACACTGCTGTTCAGCTTCTGCCTGCCACTCAGTGCAGCTGACATCATTCGCCTCGCTACCACCACCAGCACTTACAACTCCGGATTGCTGGATCACCTGCTGCCTCATTTTGAGAAAAAACAGGGTGTCAAGGTTCAGGTACTGTCTGTGGGTACCGGGCAGGCTTTAAAACTGGGGCAGGATGGTGATGTGGATCTGGTGATGACCCATGCTCCGGCAGCAGAAGAGGCATTTGTGGAAGCCGGTTATGGCATTGAACCGCGCAGCCTGATGTACAACGACTTTGTGCTGGTCGGCCCCAAAAATGATCCTCTGCAACTGGCGCAGTCAGAAGGGGTACTGGATGCCATAGATCGCATTCGGCTAGGCAAGGGCATTTTCATCTCTAGAGGCGATGATTCCGGCACCCATAAAAAGGAGCTGGAGCTTTGGGCTCTCAGCGGCAACATGCCCGACTTCTCTGGTTATCGTGCCGTGGGACAAGGCATGGGCAAGGTATTGTTAATGGCCAGTGAAATGCAGGGTTATACCCTGACTGATCGGGGCACCTGGCTGGCTTTGCGTTCCAAACTGGATTTACAGCTGCTGGTCGAAGGCAGTGTTGACCTGGCTAACCCCTACCAGGTGATTCTGGTTAACCCAAAACGCCACCCCAGTATCAACCAAAAAGGGGCGCGTCAATTGCGTGACTGGCTGATTTCAAAAGAAGGACAAACACTGATTGGTAATTTCCAGATCAATGGTGAGCAGCTGTTCTTTCCGGATGCTCACTAAAGTTTATGGAGTCCATCTCATCAGCAACCCTGCTTGCCATTCAGCTACTGCTGAGTGGTGATGCAGAGTTATGGCAGATTATCGGAATTTCTTTCCGTGTTTCCCTGACCGCTCTGCTGCTGGCTTTGCCGCTGGCATTGCTGGTAGGTTTTGCCCTGGCTTTCTGGCGTTTTCCCGGCCACTGGTTGCTGGTCACTTTAAACAATACCCTGTTGGCCGTACCCACGGTGGTGATTGGCCTTTTGCTGTTTCTGTTATTGTCCCGCTCCGGCCCGCTGGGTGATTTACGCTTGTTGTTCAGCCAACCGGCGATGGTGATGGGTCAGTGGTTGATGTGCCTGCCGATTCTGATTGCCATGAGCCATGCCGCCTATCAGAGTATCTCGCGCCATGCCTGGGAAACCTCCCGCACACTGGGGCTTTCCCGCTTGCGCAGTCTGTGGCTGATTACACTGGAAGTACGTTTTGCACTGCTGGCTGCAGTTGTTACCGCCTTTGGACGCATTGTTGCTGAAGTCGGTTGCGCCATGATGGTGGGGGGCAACATTGCCGGTTATACCCGCACCATCACCACCGCTATCGCTCTGGAAACCTCCAAAGGTTCTTATGTACAGGGCATCGCACTGGGGCTGGTATTGTTGCTGCTGGCACTGGGACTCAACCTGCTGGTTGGCATCTGTCGTGGCACCAGCACTCAGGGAGTTGCTCATTAATGAAAACTCTTGCCCCGATGATGCTGCAGGCCAGCAATCTGCAACTTAACTTTCAGCGGCGTAATATCTGGAATATTCCCCGCCTGCGACTGCAACAGGGTGACAGCATTTACCTGCAGGGGATCAACGGCAGCGGCAAAACCAGTTTAATGAAAGTGCTGGCGGGATTACATTCACCCTCCGCAGGAGAAGTCAGCCTTAACTGTTCAGGACTACAACCGGCACAGGCAGTTTGTTACCTGCACCAACAACCCTATCTGTTTAATACCAGTGTGATGGGTAATCTACAGCTGGTTTTACACAGCCAGCGCCTCAGCAATCCATCATCCCTGCTGATTACTGAAACCCTGGAGTGGGCTGGTTTATTGCCTCAGGCACAACAGGCGGCTCGTTCTTTATCCGGTGGTGAGCGCCAGCGCCTGGCACTGGCAAGAGCCCGTTTGGTTCAGCCCAGCTTTTTGCTGCTGGATGAACCTACTGCCAATCTTGACCAGCAGAGTGTTATTCGTCTAGGCAAGATGATCCGCGATTTACAGCAACAAAAGGTCGGGCTGCTGCTGACCAGCCATCAACAAAACGAAGTCACTGAGCTTTGCAGCGGGCACTGGATGCTGAATAATGGGGAACTCCTGTATTCCTGAATCATCACCCAAACGAGGCAAACCCATGACCCAGCCAACCCTTCTACCCATTTGTGGTGTTATTCTGGCCGGAGGTGAAGGCCGCCGTATGGGAGGGCAGGACAAAGGCTGGGTGGATTATCAGGGTCAACCACTGATCCAACATGTGATTCAACGCCTGCAACCTCAGCTTCCCGACCTGTTGATTAACGCCAACCGTAACCTGACAGATTATCAGACGCTGGGTTATCCGGTTGTCTCGGACATTGAGCAGGGGTTTCATGGCCCGTTGATGGGGATTCTTACCGGCCTTAAAGCCTCTTCTCAGGAATGGACTCTATTTGTACCCTGTGATGGCCCTTTTCTGCCCGAAAAGCTGGCCGAACGCTTGTATCAAGCAGCCATAACAAATGCCTGTGATATTGCCGTGGCATCGGATGGTGAGTGGCTGCAACCGGTGGTGGTGTTGATCCGCTCCCAGTTAGCAACACAACTGGAACAAGCCATGCTAAGTGGAGAGCGTAAACCCGACCGCTGGTATGCCAGCAGAGGGATGACACAAGTGGTGTTTGATGCTGACAGTCTGCGCAACTTCAACAAACCGGATGAAATGGTCTGAGTTGCAGACCTCGGCCTCTACCTCGTAACTCGCTTGCAACGACCTCTTCAGATCAATATACGTCAAACCGTATTTGTGGCATATCCAGATCAGCCTGAGCAGTGAAGGTAGGCTTTTCCTTTATTTGTCAGTTTCTTCCCTATTAGCGGGGAACAGGCTTTGCTCAGTATAAAAGCAATAACAGGAGCAAGCTGTCGTATGACTCATTATCCCCTGCCCGTACTGGGCTTTGCCGCCTGGAGTGGCACAGGTAAGACTACTTTGTTAAAAGCACTGCTACCGCGTTTGCGGGCGCAGGGGCTGCGTATTGGCTGTATCAAACATGCCCACCACGATTTTGACGTGGATACCCCCGGCAAGGACAGTTATGAACTGCGTCATGCCGGAGCTGAACAGATGCTGATTGCCTCCCACAAACGCTGGGCGCTGATGGTAGAAGATGAACGTACTGAACCACCGGCACTGGACGAACTGCTGCAACAGCTGAATATCGACCGGCTGGATCTGATTCTGATTGAAGGTTTTAAAGCTGAGGCTTTTCCAAAAATAGAGCTGCACCGGCCTGAGGTTGGCAAGCCCTGGCGCTTTCGGGAAGACCCACACATCCTTGCGGTGGCCTGTGATCAACCGGCAGCAATACCTGATGACTGCACCCTTCCCAGGCTGGATCTGAACAACCTGGAACAGCTCGAAGATTTTATTCTGGAATTCTGCCACCGCCACCCGTCACGGAGTGATGCCGCATGAGCCTGTCCTGTTTTGAATTCACCGATCAAAAAAACCAGCTGACACTGGAAGAAGCCCAGCAGGCACTGCTGACTTCCGCCACCCAGATCACTCACAGCATCCAGTTACCCCTAGCCGATACTGCTGGTTTATCACTGGCCAGTGACATTATTGCGCCGATCAATGTGCCACAGAACACCAATGCCGCCATGGATGGTTATGCTATCCACAGCCGCGACCTGGCAGATCAAAAAAGCTGGAAAATCATCGGGGAAAGCTTGGCCGGTCAGGGTTTTAAAGGTGAATTACAAACGGGTGAGAGTGTCTATATCACCACGGGTGCACCCTTGCCAGCGGGTGCGGATACCGTAGTGATGATTGAACAATGCCGAGTGGAAACCAACACGGTTTATTTTGAGCAGGTTAAAAAAATCCAGCCAGGCAGTCATGTGCGTCAGGCGGGTGAAGACATACAACAAGGGCAGGTGGTATTAAAACAGGGCACTCGTCTGGGCAGTGCCCAACTGGGATTACTGGCCTCACTGGGGCTGGATCAGGTGCCGGTACACCAGCCTGTCAAAGTGGCGGTTTTTTCTACCGGGGATGAAGTGACCGCACCGGGACAAAGCCTGCCTGCTGCCGGTATTTATGATGCCAACCGTTTTACCCTGATGGCCATGCTGGATGCACTGGGTTGTCAGGTCACAGATCTGGGCATCCTGCCGGATAATCTGCAGCAGATCACCCAAGCACTGTCACAAGCCAGTGCTGAACATCAACTGGTACTGACCTCCGGTGGTGTTTCTGTAGGGGATGCCGATTTTGTTAAACAGGCACTCAGCCAGTTGGGAGAAACTCGTTTCTGGCGGTTGGCCATCCGCCCCGGTCGGCCTTTTGCTTTTGGGCATCTGGGTCAGAATGCAGCAGGCCAGACCTGCCTTTTTGCCGGACTACCGGGTAACCCGGTGGCCACACTGGTGACTTTTATGCTGTTGGTGCAACCCATGATCCGCCAGTTGCAGGGTGCCAGTTGTTGTTTACCGCCGGTCTGGACCGCGGTGGCGGAAACCCTGTTAAAAAGCCGCAGTGGTCGCAGTGATTTCCATCGTGGCCGGTTCAGTTTTAATGCCAGTGGACAGCTGCAGGTGCGCAGTACCGGTGCCCAAGGCTCTGGTATTCTCACTTCTGCACATCAGGGCAACTGCCTGATCCGTATTCCTGATGATCAGCCGGATATTCCGGCAGGTGATTCAGTCACCATCTATCCTTTTTATGAATGGCTGCCCGGTTATAGAGGATTTGCCGAATGAATACCCTGACACACCTGAATGCCCGCGGTGAAGCCCGCATGGTGGATGTTTCCGATAAACAGATCACCTCACGCACTGCCAGTGCCTGCGCCAGTGTAAAAATGCACCCAACCACACTGAACATGATTGTGGAAGGGGGTCATCCCAAAGGGGATGTACTGGCCACAGCACGGATTGCCGGTATCATGGCAGCAAAAAAGACACCGGAACTGATTCCTCTTTGCCATCCACTGATGCTCAGCAAGGTAGAAGTGGAACTGACACCGGATACCAACCTGCCCGGCATACGTATCCTTGCCACCTGCAAACTGGCCGGACAAACAGGTGTGGAGATGGAAGCCTTAACTGCCACCTCGGTGGCCGCACTCACCGTTTATGACATGTGCAAAGCCGTGGATAAACGTATGGAAATTGAAGGCATTCGAGTGCTGGAAAAAACTGGCGGTAAATCCGGCGACTGGGTTTTTGACACGGCACCTCAGCCTGCTGATCAATCTGCTTCTGCACCTGCGACTCAAACGGCCACCAGCAGCAACACCGCTGCATCCAAGGGATCAATGATCCAAGTGCATTTTTTTGCCGAGCTGCGTGAACAACTGGGTGTGGATAACCTGAGTCTGTCGCTGCAGGATCTGTCCGGCAATACCTTGGAAGATCTGCTCCAGCAACTGCACAGTCGTGGTGAAAGCTGGCAGCGTTATCTGTCTGGCAACAACCTGCTGATAGCGATCAACCAGCAGATGGTCAAGTCCGGTCATAACATCAAGGCCGGTGATGAAGTGGCTTTTTTCCCACCCGTAACCGGGGGCTGAAGCATGATCAGGGTACAGCGCGAAACCTTTGATCTAGGCAAAGAAGTGGATGCCATGACGGCTAATCGCACTGATCTGGGTGCGGTAGTCAGTTTTACGGGTTATGTGCGTGATTTTAACGAAAAACCCGAGGTCACAGCACTGACGCTGGAACACTATCCCGGCATGACCGAACAGGCATTACAACAAATTGTGCAGGAAGCGGAGCAACGCTGGCCGTTACAAGCCACCTGTATTATCCATCGTATTGGTCGGCTGGAACCGGGCGACCCCATTGTGTTGGTGGCTACTGCATCAGCACACCGACAGGCTGCTTTTGATGCCTGCAATTTTATTATGGATTTTTTGAAAACCCGCGCCCCTTTCTGGAAAAAGGAACACACCCGCAGCGGTGATTATTGGGTCAGCGCCCGCCACAGCGACAATGAGGCAGCCAGTCGTTGGGCACAACACGCGGAGAATGAATAATATGAATCAGCCCGCCCTGTTACCCGAGCGTCTGATCGACAACTTTGGTCGTCAGGTCACCTACGTTCGCCTCTCTGTCACTGACCGCTGCGATTTTCGTTGTGTGTATTGCATGAGTGAGGAGATGAAATTCCTGCCGCGTGAATCCATTCTCACACTGGAAGAAATCGGGCGGGTGGCTCAGGCTTTTACCGAGCTGGGTGTGGAAAAAATCCGCCTGACCGGTGGTGAACCGCTGGTACGCCGTGACCTGCCGGAGCTGGTGGATTTTATCGGCACACTGGGGCTGAAAGACTTTGCCATGACCACCAACGGCAGTCAGCTGCCCCGTTATGCTGAGGCACTCAAGGCCGGTGGCCTGCAACGCCTGAACATCAGTCTGGATTCACTGGATTCAGAAAAATTCCGTCGAATTACTCGCACCGGAGAGCTGCACAAGGTACTGGCCGGGCTGGATGCCGCCATTGCAGCGGGGTTTACCGGCATCAAGCTGAACGCGGTGATTATGAAAGGCCGCAATGATGACGAAGTGCTGGATCTGGTTAACTTTGCCCGCGACAAAAAAATCGACATCAGTTTTATCGAAGAAATGCCGCTGGGTGAAGTCTCGGATCATCAACGTGGTGAAACCTACTGCTCCAGTGATGAAGTTCGTGCCATCATCGAAACCTGTTATCCACTAAGCGCCTGTGACAGTAAAACCGCTGGCCCTTCCCGTTATTACCGCATGGCGGATTCATCCAGCCGTATCGGTTTTATTTCGCCCCACTCTCACAACTTCTGTGGTGACTGCAACCGCGTCAGGGTCACGGTGGAAGGTCGCCTGCTGCTGTGCCTGGGTAATGATCATTCCATGGATCTGCGTCCAGTATTACGCGCACATCCCAGAGACAATGAGCCTTTAAAACAAGCCATTATCAACGCCATGGGACTCAAGCCCGAAAGCCACCACTTCACCAACGATGGTGAAGTGCAGGTAGTGCGGATGATGAACATGACCGGAGGCTGAAGCGCTCCAGGATAAGCACATGCATTGCAACTCAGATGCCACAAGCTTATCAGTTTTTTATCAATCACTTAAAAAACAACAGCGTCGTTTAAACCCCTTGTAAGGATCAGTGCAATCGCCTGACCCGCCCCGGTGTTTCATTGTAATAACGACGGAAGGCGTGAGTGAGGGCGCTCTGACTGGAAAAACCCACCTGTCCGGCAATCAACTCCAACGGCAAACGGGTTTGAATCA
>NZ_JACUUA010000366.1 GCF_014859565.1 Marinospirillum sp. | reverse complement strand
GAAAAAGCAATTTAATTTTTAAAGAGCTGGCTCAAATGAGGTTGACATGTTCCGTATTTATCCCAATGTGTGGCGTGCAGAAGTGGAATGAAGGTAGTATTTTTGGGAAAAAGTCTAAAATATATGAATTTTCAGGGGTTGGAGATTTTGAATTTAATGTTTATTTAGTTAAATATAATATTGATAATTTTATTCAGGATCTCAGTAAGAAGATATCTATTTGATTGCGACATCCCTGTCGCCATCTTATGCTACACATCTTTCATGCCGTGATGTACCTTTCTTTGCTCCAGTTTGATCACACGTCCTTTTATTCCCATCTGTTGTGTCGTTTGACCTTGTTGCGATGGGTTTCGTATGCGTAACTCAATAACTTTGTCAGGCTGATCCTGATTAAAGTAGTTTTTGGGCAGGTTGCTTAGCTCTTCGATGATATGAGCTGGAGCACCTAGCATTTGGCGCAGGGTGCATTTATCAAGGATGTTGTTTTCGACCAGCATTTTGATGCTGCGTTGAAGTAGCTTGGGCTCTTCTGGCTCCAGGGTGTCATCTAAAGGCTCACGTGCTGTCCAGCCTCTAGCTGATCTTGCTTTCCAAAGTCTCAAGGCAGTTTGGTCACTGATGACTTCCAGATCTTGGCATCGGCGAATCATTGCAGCAACAGAAACTTTCCATTTTGGTTTGAGCGCTAAAAAAGTTTCCATTGTTGGATAGTGCACATCACGAACAAAAGATGAAGCTGGTAACAGTAATGCACTTGCAAAGCGGTGTGCCTGATTTTCAAGTAAGTGATAATTCTTTTGGTACTCTGCATCCGTTACTTTTTTATGGAGAACTATATGTCCCAGTTCATGACCGGCGTCGAATCTGGCTCTGAAACCATTGGCCTTGTCCATGCATAGGAAAACGTAAGGGCGTGAATCTATTTTTGACCAGCGAGAAACGCCATCCATTTTAGTGAACCCTAGGGTGCCTCTAGTGACAACAACACCATTGCCTTCCATAACATTAATTAGATTTTGAATGGGTCTTTGCCCTAACTCCCAACGCTGACGGCATTCAGTAGCTAAGTCTTCAATTTCATAATCAGTCAGAACTTTGAAGTCACCAGTGTATTCCGGCAGGTTAATATCAGGAAACTCTAAGCTTTCCTGTAGCTTATAGGAGACTTCCTCTGCCCAGTCTAAACGGATTTTGGCAATCTCTCTAGAGATTTTTGGAGTTTTGTTTTTGGCTCTGAAAAAACTGGGATGTGTTTCTGGTGATGCAATGGGTTCTTCCATAAGCCAGGAGCTAGGGACATTGAATACATCGCAGATTTTTTGGAAGCTGCTGGCTTCAGGGCTGCTTTTACCCTGCTCCCATTTAGAAATGTTGCCTTTTACACACTGGATACGTTCGGCAAGCTCAATTTGAGTCATTGCAGCGCTAGCACGAAGCTGCTTTAGGCGCTGTGATTGGAAGCCTTGGATTCCGGATCTCATGACTGTGTATACCCCTTATTCATTCTGTGACCTTTGCTCTGCATCGTTTTCTGTTTGGCGCATTTTCTTGCGAAGTGTAGGTAGGGCCTTGTCTGCTGGCTCGGTGGCGGGCTCTACTGTGCTAAAGCCTGCCAGAAGCTCATCAATTGGAATATCCAAGTGATAACCCTTATTGTTTTCAAAAGGGACGCAAACTTTGATTTCTGCTGGAGTGTCCTGCGGCAGTGTTGGGTGTGGCCCCAGAGCTATGATCTGTATGTTGAGCTTTTCAAGTTTTTTTGCCTTATTGATTTCAGCTTCACTATCTAAAGCTAAACAGATTTGCTCATGAATGCCGGTGTTATGTTTAGCATTTTGATCCCTGAATTTTGCGGGGCGCATTTTAGCACTGTGCCATGGTCGGACGTGAGTGGTAATCAGCAGATTTTTTGTTTCCAGTTGTGTGATAGA
Organism: Marinospirillum sp.; assembly: GCF_014859565.1. The sequence continues at coordinate 482 of NZ_JACUUA010000366.1, read as the reverse complement.
TTCACCACTATTGTCAGCCCGTTGGGTAGAAATTGACCACCCCCTCTGGGAGCTGTGAAGTGCCTCTTGAACATAGTAGTAGCGGTCTTGGCCGCGCTTTCTGCTTTGAAGTAGTGAGCAGCTTTTTATGTACTTACTATCATCGTAGGCTTGCTTGAAAGCTTTACCAATCAGTAATGGCAATTCTTCAAAGTCTTCCAATTGGCCGTATTGATGGATGTGGTGAAGGACTTGGCTTCTGGTACCAGGTTGAGGCATAGGGATCTCCGAATTTATGAGCTTCTTTAACCGGATTATATGCTTTAAATTCTTCTTTTTGAAGTGATGGGTGTGAATGATCTGTGAATCACAGCTCCAAGCCTACACTTCCAGTAAAAAAAATGAACATGCAAAATCAACACTGGCCAGCTTTACCGGCTTGAATGTTGGTACTCCTTTGCGGGTGATGACAAAATCCGGGTTGCCACAGTCGGTAATTTTGG
>NZ_JACUUA010000365.1 GCF_014859565.1 Marinospirillum sp. | reverse complement strand
GTGCCAAAGCCGTTTTGTACGCCTGCTGCACTTCGGCATCATCACAGACTGCCAGAACCTCAGCACCCATTTGCTGCAGCAACTGTGCCAGTTTTTCTGGTTTTGCTGCCCGCGGCAAGGGTAAGGCAGTAGTAATCCAGGCATCCACCAATGGCAACAGGGGTTTGAGTGTTGCAGCCATGTCTTTGTCGGCCATCATACCGACCAGCGCCACACGCCGAACTTCACCCTGCTGCTGCAACTGTTTAGCCAGATATTCCGCTGCCTCAGGATTATGAGCAACGTCCAGTAGCCAGTAACCCGTATTCGTGCGGATACGCTGCATCCGACCCGTCAGATGTGCTTTTGCCAGCCCTTCGACAACAACTTGATGTTTTATTTCCGGCCAGGCCAGCAATAACGCTTGTACTGCTGTGGCAGCATTGTCCGCAGGCAAGGAGTTCACCGGCAAATCATTCAAGTGCAATGGTTGGTGCTGCTTATTCTGACCTTGCCAGTGCCAATAGCCTTGCTGCGGCAGACTACGAAAATAATGCTCACCCAGTTGAAAAATATCGGCGCCCAGTTTGGCTGCAATTTTTTTTACACTATCCGGCAGCTGTTCACTGCCCAGCACCGCAGAGCAACCTGGCCGAAAAATTCCGGCCTTTTCAGCACCTATCAGCTCCAGGGTATCCCCCAGATAATCCTGATGATCCAGCGCCACGGTTGTCAGCACTGCAACATCACAATCCACAATATTCACCGCATCCAGTCGGCCACCCAGTCCTACTTCCAGCAACCAAAGATCCAACCCGGCATCCTGAAATAACAACAAACCTGCCAGCGTGGCAAATTCAAAATAACTCAGTGAGAGGGTGTGTTCTGGTGGCTGGCAACGTGCGGCTTCAATCTGCTCAAAGGCATGGATGATTGCCGTATCACTGACGGGTTCACCATTGATCTGGATTCGCTCGTTAAAATGCAGAAAGTGGGGAGAGGTATAACTGCCAACACTTAACCCAGCTGCCAGTGCCATGGACTGGGTCATTGCCAGAGTAGAGCCTTTACCGTTGGTTCCGGAAAAAGTAATCACTCGGCAGGAACGGGAAGCAGCGGTCAGCGGCAGGTTCAGCCGCAAGGCAACTGCTTTGACACGCTCCAGCCCCAGATCAATTTCTCGTGAATGGAGTGTCTCAAGGTGTTTAAGCCAGGTGTCCAGTGTACTGGACGAACCTGGCAGAAGTTCAGAGGTCACGAAACAATCAAGCTGCAGGCTGCTGGGTCATTTTTCGCAGCAGTCCACCCAGGGTATCCGCCATCTTATGACGATGAATAATCATATCCACAGTGCCGTGTGCCAGCAGGAATTCTGCACGCTGGAAACCTTCCGGCAGTTTTTCGCGTACGGTCTGCTCAATGACTCGCGGACCGGCAAAACCACACAGGGCAAAAGGCTCGGAGACATTCAGGTCACCCAGCATCGCCAGTGAAGCAGATACACCACCGTACACTGGATCAGTCAGCACCGAAATATAGGGTACACCCGCCTGTTTCATACGCTCCAGCGCCGCAGAGGTTTTTGCCATCTGCATCAGCGAGAAGAGGGCTTCCTGCATGCGTGCGCCGCCAGAAGCTGAAAAACAAACCAGCGGCACCCGCTCTTTTAATGCCAGCTCAGCTGCGCGGGCAAACTTCTCACCCACCACCGAACCCATGGAGCCGCCCATGAAGTTGAATTCAAACGCCACAGCAACCACTGCAATACCGGTCAGGTCACCACGCATGGCAATCAGAGCATCTTTTTCACCGGTATCCCGCTGCGCTGCAGCCAGACGATCTTTGTATTTTTTAGAGTCACGGAATTTCAGGCGATCCACCGGCTCCAGTTCAGCAAACAGTTCACTGGCCGTGCCCTTATCCAGAAAAGACTCCAGACGTTTGCGTGCTGTAATACGCATGTGATGATCACACTTGGGGCAAACGTGCTGATTTTTTTCCAGCTCGGGACGATAAAGTGCGGCATCACACTTGGGGCATTTACGCCACAGACCTTCCGGCACATTGGCTTTACGGTCGTTCGTTTCAGAACGGATGATGGATGGAACAATTCGGTTTAACCAGCTCATAATAAACCCTGTAGCCTAAAATCAGTGTGTAGAGTTTAACCCAGGTGACGACCTGGATTGTAAATTTTTCAGGCAGGCAGCTTATCCAGCGCCTTGCGCATGTCACCCAATACCTGTTTAAGAGCCGCAGCAATTTTTTCGGGTTGATCTGCCAACTCGGCCACTTGACTGACCAGAGCACTCCCCACAATCACACCATCGGATACTGCACCCAGTGCTGCAGCAGTGGCACCATCACGAATACCAAAACCAACAGCCAGCGGCAGATCGGTGATACCGGCAAATTCTGCCAGCCTTGCTGAGACACTG
>NZ_JACUUA010000364.1 GCF_014859565.1 Marinospirillum sp. | reverse complement strand
CCTTCTAGCGAAGGCAGGTCAATACTACCTGTCGAGGGTGCTTTGCGCCAACCCTTCAACAAGTGCACTTCAGTTTGTGACTGTGCAAGCATAAGTTGAAAATACATTCTTAAAGAACAATGACTTGGGAATTCGCTAAGGTAACAGGGATTTTATGAGAACCAGGGGTTGGCATTCAGATGATTAAAGGATCTTTGAATAGATCCAACGCTGGCTTGGCACCGTGATGTTCTATTTTACCACGCCAGTTTTTACCCAGTTTGTAGAAACGCAGGCTATCCACTGCTTCATCGTAGGTATCCAGCAATTGAGCTTTCAGCCTGACCCATTGATCGGGTTCCAGGTCGCATTCAAAAACGGAGTATTGAACCCGTGTGCCAAAATCTTCACAGGTTTTGGCAATGCGCCTGAGCCTTCCGGGGCCATCAGGATCATCAAAGGATACATCGTAAGTAACCAGTATCAGCATGCTTAACTCCTTGTGATCTTCATCGAGCCAGAAAAGGTGGGTAATGTTCCAAGTCACCCCTTAAGTGCCTAGCCAGCAATAATGCCTGGACATGAGGCAGCAACCCTAGGGGTACTTCTTCTTTAAGGTATGGGTGAATAATTGTCTGCTGCTTTTTGGCCTGAAACTCCTGAAGGACTGCTTTGCGAGCTGTGTCTTTCAGTTTGACAGCACCGCTGGCTTCATAAATAAAATCAGATGGTTTCACCTGCTGGCGGTTGATCAGTGTTAACACCAAGCGATCTACAAGGTAAGCCCGGAATTCTTCTAAAATGTCTTGAGCCAGGCTGTCTCTTCCCGGCCGATCTCGATGGAGAAAACCCACCTGCGGATCAAGCCCCACACCTTGTAGTGCAGCACTGATATCATTGCCCACTATGGCATAGAAAAAGGACAACAAGGCATTAACAGGATCTGTAGGTGGTCTGCGAGTGCGCTGACTGAAAGAAAAGCTGCCAGACTTTTCAGTGATCAGCTGGTTAAAGACTGAAAAGTACCGAGCGGCAGCATCCCCCTCCAAACCACGAATGGTATCCAGATCATCTGTGATTCTTAGTCTGTCGACAGTGCTTTTGAGCAGAGCAATGGTTTGGCTGATTTCTGGATGCTTGCCATAGTTGCGCTGATGTCTTTGCAAGACTTGCCGTTGTGACTGGATTTTAGCTGCAACAATAACCCGCGCTATTTCAGCCGCTTGGGTATCTGCATAACGGTATTGAGTGCGACGCAACAGGACGTTGCCTGTTTGTTTACCTTGCACTCGTGCAAGAAAACGACCGTACTCGGTGAAAAACGCCAGATTAACACCTCGCTCTCCACAAAACCCCATGACCTGTGGTGACACCATAACATTGCCAAAACAGAAAATACCGCTGATGGAGTGTATGGGTAACTGCAATGCTTTTTCCTTGGCGATATCAATCACCAGAGTCTCCCTTTCCTTGTGCAGATAGGCACCCTGGGTATTGATGTAGAGGCTATTCTGAAGCTTCTTCATCTGAATTTTCCTCAGCAAATAACCGTTCGAGATACTGGCTGCTGGTGTCTTTTTGCATGATCTTTGGATTACACAAATCGTAGAGGCTACAGGCGTTGCACTTTTTTTCGTACCTGGCTGGCGGGGTTTTCCCACTCACAAAAAGCTGGGCAACGTCTTTGATGACTTCCCGAGTGCGTTGTCGCAATGCTTCACTGAACTCGACTGGGTGGCGGTGCCTGGTCTGGTGATACCAGAGTGCGCCCTCCTTGATGGTTTGACCTGTCATTTCCTCAAGGCAAAGTGCCTGTGCACACAGCTGAATTTCATCCCAGTCACTTGGTTTAGGTTTGCCGCGTTTGTATTCAACTGGCGTTATCTGGCCTGTGGACAGATCTTTTTCCAGCAAATCCATTTTGCCCGTTAAACCCAAGGAATGAGCAGCAACCTGTACACCCCGCTCAAATTTTATTCCTTTACGGGTTTCCGGTTCACCGCTGTCTACCCGGCTATGCAGTTGCTGTCCCTGGGCTGTCAGGAAGTTTTCTGCCCAGACTTGTTCGTTATGAATCAACGCACACTGCCTTGGGCAGAAGGCGTAATGCTGCAGTGCTGACAGAGGGATAAGCTTTTCATCATCCATGATTTTTTGTCCTGTCAGGCAGCAAACTGGATGACTTCAACTTCCAGATTATGCTTCATGGCTTCTTCTGCCAAAGTCAGAATTTTTCTGGAAATTTCATCACTGAGGTAATACTCACCACAGTTTTCACAGATATCAGCAGGCACCTTCTTAATCACCAGGGTTACTTCACCACGCGTTAAAGTTACGGTTGTCGTTCCCGGCTGAGTTGCACCCTGCTTACAGATGACACATTGCATTTTCACCTCCTGACTTTAAAGCCATCATGCCAGATTTCCAGAGAGGGGTAATAGACTGT
>NZ_JACUUA010000077.1 GCF_014859565.1 Marinospirillum sp. | reverse complement strand
TCCCGCTTATATCCCCGCCCGATTGGGCGAGGGTTTACGCGGATTTTGCTAAGCGGCCAGCAGGGCAGTTTTTCGCGTATCAATCCGCGGGGGGCGCGACGTGTTAGGCGGCGCACTTGCATTTGATTTTGATGTTTCAATCCACGCGCCCGCGGGGCGCGACAAAATCTCAGAGCGGTCATAATTGGCAGGTACAGTTTCAATCCACGCTTTGATGATAGAGAGGTGTTCCATGAGGGAGGCTGTTTTCATGATTTTCCTTTACAAAAGGATCATCAAATCACATGATGGCGAAGGTGTACATTAAGGACTCGCAGGTCTTGGAATCAGAGAATGGACTTGCAGTGCGTGTGGTGCCACGCACGACCGCGACGTTAACGCTGCCAAGAACCTTCTCGCGCTCGGGCATGAGCGTCCTGCAGAGGGAATCCCCGCCCTTTAGGGTGGGGAGGATATCAAGTTGCGGCATCCATTACACATCAACAGGTGCAGTTTGAAGTTGCTTGAAACACGACCAAGCCAACTCGGTCGATATGTTCTTTTAATGCCGGTTCAGTGAGGGTGTTGTAGTCCAGCACATCAAAAAACCATGGTAGAGGGAGTTCTTCGTTGAGCTGATCAGCAAGCTGGGTGATGGTCTCGTAAGTGACCTTGCTGCCCATGACAGCTAGATCCACATCTGAGCCTTTGCGATAATTCCCCTTGGCGCGTGACCCAAATAGAACCAGTTGTTCTATCTCTGGGCAAGCCTCCGCTGCTTGCCGTATTAATGCCAGATCCTTACTCGACAGTCCTGTTTGGTATTCCAGCGCCTGAATCATGGTGTTAGCTTCTTGGCAAAAGTAAGGTGCAATTCAGCCAGCAAAGCAAAATAGTCTCCGCGGATTTTTTGTTCCACCAGCTGAGCTGTCACCTCATTGTAGGTATGTGTGGTGAGATTACGATCTTCTAAAGCCTGAATCCACTGGTGTCCATCCGTCACCAGTTCGGACTGAAAAGCCTGTTTGATTGCATTTCTTGGGCTGTTGATCTGAAAACCTTCGGCTTCCTGATAGTCTTTTAGAAGCTTCCATGAAAGCTCAAACGCCATTTCAAAAAACTGGATGATGCCTGCCCGCTCAACCACACTGGGCTGAGTGATTTGCAATGACAGCTCAAGCAGTTTGAATGCATTACTGAATTGCTGATAACGCTGTTTCCAACGCGTGCCCTGATCCATAATATTTTGCCTTCCAGTTGATGCCCTTAAGAAGTTCGGTTGCTCTGAATCCTAGCATATAGAACCATCCGATAGTCACTAAATCAAAATTGACCGGGCTTTTGTCAAAGATTTACCGGAAGACCTTCAGGACAAAGCCCTGTGCCAGGCAGTGATTGCCATCGGCGAAGCGCTGAATCTTAAAGTGCTTGCTGAAGGAGTGGAAACTCAGGCTCAGGTGAGTTTACTGAGCGAACTGGGTTGTCTGAACTTTCAGGGTTATTTTTATGGACGACCGCTGCCCGCCTCGGATTTTTTTGCTACAGCTACAGTTACAGCAACCCAGTAATCCATAGAGCTGATACCAGAATCCCTGCACTTTTATTTTTCATTAATCGGTCATTATAACTTCATAATCCCCGCTTAACCTTGCGTACAAATATCTAGACAACCGGACATTTGACGCATGATTACTCGGCAGAAAGGCCTGACCCTTTATATACAGATTGCACGCAAGCTGGAGCAGGAAGTGATTGCTCAGTATGCCCCGGGCGATGGTTTGCCCTCAGAGGGTGATATGGCTGAGCGCTTTGGGGTCAACCGTCATACGCTGCGACGTGCCGTGGACGAGCTGGTGGAGATCGGCTTACTGGAGCGGCGTCATGGTTGTGGTGTTTATGTCATCAACAATCAACTGGATTATCAGCTGGGTCAGCAAACACGGTTTACCGAAACACTGGCCATGCAAGGGATCGCATCACACAACAGGGTTGTGCGTAAACAGCTGCTGCCAGCAACCGAACGCGTTGCGCAGAAGTTGCATCTGGCTGTAGGTGATCAGGTCATCTGGCTGGAATCAGTTCGCAGTGTGGACAGCAGCCCAGTCTGTATCATTTCCCATTTTCTTGATGCGAAATCATTTCCTGAGCTCTTCGAGCAATATCAGGAGGGGTCTTTGCACGCCTTTATTTCAGAACATTATGGCATTCACCTGCTGCGTACCGAGAGCCTGATTACTTCGGTTCTCCCGCAGGGTGATGATGCCAGGCTATTGAGTATGCCGCAGAAGCAGCCGGTACTGCGGGTCAAGAGTGTCAACATCAACGAACGGGATAGGTCCCCTGTTGAATATGTTGTTACCCGGTTCCGCGCAGACCGGATCCAACTGTGCATCAACCCATGACTGTCGGCAAACGGTCCAACCTTGCAACCTAACCCTTTGGGAGAACCTGTAAATGTACCTTGAAAAGCTAAAAGATTTCAAACGAGTCTGCACACTGATTGTTGGTGTTGCACTTTTTTCCGTCACCGCCAGCCAGGCAGTGGCTTCCCAGAATGATGGCACAGCGACCAAGCCCCTGCGGGTGGTGCTGGTGCCTGCTGACGGCGGCACCGAAGATGGTACACGCCGTGATTTTCAGCCGATTTTTGCTGCCATTGCCAGTGAAACCGGTCTGAACTTTGAGCTTAGAGTGGGCCAGAGTTACGGTGCCGTGGTGGAGGCCATGTGCAATGGTGCAGCTGATATTGCCTGGTTTGGTCCGGTCAGTTATCTGCAAGCCAATCAGCGCGGCTGTGCCGAGCTTTTGGCACTGGCTGTGAATAAGGGGGAGTCGGTTTATTATTCCGGCATTTTTGCCCGTCACGATGCCGGTATCAACACCCTGGCTGATGTAGCTGGCAAGCGTCTGGCACTGGGTGATATCAACTCCACTTCCAGCTTCAATATTCCAGTTGCCATGCTGGTGGAAGCCGGAGTGGATGTGGCACGCGATCCTGCGGGTGTCCGTATGGCTGGCAGTCACGCCAATGTGCTCAGTGCCCTGTCGCAAGGGTTGGCTGATGCGGGTGGCGCTTCATTTGATTCCTTTGAAAAGGCCGTGAATGCCGGTGCCATTGATGCCAGCCAGATCAAGGTGGTTGCCAAGAGCAAGCCGCTTCCTTACCCACCTCTGGCTATCCAGCCCAAGGTTGATGCAGCAGTGAAAGCACGCTTACGAGATGCTTTTGAGCGCTTGCATACTTTCTCAGGTGTGAACCCTGAGCAGATTCGTGGTTATGGTGGAGGCCGTGTGGATCGTTATACCTCTCAGGTGAGTGAAGAGGATATGGCTAACGTGGGGCGGATGTTGGATGCCGTGACCCGTGAAGTAAAAGAGTCGATTCTGGCCAAGAGTACGGCACGTTAATTCAGATACAGCAGCGGTGTGCTTGCACACCGCTCTAAAGGAGATTGCGGCATGAGCAAACAAACCGAAACCATGATCAGCCTGTCACAAGTGGGCAAGCGCTGGCCCGATGGCACTGAAGCCTTGAAACAGGTTGATTTAAAAATTCCAAAAGGTGAGTTTTGCATTCTACTGGGGCCTTCCGGTGCCGGTAAATCCACCCTGTTGCGGGCGATGAATGGTCTGGTTCAGCCCACCCAAGGCAGTGTCAGCATTGACGGTATCGAAATGAACGCAAAAAGCCTGACTAAAATTCGTCATCGCATCGCCATGATTCACCAGCATTTCAACCTCTCCAACCGTGCCAGTGTTGCCACCAATGTGCTGGCCGGTACGTTACCAAGTGTCTCACTGCTGCGAGCATTAACCGGCTGGTTTACCCCGCAGCAACGCGAGAAAGCCTGTCACTACCTGGCTCATGTTGGTTTATCGCCCGATCATCTGCGCCGTCGCGCTGGGGATCTGTCCGGTGGTCAGCAGCAGCGTGTGGGCATTGCTCGGGCTTTCATGATGGACCCCGCAGTGGTGCTGGCGGATGAGCCGGTGGCCAGTTTGGATCCAAAAATTTCTCGCGATATCCTTTCATTGTTACGTGATACCGCAAGGGAGTTGGGAGCAACCGTCGTCTGCAGTCTACATCAGGTGGATCTGGCGCGGGAGTTCGGTGATCGCATCATTGGCATGCGTGACGGCGCCATGGTATTTGATGGCCGTGCCGAAGAGTTCACCGATGCCAGGCTTCACCAGCTCTATCATGGAGCAGATTGGGAGGATGAAGATGAAGAAGAGGCAGGTGAGGTGCCGGAGCTGGAGCTTCAAACTGTTGGAGGTATGGCATGAACACTTCTCGTCCTGTTCCCGTTCCACCGCCTGGCGGTCGCCTGAAATGGCATCTGTCCGCACCCTATTCAGCTCGCCATGTGGTGATACTGGCACTGCTGGTTTTGCTGCTGGTGGTGACCGGCCAGCGCACCGAGATGGATCGGATGCTGTCGATGACCGGCGAAGCCGTGCTGAATCTGCTGGGTGTGGATAATAACTCCCAGGTGGTGCGTGGGCTTTCATCCGTTGCCGATAACATGTGGCCACCCGTGCTGATGACCCAGGAGTCGCTGGCACGCATGACGGATTTTGATGCCGATAACTTGCCGATGTTCAGCCGCGTGGAGCAGGTGGTGACCACTGAAAATCGCCTGAACCCGGAAACCTATCAGTTGGAAAGCACGGAATCCACACAACAGATGCTGGTCAAGCCGTTGGGCTATGTATGGGTAGTGCTGGTGAAGATGGTTGAAACGCTGGAAATTGCCTTCTGGGGTACTATTCTGGCGGTGCTGCTTTCAATTCCACTGTCCTGGTTTGCGGCTCGTAACTACAGTCCCAATCGTTTCACCTACACCACCGCACGCAGCCTGATCAGTCTGTTGCGTTCGGCCCCCGAGTTGATTGTGGCACTGTTTCTGGTGCTGGCCTACGGTTTTGGCCCCATTGCCGGGGTGCTGGCGCTGGGTCTGCATGCGGCAGGTTTTCTGGGTAAGTTTTATGCCGAAGACATAGAAAACGCGGATAAAAAACCCCAGGAGGCGCTGGAGGCTATCGGTGCCGGTAAAATCAAAACACTTTGGTATGGCGTCTTGCCTCAGGTTCTCCCCCAGTACATCGCTTACACCGCCTACATTCTGGATCGCAACCTGCGCATGGCAACCGTAATCGGGTTGGTTGGAGCTGGTGGTATTGGTCAGGAGCTGAAGGGACGTTTTGACATGTATGACTACGGTCACGTGACCACCATTCTAATCTCCATTTTTGTCTTTGTGTTTGTCCTGGATCAGATTTCAGCACGCATTCGCGCCAGGATGATTTAACCCAGGCCGGATTATTTCATAGCTGAACTTATCTAGACATTTCAACAAATAAAAGGTGAAACCATGAGTGTTTCCAATCAAACCAGCCCCTTGCCAGAACGTTGTGACTGGCAGTGTTGCTGGAGTGCATTACCCGCTGCCGAAGTGGAATCTCTGGCAGCAGTCCTGACCCGTAATGCCGAAGTAATGGATCTGACCTTGCCACAAACAGGCTTGGCGCTATTGCAGTTGCAGGATTCGGCACTGAATGATCCTTACTACCTGGGTGAGATTCCTATGAGCAAAGCACAGGTACGGGTTCGTTATCCAGATGGTCTGGCTGCTGAAGGAGCGGCTTGTCTGATGGATGATCGCAGTGCACTGGTGCATGCCCTAGCGGTGCTGGATGCGATTCTGTCAGGTGAATTACCAGGACACGATGCCGCTGCTGAGTTGCTGTTACGTGGGCAGCAGGCATTAAAAAAGGTGCGTGGCAGCCGCAAGCAGATGCTGACGCAGACCCGCGTTGACTTTACTTTGCTGGGAGCGGAAGACGATGACTGATTCACGCAAGGAAACGGCTGAGTCGCTGATCTGGCAACCCCTGTTTCAGCAGCAAATGTTCCGCACGCTGATGATGGCCTTCTCTTATCCGGGGCGTTGCTACCACTTGCCGCCCGATCTTCAGCCACAAAAAGCCATTATGGCCATTCTGGCGACTCTTGCAGATGCTGAAGTCAGTGTGGCGGATTGTACACAACAGCTGGATGCGCTGGATCAGCAGCGCATGGGAGCCCTGGTGGTGGATGCTTCCGAGGCGCGTTTTGTGGTGGCAGTTGCTGAACAGGCACCTGATTTTGCGCCCAGCATCGGTAGTCTGGAATCACCGGAACTGAGTGCAACCCTGCTGCTGCCCGTCAAGGCGCTGGGCACAACCCTGGCTCAGGGGCTGCAACTGAGTCTGACGGGTGCCGGGGTTCAGGGTCAGACATCACTGGCAGTCAATGGGCTGCACCCTGACTGGCTAAAGTCACGTGAGCGTTGGAACCAGTCCTTCCCCATGGGCATTGAGCTGCTGTTGTGTGACGGCACACAGCTGGTGGCACTGCCTCGAACCACCCGAATCAAGAGTAAGGAGATCAGCTGATGGGATACGTTGCAATCAAAGGGGGCGGGCAGGCCATTTCCGGGGCTGCAGATGTGCTGGAAGGCTTGCGTGCAGCCGGGGCGGCAGAAAGTGCCCCCTTGTCATTGTCAGCAATTGAACACCAGTTGCGGCTGCTGACCTCTCGAATCATGTCAGAAGGCGGGTTGTATCACCCACAACTGGCCGCTCTGGCCATCAAACAATCGCAGGGTGATACTCTGGAGGCTGCATTTGCCCTGCGTGCCTATCGTTCAACCCGTCCCAGGCTGATGGATACACCCGCACAGGACACAGCCGGGATGCGGGTGATTCGCCGTATTTCCAGCGCCTTTAAGGACATTCCCGGTGGCCAGATGTTGGGCCCGACTTATGACTATGCTCTGCGCTTGATGCGATTTGAGCTGGCTAACGAAGACCCCGAGCATTTCCGTGCGTTGGCAGCCCGCTTCATGGAGTCGGATGCCGATGTTGAGCTGCCGGATACCTTCCCCAAGGTCGTGGCCGCGCTGCGTGCAGAAGGTCTGCTGCCGAAACTAACGCCGAGCGGTGAAGATGCCTTTGACATCACTCGTGAACCGCTGATTTTTCCGGTATCCCGCTCGGCTGCACTGGCCACCATGGCGCGTGCCGAAACCGGTTCCTTGCTGGCTATTGCCTATTCCAACATGCGTGGTTATGGAGATGTGCACCCCACTGTCGCAGAACTGCGCGTGGGTTATCTGCCGGTGATGCTGCCCCACCCGGTAACGGGCGAGCTGATTGAAGCCGGTGAGGTTTTGATGACCGAGTGTGAAGTCATCGCCATGTATGAACAGGAAGATCAGCCGGATCAGCCGCCGGTATTCACCCTCGGTTACGGTGCCTGTTTTGGGCACAACGAAACCAAGGCGATCAGCATGGCCATTCTGGATCGGTCGTTGCAGAAAGGGATGCGTGACGGGCCGGAGAATCCTTCGGAAGACCCCGAATTTGTCCTGCTGCATGTGGATGGTGTGGATTCCATGGGATTTGCCAACCACTACAAGATGCCGCACTACGTCACCTTCCAGTCTGACCTGGACCGTCTGCGCACTACGCAGGATAAGGTCGCCAGCCGTAAGGGAGCCGCCGATCATGAATAATCACTATGAGTTACCACTGGAGGAAAGCGGTTACAACTTCGCTTTTCTGGATGAGTTTGCCAAGCGTGAAGTACGCCGCTGCATTCTCAAGGCCATTGCTATCCCAGGCTACCAGACACCCTATGCCTCACGTGAAATGCCGATGGGCCGCGGTTTTGGCACCGGCGGACTGCAACTGACCCTGTCCCTGATCGGGCCGGATGACACCCTTAAGGTGATCGACCAGGGCGCGGATGACTCCGTCAATGCAGTCAACCTGCGCCAGTTTGCTGAGCTCACCTGTCCTGGTATCAATACCACCGAATTGACTGCCGAAGCCAGCCTGATCCAGTCCCGTCACCGGATTCCCGAGCGTCCGCTGAGTGAAGATCAGGTGCTGGTATTGCAGGTGCCCTATCCTGATCCGCTGGTGATCGTGGAGCCGTCAGAGGCGCGTCGCAAGGTGATGCATGGTGAGGGCGATTATTCTCGTCTGCTGACCAAGCTTTACGAGGATATTGTGCAGTTTGACGAAATTACCATCTCGCACCGTTATCCCACCCGGATCAACGGCCATTACGTGATCGACCCCAGCCCCATTCCGCGTTACGACCTGCTCAAGCTGAATCAGAGCGCATCATTAACCCTGTTCGGTGCCGGTCGTGAGAAAAAGATCTATGCCGTGCCGCCCTATACGCCAGCTGAGCCGCTGGTGTTTGATGACGTGCCCTTCAGAATCGAAAGTTTTGTTGATCATGCTGGCGAGCGTCTTGCCTGTAGCCGTTGCGGCAGTCGCAACAGTTTTCTCGACGAAATAACGCAGGATGATGGCGAACAGCACTGGCACTGCTCCGATTCCGATTATTGCAACCAGATGCTGATGCAGGCCGCGACTGATGAGGAAAGTAAATCATGAAGCCCGTTCTGGAAGTCCGTAATCTGAGCCGGATACATGGCAAGGGCTGCGCTCAATGTGCCAGTTCCACCGGTCCAGCTCACAATACCAATATCTGCCCTCACTGCGGTTCAGTGGTGGCTGCGCAGGGCATCAGCTTTGACCTGTATCCCGGTGAAATACTGGGCATCATGGGGGAATCCGGCAGCGGTAAATCCACCGTTGTCAAAACCCTGTTTTTTGATCAGACGCCGACCTCCGGCAATGCACTGTTTCACCATCAGGGCGATAGCTTTGATCTGTTCCGGCTGAATGCCGCCGAACAGCGCTGGTTGCGCAACCATCACTTCGGCATGGTGTACCAGAACCCCCACCTGGGGCTCAACTTCAATGTTTCTGCAGGTGGCAATATCGCCGAACGCCTGTTGATGAGTGACCTGACTCACTACGGGGAGATTCGTGAGCGTGCCAGAGCATTGTTGCAACGGACTGAGGTACTGCCGCAGCGTATGGATGAGTCGCCCCGTCAGTTTTCCGGGGGTATGCAACAGCGGGTACAGATTGCCAAGGCACTGGCAACCCAGCCTCCGTTGCTGTTACTCGATGAGGTGACCACCGGGCTGGATCTGTCGGTGCAGGCGCGTATTCTCGACCTGATTCTGGAAATTCAGCATGAGCTGAACACAGCCATGATTGTAGTGACCCACGATTTGGGCGTGATCCGGCTGCTGAGCAGCAGAACCCTGGTAATGAAATATGGCCGGGTGATTGAGGCGGGGCTGACCGATCAGATCCTTGAAGACCCACAACACGCCTATACCCAGCAACTGGTGGCATCCAGCCTTTGAGGAGCAAGCTTGTGAAAACCTCCGTTTTAACCGTGCGTAATCTGCACAAATCTTTTCTGCTGCATGATCAAGGTCAGCAGATACCCTCCTGCTCCGCTGTCAACCTCAGTGTGCATGCGGGTGAACTGACCGCTCTGGTTGGCCCCACCGGGGCTGGCAAGTCTTCGGTACTCAAGTGCATCTATCGCACCTACCTGCCAGTGTCGGGCGAAATCCTCTATAACAGCCGTGACGGACAGAGCATTGATCTGGTCAGCGCCAGTGAGTATGACATTCTGCAACTGCGCCATCAGGAAATCGGCTTTGTCACCCAGTTTCTGCACTGTCTGCCCAGGCGTGCAGCGTTGGATCTGGTGGCCGAAGCCCTGATTATCCGTGGTGAGTCACAGCAAAGTGCGTGCCAGCAGGCCGCAGAACTCCTGGCCCTACTGAACGTACCCGAGCGCCTCTGGCAGGTGCCACCGGCCACCTTTTCCGGCGGCGAAAAGCAGCGCGTTAACCTGGCAAGGGGCCTGATCTCCCGACCACGCCTGCTGCTGCTGGATGAACCCACGGCCAGCCTTGATCCTTTGACCACACAGCGGGTGGTGGAACTGCTGCGCCGCATTAAACAACAGGGTGTAGCCATGCTGGCCATATTCCATGATCCGTCACTGGTTGCAGCCCTGGCTGACCAGACCATTACCCTGGCTGCGGCCAGTCTGCAAACCGAGACCACCGAGGAGGTGTGCTAATGACAGCTCAATTACTAATGAATGCCAACCTGGTGCTCCCGGAAGGTGTTGAACAGGGTGTGGATCTGCTGATTGAGGAGGATCGGATTCAGGCGTTCAACCCTGAAGCCGCTGGCTCTGCCCAGCGGATTGACTTAAGCGGCCAGTGGCTGATGCCGGGAATGATCGATCTGCACTGCGATGCCCTTGAGAAAGAAATTGAACCTCGCCCGGGTGTGCACTTTCCACTGGAATTTGCCTGTGCACAGGCTGACCGGCGTAATGCCAGTGCTGGGATTACCACCGTGTACCATGCGCTGTCTTTTGCCAATCAGGAACTGGGTGTACGCAACAACACCTTCGCTGCTGAGATTGTCCGTGCCGTTAATGCTTGGCAGCAACACGCACTGATAGATAACCGTGTCCATGCCCGTTATGAAGTGACCGATGAAACAGGCCCTGAAGCCCTGTCGCCCTTGTTGGCTGAAGGTCAGTTGCAACTGCTTTCTTTCATGGATCACAGCCCCGGGCAAGGGCAGTTTCGTGATGTGGAAGCCTACCGCCGTTATCTGAGCGGTACTTACAAAATGGATCAACAGGCACTGGATCAACTGCTGGAGCAGAAGATGGCCGCTGCCGATGGGGCACTGCAACGCATGCAGCAACTGGCTGCCCAGGCACGTAATGCCGGTATAGCCCTGGCCAGCCATGATGATGACAGCGCTGAAAAAGTTGCTGCACTGCGTGAGCTGGGAGCCGCCATTTCTGAATTTCCGGTGAATCTGGAAACAGCTCAGGCAGCCAGGGCTGCCGGATTGGCAACCCTGTTTGGTGCTCCCAACATCCTGCGTGGACGTTCTCAGTCCGGCAATATGAAAGCCCTGGATGCCATTGCAGCGGGTGTTGCCGATTGCCTGTGTGGTGATTACTCTCCAGCAGCACTGCTACCGGCGGTGATGCTGTTGCCGCAAATTTCGGATCTCAGCCTGGCGCAGGCGGTGGCGCTGGTCACCCGTAATCCGGCACAGGCTGTCGGGTTGAATGATCGAGGTGAAATCGCGCTGGGCAAACGTGCCGATTTGATTGCCGTCAGTCGTGTAGGGCAATTGCCACAGACCACGCATGTCTGGTCCGCGGGAGTGCTGGCACTGAGCGCCAATTTTCATCAGTTAGCACGACAGGGCGAGGAGGCTTGAGCATGAAGGCTCGACTGTTTTATGTCATTGGCCCTTCCGGCTCAGGTAAAGACAGCCTGCTCGATTATGCAAGGCGTGCCTTGTCGGAAGACCCGCGCTTCTGTTTTGCTCACCGCTACATCACCCGTCCAGCCGCTTCCGGGGGCGAGAATCACATCGCCCTGAGTCAGGCAGAGTTTCAGGTTAGACAACAAGCCCGATTGTTTGCCATGCACTGGTCCAGTCACGAGCTAAATTACGGGATCGGGATCGAAATCAACCAATGGCTGGCTAAGGGCATACATGTAGTGGTGAATGGTTCGCGTAGCTATCTCGAAAGAGCGAAAGTCAATTACCCGGAGCTGATCCCGGTTTGGATTGATGTTGAACCTGAAATCCTGCGTCAACGTCTGCTGGCTCGTGGCAGAGAAACAGAGGCACAGATAGATGATCGACTGCTGCGCAACAGTCGTTTCAGAACACAGCCACGAGATGGCCTTATCATCAGCAACAACCATCAATTGGAACAGGCCGGTGAGCAGTTGATACATGAGCTCAGAGAAAAAATACGGAGTGCGGCATGCGCCTGACTTTTCTGGGCACTGGCGGTGCCGGCGGTGTGCCGCGCTATGGTTGTCAGTGTTCTGCCTGTGATGCTGCCCGAAAAAATGCGGAGCGCATCCGTCGCCCTTGCAGTGCGCTGGTTGAGTCGGGCAATACCCGGCTGTTGCTGGATGCGGGTCTGATGGATCTGCATGAACGCTTTGCGCCAGGCAGTCTGTCGGCTATGCTTTTGACCCACTTTCATCCAGACCATGTGCAGGGGTTGTTGCACCTGCGTTGGGGTAAAGGAGCCAGAATTCCCGTAATCTGCCCACCAGATCCCGAGGGTTTTGCTGATCTTTATAAGCATCCGGGGCTGTTGGCGTTCAGCTTTTGTGAGCCGTTGTGCACCTTCACAGTGAGTGAACTAAAGATGACCCCGCTGCCACTCAATCATTCCAGGCTGACATTGGGCTACGCGATTGAAACAAGCAAAGGACAGCGTCTGGCTTATCTGACCGATACCCTCGGTCTGCCGCAAGTGACTCTCCTGTTTCTTCAGTGTTGGGGCGAGTTTGATCTGGTGTTGGATTGCAGCTTTCCACCCGGAAGCAAAGGACGTAACCACAATGATCTGGATCAGGCGATGGCGCTGGCAAAGCTGAGCAAAGCCCGCACCACCTATCTGACCCATCTTGGGCATGAGCTGGATGGATGGCTGGAACAGGCTGCTCCTTTACCGAACAACATCAAGATAGCAAGGGATGGCTGGTCTGTGTTGCTGAAGTGACTGCTCCCGCCCTAAGCGCTAAAGCGCCACGGGCGAGGCTTCCAACTTCTCAGGAAGCAACGGGTGCGTGACCCGCTTCACGAAGGCATGTTAAACCCATATCCAAAGCCGGCACTTGATCTTCATCGCTGCAATGCAATCGAGTCGAAATTCTCAAGCCAATGGTAAAAGCTCCCTTTCGGGAGCTTTTTTGTTGTGCTGATTCGGGAAATCAGTTGCCGTAGAAGGCTTCTTCTTCCATAGCCATCAGTACGTCAGAACCAGCAAGAATCTGCTGTTCCAGCGCCAGAGTGCGTGGCAGAACGCGCTTCAGGTAGTGGTTACCAGCCAGAATCTTGTTGGCATAAAAGCCGGAAGAGTCTGCGTCCACCTTCTGCTGTGCCACTGCAACCATACGCGCCCACATGTAGGCATAAGCCACCAGACCAAAGAGGTTCAGGTAGTCTACGGCAGCAGCACCGATTTCTTCGGGGTTTTCCTTACCTGCTGCAATGACTGCGGCAGTCACGGATTCCAGGCGCTTCAGCTCAGTTTCCAGTGCATCCACCCAGGGCTGCATGTTGGACTGACCAGAGCAGGATGCCATGAACTCACGCACATCGTTGCTGAAAATCTTCACGTATTCACCGCCATTGGCAAACACTTTACGACCCATCAGATCCATAGCCTGGATGCCGTTGGTGCCTTCATAAATCTGGGCAATACGGGCATCACGCACATACTGTTCTGCACCCCATTCACGGCAATAACCACTGCCACCATAAACTTGCTGGGCTTCAACTGTGGCATCAAAACCACGATCAGTGATGAAAGCCTTGGCAATTGGTGTCAGCAGCGCCACCAGATCAGCAGCATGTTTGCGGGTGGTGTCATCCGCATGATACTTGCTCATATCCAGCTGCATGCCTACATAAGAAGCAAAAGCGCGGCTGCCTTCGTTAAAAACACGGGCATTCAGTGCCATGCGGCGTACATCCGGGTGCACCAGAATCGGGTCAGCAGACTTCTCGGGGAACTTGGCACCAGTAGGTGCACGAGACTGCAGGCGCTCTTTGGAGAAGTCCATGGCACTCTGGTAGGCCACTTCACCCAGACCCAGACCCTGGATGCCAATGGACAGGCGTTCGTAGTTCATCATGGTGAACATGGCAGCCAGACCTTTGTTCGGCTCACCAATCATGATGCCTTCGGAGCCGTCAAAGTTGATCACACAAGTGGCAGAACCCTTGATGCCCATCTTATGTTCGATGGAGCCGCAGTTGACATTGTTGAGGTCACCCAGGCTGTTGTCTTCATTGATCTTGATTTTTGGTACCAGGAACAGCGAGATACCACGGGTTCCGGCAGGTGCATCCGGCAGTTTGGCCAGTACCAGATGGATGATGTTCTCACCCAGATCGTGCTCACCACCGGTAATCCAGATCTTGTTGCCGGTGATGGTGTAGCTGCCGTTGGCATTGGGCTCTGCCTTAGTGCGGATTAAGCCCAGATCGGTACCGGAATGGGGCTCAGTCAGGCACATGGTGCCGATCCAGCGACCTTCATACATGGTTGGCAGGTATTTGGCCTTGATCTCTTCACTGGCATGAGAATCCAGCAGCAGGGTTGCACCGTTGTTCAGGGCAGGGTAAAGAGTGAAAGCAGCATTGGCAGCATAAAGCATTTCTTCAAACAGTACGGTCAGCATTTTGGGCATACCCTGACCGCCGTATTCGGGATTGCCACCCAGCCCCATCCAGCCGCCTTCAGAGAGGGCGTTGTAGGCTTCCTTGAAACCTGCCGGGGTGAACACCTGGCCATTCTCAAAACGACAACCTTCTTCATCACCGCTGCGGTTGAGTGGGAAGAGTTCGTTTTCAGTCAGCTTGGCACCTTCTTCCAGAATGGCATCTGCCAGATCCGGGGTGACTTCCTGTGTGGCTTCCATTGAAGCCCAGAGTTTGTCTGCTTCAAAGACTTCGTTCAAAACAAAACGCATGTCACGAAGGGGAGCCTTGTAAATTGCCATATTTAGAGTACCTCTGTCCTGTTGTACAAATCTGTGGAATCACTCTAGCTTACTTGCTTTGTTGCATTGCACAAGAATCCTGTGTGACCTGTGGGTTCTTGTTATTCTGCTCAGACTATCACCTTAGTGACAGGAGGTTAAGGATTTGTGGCAGAGTTCATCAGATAAAAAGAAGGGTGGCCGCAGCCACCCCAAGACCCTTACCTCTGAGAAACAACATTTAAACCTTGAACGTGACTGCTCCCCGCCCTAAGCGCTAAAGCGCCACGGGCGAGGCTTCCAACTTC
>NZ_JACUUA010000363.1 GCF_014859565.1 Marinospirillum sp. | reverse complement strand
GGCAACGCATGACATGGCCGGTGCCGATTTGTATTGAGGCATCAGTACGGAAAACAATACTTAGGCACTTGTCGTTACTGTTATTCATTGCAGCTGTTCATTACCGGCCTTATTGAAGAGGGATACATCAATATTGCCGTTTTTCAAAGTTTCACGCCCACTGATGGCAACGGTTGTTGCCTGTACGAATGCATCCATGACTTCATCGAAAATTTCAGGTGAGAAGGTGCAATTATGATCCTTGCCATCCGAAGTTTGGCGCAGTGTAAAGCTCAGGTTATCCCTGTCCATTTCAGCCACAACACCCTCAAGCGTTGCAATCTTTTCATCACGCCCTCTAATCTGTTGAAGTACCGCTTTCACCTGTTTAGAGGACTCACGGTCCAACCTGAACGCCTTGCCTTCATTACTTAAAATGGTGCCACCTACCTCATATTCAGTGACGATGCCTGATAAGGGTGGCACCAGCTTTTCCAGGGCTTCCAGCAGTTCTATCTCAAGGTTTGCAAGTAGTGCATCAGCATCGGGAGCTATCGACTTTTGAATGGCATTTGCTAGTGCTGTGCCAATCTGCTGCATTTCTGATTCATCTTCCCGCAGCAGGTCGACTTGCTGTTCCTCGGGTAAGCGAAAAGCCACCTCAAAGCTGTTGTAGGCAAAGTGCTGAACGGGCAAGTCATACAGCCGTTTTTGTGAATTTTTGATACGGCCTTGCTTGCTGGGTTCATTCAAAACGTGGGATGCCGCCTTTCTCAACGCGGTACTTGCACCGTCAACAACTTGTTTGATCACGCTCGCGGGTACACCACCCACAGACAAACCTTCACCAATAGCACGCAGGCTAAAGGCGGGTTGCAGGTGTGGCCATAGCATGATGCCCTTTTGCGGCAGAACAGATTCTGGTAGTTCGGCTAAGGTTGTGCTCCAAGCTTCTGAAACGGTATAGGTATAATCGGTTTCGACAACCCAGGCCAAAGCCTGATCCACTGCTGCCCTGACGGTCATTAAACCTTGTTCAAGTTGTTCTATGATGTGTACATTTGTTGGCGCAACGATAAAGCGCATGGCTTGGTCGTCTTCGTCGATCAGCATGAATAGTGCTTTGCAGACAGGAGTTTGCGCCGTAAATAGCCTTGGGCCATCAAACTCTATCAGCACATGCTGGATTTCAAAACCGCTGAAATAGGCGGGGTCAGTGGCTAGACCTTTTACTTGCCAGTCCATACATTACCCCTCTTCAATGAGTTTGAAAGATGCCGCACGCTCAATACCTTCATAAGGCCACCAAGTGGTATGCGATGGCCGCTGTCTTGCCGGTGTGTGCTTGACCTTACCCTGTTCCTGGCTTAAGTCACCACGGAACACCTTGCTGCCTAATTTTGGAAAAAGTACCGTTAAATGGCGCGCTTCTGCCAGATCACGAAAAACTGAAAGGCCGCGTCGCATACATGGATCACCTGAAGATCGCTTACCCAACTCTTCGTGGCTCTGAAAGTCGCGCTGTGAAGGTGGATTTTGACTGCAAACCCGATACACAACACCGTCAGCATCTTCCGCCTCAATGGGTGGGCAATTTTGTGGCCAGTTATCTGGAAAGCCTGCCATTGCATTTTACTCCCTATTTAGACTCTGCTGACGGGTTATTCACTATTCTGCATCGCCTTGAACAAAAACTCAGCTCTGTCCCAGTCTTCCAGTGTATCAATATCCTGTACACGATGGCGAGGCAATACGACTGGGGTCGCATGGGTTCCAAAGATTGGCTGGCCGCTGAGCCAGGCTTCCCTGGTTCCCCAGTAAAACTGGCCTGCATCATGCCAGGCTTCTTCCAGATCCTGCGAGCGCGTTTGAAAGTGTTCCGGGTTGAGCATTTCCACTCGTTGGTTTGGTGTGATACGCAGTGCCCGTTGAATCGGAAAAGCATAGCTGGTCACACTGAAGGCAAAGTCAGCTTGTTGTTCTTGCAGTAGGTTCAAGCCTATTCGCAGGTCTTCTGCTTGAATAAAAGGCGCAGTGGCATAGATACAACAGGCCAGGGTAATGGACTGTTTGCTTTCAGCTTGCAGGGTGTTGATGGCATGGGCGATAACCGGCTGAGTGCTGGTAAAGTCATCGCTTAATTCAGCTGGGCGCATAAAAGGAATCTCAGCACCATACTGGCGAGCCACTTCAGCAATTTCAGTGTCGTCTGTTGATACCACGACTCGATCAAAACACCCGCTTTCAAGAGCAGCTTCTATAGACCGAGCAATCATGGGTAGGCCACAGAATTCTGTAATATTTTTGCGGGGGATTCGTTTGCTACCGCCACGGGCAGGAATGATGGCTACTTTCATGGTTATACCTGCACTTGCAGCACTTGATGCAAAATATGAATCACCTCTTCCTGCTGCTCATCCGTCATGCCATGAAACATGGGAATGCTGATGGCTTCGGAGTAGTAGG
>NZ_JACUUA010000076.1 GCF_014859565.1 Marinospirillum sp. | reverse complement strand
AGCTCACCAAAGATGCCCGCACCGAGCGTAAGCGTCGCCGCAAATAAACACCCACCCGGTTTAATCCGAGATAAAAGCCTGCCCCTGTGGCAGGCTTTTTTATTTACACATTGAAACAATCCATCCAGACTCTGGGATACTTTTGATACAATCCTCTGCTTAAATTTATTCTATCTGATATTTATTATCGTTTAGATTTGATTTTAGATTGATGCATCGTTAGACTGCCAAATCCAAAATCATCCACAACATCGTTTTTAAGCAGCCATCATTAATGAAACGCTACAACCTCTCCAAAAGCCAACGCTGGGTTCGCCCACTCCATGCCTACAGCTCCATGTTGATGCTATTCATCATGCTGTTTTTCACCGTTACCGGACTGACTCTGAACAATCGTCAGTGGTTATCCAATCCGGCACCACCAATAGAAGCAGAGCTGCAACTACCCACCAACTTCCATTTACTGTTTGAGCAGCAGCAACCACAACAGCTGGCTCAGCCCATCTGGCAATGGTTAAAAAGTCACCAGCAACTACCCGATGGTGAACTCAGCAGTGACTGGTCAGAAAGTGAGCAACTACTAACTCTAGATATCAAACGCCCCGGTGGTTACACCCTAGTAGAAATCCTGCCGGATGATCAAAGCCTCTGGTACGAACACCAGTACCTCGGCTGGATGGCCGTCATCAACGATTTACACATGGGACGTTACAGCGGGCAGTTGTGGAGTTGGTTCATTGATATTGCCGCAGTGGTGATGCTGGTGTTTACCCTGACCGGTTTCTGGCTGGTGTTATTTCATCCCAAACGTCGCAGCCGCACCCTCACTCTCAGCGGTTTTGGCACGCTGCTGATGGTGGGTCTTTATTTTTGGATGCTGTTTTAACCCTTCTGATCAGGAGCAAAACTGATGAAAAAGAAACACCTGGCAGGACTGGTCTTTGGACTGCTGCTCAGCCCCTTGGCGCTGGCTCAGCAGGTGGAGATACAGGTCAATCTGCCAGAAATTGGTGGTTCCATGTATTACCGTCCCTACGTTGCCGTATGGATTGAAGATGCCAGTGAAAACACGGTGAAAACCATCAGTGTCTGGCGTAAAGAGGCTGACTGGTTAAAAGACATGCGGCGCTGGTGGCGCAAAGCCGGTCGTTATGACCAGGGTGAACTGGATAGTGTGACCGGTGCCACCCGCCGTCCCGGCACACACAGTGTCATCTGGGATGGCACCAACCAGCAGGGTGAGAAGGTTCCTGCCGGTCGTTACACCATCAACATCGAAGCAGCTCGTGAACACGGCAGTCGCAGCCTTGTTCGCCAGCCAATTGAGCTGGGCAAAAACCAGACATTGACCACCGAAGCGGCTGAAGAGCTGGGTTCCATGACCATTAAGGTCACCCGATAAAATCACAGGAGAAGTATCTGATGAAAAAACACAACTGGCTGGTTGCCACCGTCCTTTCCGCTGCACTGCTGGCACCCACCGTTCAGGCACACCCAATTTGGATGTTACCGAGTGAATTTAACCTGTCCACCGAAGAAGCCTTTTGGATCACTGTAGATGCCACTGCGGCACACGGTGTGTTCAGTTTTGACAAACCTGTTGGGCTGGATAATGTCAGCATCTACGGACCAGAAGGTGATCGCCGCCGCATCGGCCCTTATTACAAGGGGCAACGCCGCAGTGTTTTTGATCTGCAACTGGATAACCCCGGCACCTACAAGGTCGAAATGCGCGGCCAGCCACGTTACATGACCAGTTATGTCGTTGGTGAACGCAACACAGCTCGCCGTGCCTTCGGCAGCAAACTGGAAGTTCAATTACCCGAAGGTGCCAGAGACGTACGCACTACTGCTGTGCAAACCATCAGTGGCTTTTATGTCACCCATCGCACCCCCACCACCAAGGTGCTGGAAACCACCGGAGAAGGTTTTGAGTTACACGCGCTCACTCACCCCAGTGATGTGGTCAAGGGTGAAGAAGCCCGTTTTAAATTCACCTATGACGGCAAACCGGCAGCAGACATGAAGGTTGAACTGGTGCCTCACGGTACAGCCTGGCGTGACTCCCGGATGCAGGTGGATCTCACCACCGATAAAGAAGGCATCCTGCGCTTCACCCCTGTTGTGACCGGCCCGCATCTACTAACAACCAGCCTGCGCATGGATATCGACAGTCCTCTAGCTGATGGAGTGGGTGTGAACTACCTGCTGACATTTGAAGTACTGCCACAATAAACACCAGTCAGGAGACTTTTGATGGCAACACAACTGCTGACTCGTTCTGCCTTACTGCTGGTGCTGGCTCTGTTGCCGGTGATGGCACAGGCTCACTACCCGGTTATGGACTGCTCTCGTGATTCAGACCGGATTAACTGCCGTATTGGTTACAGTGACGGCACCTTGGCACACGGGCAGGAAGTGGTGATGTACTCCTATGCAGACGAGGAGTTGGTTCGTGTCAAAGCCGATGGTCGCTCCGAAGCCCATTTTGACTGGTATGAAGGTGAGTTTTATATCCAGTTTGATGCAGGTCATGAAGATCCAGCCGAGTTTGATTATGTCGAATTCTGATCCGGTTCTGCTGATCGAAACCGTGCGCCCCGATGACGGGCGCACAGAAAGCTTCTGGGTGGCACTGGTCATCACCGGTGTTTTGTTGCTGGGCGGGCTCGGTATTTTGTTACGACAGGAGCAGACCTCTGCAACAGATACCCGGCCACAACTGGATTTGTTGCAACGCCAGTTTCTGATGGAGTTAACCATTGCGGCTGATGAAATCCGTTTTATCACCACAATGAACTCGGAAGTCAGCACCGATACCGGCTTTGTAAACTGGCCACTGGAGCAACTGCTGCAAGAACAACTCTTGCCGGTTTTTCCGGGGCAATCAGCCAAGGCCTGGCAACAGCTGGAGCCAGGTTGCCTGTTATTACCACAACCTGCCAGCCGGATTCATTTTGGTCTGGTGTTACAACAGGCAGGCAGCAGCATCCACTATGCACCTGCCGATGTACCACTACCCGATCATTGTGAAACCCTGCTGTCTTGGCAGCGTATGGATATCCAATCATGAAAAAATGCCTGATTCTGAGCACTGCATTAATGCTGGCTCTATTGTGCAGTGGCAAGCTGCTGGCCAAACCGCTGGTGGTGGGTATAACTCTGCATCCCTATTACAGCTATGTTGCGGCAGTAGTGGGTGATCGCGCCACACTGATGCCCTTAATCCAAAGTGGGTTTAATCCCCACAACTATGAACTGCAACCTGCGGATATTCGCCGCCTGACCCAGATGGATGCACTGGTGCTCAACGGCATTGGTCATGACGAATTTGCCCTTCATGCACTGGAAGGCATCGATCTGCCAAAACTGTCACTGATTTATACCAACAAGGATGTACCACTTCTGTCTTACGGGCGCGGCAACAGCAATTACAACCCACACAGCTTTGTATCCATTGATGCTGCCATACGTCAGATTTATACCATTGCGGCGGAGCTGGGCAAGCTGGACCCGGACAATGCCAGCTATTTTCAGCAGAATGCCCTGCGTTATGCCCGTGAACTGCGCCAGATGAAAAACCGCTATCGCAGCCAACTGCTGGATGTGGACTTGAGTGGTGTGCGTATTGCCAGTACCCATAATGCTTACGGTTATCTGCTGCAGGAGTTTGGTATTGGAGTGGATACCGTCATCGAACCAGCGCACGGTGTGGAACCCAGCGCCAGCCAGCTGCAAGACACGATTGCCCGCATTAATGAAGCCCGCATTCAGGTGCTCTTCACCGAGCTGGATATGGAAAACCGTTATGTGGAAGTGATTGAACAAGCCACCGGTATTCGTATTTACCATTTTTCCCACATGACCCACGGTGACTACGACCCTGCTCTGGTGATGCGAGAAATGGAACACAATCTACAGACTCTGGTTCGCGCCCTGACCCATGCAGTGGAGCGCCATTAATGGGACCATCAATCCATCTGGATGGTATGAGCCTGAGTCTCAACCGGGTGCAACTGCTTCCTACCATCAATGCCACCTTTGCTGCAGGCCAGTTACACGCCATTACCGGCCCCAACGGAGCTGGCAAGTCTTCTCTGATGAAATCCGTGCTCGGGCTTTTACCTCATCAGGGCTGTATTCAACGCCACTGGTCGGGTGCCATCGGCAACACGGCTTATGTTCCCCAGCAAACTGCTTTTGAGCCTTCACTGCCGGTTACGGTACAGGAGTTCATGCTGGGCAGTCTGAATCGCCGGCCTTTTTTTGGTCGCCGTAACCCGGCTGACCTGCAACAAATTGAAACACTGTTACAGCGGGTGGGTATGGAAACAAAAGGTCATCTGCGTCTGGGGCAGTTATCCGGTGGTGAGCGCCAGCGCTTGCTGTTTGCTCAGGCACTGGAAAGAAACAGCCTGTTCTGGTGCCTGGATGAACCCATGAACGGTCTGGATCAACAGGCACAGGCATTGATCAGTGATGAAATTGAAGTCTTGCGTAGCAAGGGAGCCACCCTGCTGGTGATCCACCATGATCCAGACTGGGTTGCTGATCACGCCGACCAAATCTGGCGGGTGGAGAATGGTTTGCAACCCATCGGAGCACAACACTGATGGACAGTCTTCGTGAGTTGGTTTTAAGCCTGCAACAAGCCGGTTATCTGCCAGAGATGTTCCAGTATGCCTTTCTGACGAATGCCCTGGTGGCGGCCTGCATCATTGGTCCGTTACTGGGTGCACTGGGGCCGTTGGTAGTGGTCAAACGCCTGGCCTTTTTTTCCGAAGCTGTGGGGCATGGTGCCTTAACCGGTGTGGCACTGGGAATTCTGCTGGGTGAACCAGCCACCCAGCCACTGGCCGCACTGTTTGCCTTCTGTGTGATTTTTGCGTTGCTGTTGCACTGGATCAAAAGCCGCACCCAGATTCCCTACGATGCACTGGTCGGTGTGTTCCTGTCTTTTGCCATTGCGCTGGGGGCAGCACTGCTGCTTTATGTTGCCAAAAAAGTGAATGTGCACATTCTGGAGAACGTACTGTTTGGTTCCATCCTGACGGTGCGGGATACCGATCTGCTGGTAATGCTGATGCTGGCCGTAGTCTGTGTGGTGCTGATGTTGTACAGCAGCAACCGAGCGTTGATCAGTAGCCTGGCACCGGATCTGGCGCGGGTGCGTGGCATCAATGTGCGCCTTTATGATTATGTATTTGTGTTGTTAATTGCACTGGTGACGGTGGCTTCGGTCAAGATCATTGGTGCCATACTGGTGGGTGCACTGCTGCTGATTCCAGCTACCGCAGCTCGGCTGATCAGTCGCAGTGGCCGAGAGTTTTTCTGGTATTCCATTCTGTTTGCCACGGTCAGCTGCCTGCTCGGCATTCTGTTACCCATGGCTGGTGCCTTACCCATTCCATCCGGAGCCGCCATAGTACTGATTGCATCCCTGAGCTTTTTATTCGCTTTGCTGGTACGTCGCTGGAGATCCCTTGCATGAAAAAAATCCTGCTTCTGTGTCTACTGCTGCTGGCCGCTCTGCCGGTGCTGGCGGCACAAAAAACCGCACCTGTGGTAACTACTGCTCCTGTAGTGCAGCTGATTGCTGAAAGTCTGCTGGATTTAACCCCCTTACAGAGCCATTACCTGCCACCAACACGCTTGCCAATCAATCGTATTCCAGCCTGGTTAAGCCGTGTCGATGTTCATCAATTGCCGCGGGCAGAGGCTGTGCTGACGTTTGAGTCCACTTGGCCTGAACTGGCTATTTTTCCGTTATTACGACAGCTGAATATCCGGCTGGTGGCGGTGGATCTGGCACACGAGGTGGCACCGGGTGGTGCCAGAGTCATCCAGCGCCAGGGGTTATCCGAGCCGGATTATTTCTGGATGGATTTCAGCAATCTGACACTGATGAGTAACATCGCCGCGCGGGATCTGGCACGCCTGTGGCCTGAACATGCCGAACAGATCGACCGCAACCGGCAACAACTGATTCGTCGTATCCAACAAACCGCTCTGCAGGTGGATGAACTGCTGTTTGCTGCTGAGATTTCCACCCTGGCTGTCACGGATGAAAAACTCATGCCACTGGTGCTGAGCACCGCTTTGCCTCTGGCGGAACCTGCACAGGCTGATCTGGTGCTGAGCACCCGTGCCGAAGAAGGTTTACGCAGTTGGGTGGTTGATCCGCTGCTGCGCCCCGGAACGACCAACCTGAGTGACTGGCTGGAGTCTCAGGTCAGCAGTCTGCAGAGCGCTTTAAAATAACCACATCACGACCCAGATAAACCTGCTGCAGCTGCCAGTGTTTTGCCAGCCAGTCAAAGCAGGTTTCGCTGAAAAAGGTAATGTGGGTTGGATCCATCAGGTAATGCCACTGACTGAAAGCGGCCAGATCACGCGGGCGCTGGGTCATGATGCCCAGCAGTCCACCCGGTTTGAGGCAGGACACCAGTTGATCCAGCACCTGCGCCGGTTGTGCCAGATGCTCAAACACCTCGGTGCTGGTGATAAAGTCATACTGCTGCTGCAATAATTCTGGATGTTGGGCGAAATAAAGGTCGTAGTTCTGGCAGGTATAACCTGCCTCAGCCAGCATCAGTGACAGGGTTGGACCGGGGCCACAACCAAAGTCCAGCCCTTGCAGGTCGGTGGATGTTTTGCTGGTTGCCTTTAACAACAGCTGCAGCAGGTTTTGCATCGGCTCAACCATACGCCCCAGAAAACGGCGATACCCGGCATCTGCTGGATTGTTTTCATGCTGCTGATACACCGCCTGCTCTGCTGTGGCATCCAGATGAAAGTGACTAGGTACAAACACCAGATCACACACCATACAGCGATGATACTCCCGACCGACCAGTGGTTTACGTGTCTGGGTGTACCACAAATGGGTTTGCTCTGAATAACACAGGGGACACTGAACCATCCTGTTTTCCTGTTGGAAACACCGGTTAATAAAAAAGGCAGTTTACCCTACCCGCTCAATGACAGACAGAAAGGCAGGTAGCTGGCTTGCGACATTCCGCGACACTCTCTACTGCCCTTGGGATAATTCTGTTACAGAAACGATTTTTAATGCTTTCAGATGAAATGAGTCTGGTCGAATACTATCAAGGAGCCACAGGTATCATGTCTTCCCGTACAAAAAAAATCCTGCTGCTGCTGCTGGTTGTGCTGCTGGTGGCTGCAGCCATTTATGGCTGGCAACAGTTCAAGGCACCCGAACGATCAACTCACCTGCCCAGCGCCACCGTGACACGTGGCAACCTGCAGGAGCAGGTCACGGCTACCGGCACCATCAATCCCAGAAACTATGTGGATGTGGGGGCACAGATTTCCGGTCAGCTGCTGCGCCTGCATGTGGAGGTGGGTGATCCGGTTGAAGCAGGTCAGTTACTGGCAGAAATTGATGCACGGGTACTGGAAGCCAATGTGGCCGCCAGTCGTGCCCAGTTGCGAGCACAGGCGGCTCAACTGCGGGATCGTCAGGCACAACTGAAACTGGCGCAACTGCATTATCAGCGCCAGCAGAACCTGCGAGCGGATGAAGCCGTAACCGAAGAAGCCCTGCAACAGGCCGAAGCCAGTTACCTATCTGCCGCAGCACAGCTGGATCAACTGCAGGCACAGATCGAACAGAACCAGTCATCCTTAGCTGCGGATGAAGCCAATCTGGAATATGCTCGTATTCTTGCACCGATCAGCGGCACAGTGGTATCCATCAATGCCCGTCAGGGGCAAACCCTGAACGCCAACCAGCAGGCTCCAGTGATTCTGCAGATTGCGGATCTCAGCCAGATGCGGGTTGAAACCCGTGTTTCCGAGGCTGATGTCAGTCGGCTGCGTGTGAGTATGCCTGCCTACTTCACCACACTGGGCAGTCAGGGACAACGCTGGCGGGGTGAACTGCTGCGCATTGAACCCACCCCAGTGATTGAAAACAATGTAGTGCTTTACAACGCACCTTTTGATGTGGAAAACCGCCGCAATCAGCTACTGCCACAAATGACCGCACAGGTGTTTTTTATTGTGGCCGAAACACAGGATGCCTTGCTGGCACCCTCAGCGGCCTTGCAACGGCTGGATCGTCAGCGTTATCAGGTCACAGTGCTAACTCCGGGCGGCTCTCAGGAAGTACGAGAAGTGCAGGTGGGTGTCAACAACCGCATCCAAGCTGAAATTCTGAGTGGACTGCAGGAAGGTGAAATCCTGCTGCTACAAACCGGCAGCCAACAGAATCGGGCAACTCAAAACACCAACCGCATCCCCGGAATGCCGCGTTTATGAATCCGCTCAGCAATTCACCCGCCAGCAAACCACCGCTGATCCGGCTGGAACAGCTAACTCGCAGTTTCAGCAATGGAGACCAGACCCTGCAAGTACTCAAAGGACTGGATCTGACCATCCATGAAGGTGAGTTTGTTGCCATTATTGGCAGCTCCGGTTCCGGTAAATCCACCCTGATGAATCTGCTGGGTTGTCTGGATCGACCCACCACGGGTGAATATTATTTTCGTGGTCAGCCGGTCTCCTCACTGGATAAAGACGAACTGGCTCTCCTGCGGCGGGAAGCCTTTGGTTTTGTGTTCCAGAGTTACCACCTGTTGCCCGGCACTCCAGCGGTCAACAATGTTGAGTTGCCCGCCATTTATGCTGGTGAGTCACCCACCAATCGACGCCAGCGTGCGCTGGAGCTGCTGGCAAGATTGGGACTCAGTGATCGTGCCTGGCACCTGCCGGGGCAATTATCCGGCGGTCAGCAACAACGAGTGTCTATTGCCCGTGCACTGATGAACGGTGGCCAGGTGATTCTTGCGGATGAACCCACCGGCGCACTGGACAGCCAGAGTGGTCAGGAGGTTATCAACCTGCTGAAAGAACTCTCCGCTCAGGGGCATACCCTGCTGCTGATCACCCATGATCCAGAAGTAGCTGCCCACGCCAACCGTATTATCGAAATCCGTGATGGGCAAATCATTCATGACTCTGGCCGGGCAGATCAACCAGAAGCTCAGGCCAGTTTGCCACCACCCATCCCCGGCAGAGAACAACCCCTGCTGGATATCTGGGAGTCCACCAAAGCTGCGTTTACTGCCTTGCACCGCAACCTGTTTCGTACTCTGCTGACTCTGCTGGGTATCGTAATAGGGGTTGCTTCGGTGATTGCCATGTTGGCAATCGGGGATGGTGCACGCCATGAGGTGGTTGATCGCATCAGTGCCATGGGCAGTAATCTACTGCTGATCCGCCCCGGTGCAGCCAATCAACGGGGGCGATGGCCTGCCACCCTGGTGCCGGAAGATGTGGAAGCCATTAATGCTCAGGTGCCCAATCTGATTGCGGCTATTCCGGAACTAACCAGCAGTGTCACCCTGCGTTATGGCAATCTGGATAAAACCACCGAGGTGAATGCCACCTCTGCCGATTTTCCGCTGGCACGCCAGTGGCCAGTGGCACAGGGCACCTTTTTCAGTCGTGATGATGACACCATCTACGCCACCGTAGCTGTCATAGGTCAGACAGTGGCACAAACCCTGTTTCCCGGTCGCTCCCCGCTGGGTGAATATGTCATGGCCGGTGGCACCCTGCTGCAGGTGATTGGTGTGATGAGTGAGCGCGGTGCATCTCCCATGGGGCAGGATCAGGACGACATCGTTTTTGTACCCTTCAACACCGGCAGCCTGCGAATTTTTGGTCAACGCAACCTGCGTAATGTCACCGTTGCAGTTGCCGATGTTGACCAGATGGATGCTACTCAGGAAGCCATTTTTAACCTGCTGCTGGCTCGACACGGGGTAGAGGATTTCCAGATCCGCAACATGGCCTCTCTGATCGACAGCGTGACCGAAACCCAGAACACCTTCACCCTGTTGCTGGGTTCCGTGGCCGCCATTTCGCTGCTGGTGGGTGGTGTGGGTGTTATGAACATCATGCTGGTTTCTGTCACCGAACGTACCCGCGAAATTGGCATCCGGCTGGCAACCGGGGCACGAACCCGCAATATCCTGCAGCAGTTCCTGATCGAAGCACTGACCATTTCTGCGCTGGGCGGACTGATTGGTGTTGCCATCGGGCTGGGCACCGCCTGGCTGCTGGGTTATCTGGGTACAGCCGTTTATTTTTCACTTTTTCCGGTATTACTGGCGTTTGGTTGTGCCTTTGCCACAGGTCTGATTTTTGGTTTCCTGCCTGCCCGCAAGGCTGCTCACCTTGACCCAGTTAAAGCTTTGTCTACGGAGTGAACATGCGCCATCTGATTTTATCTATGACCCTCGCCGGATTATTGACTGGCTGTGCGGTGAGTAGCCCACCACCCCGCCCGGCCATGGATCTGGCTACGGACTGGACACTTGCAACTGCCACTGCAGACCCCAGTTTGCTGTTGCAGGATGACTGGTGGCTGGCATTTGACTCAGAACCCTTACAGCAGCTGATCGAGCAGGCGCTACAACAAAATCTCGACCTGCGTATGGCACAGGAACGCATTCTGCAGGCCGAAGCTCAACTGGGTATTACCCGTGCCTCATCTTTACCGGGGCTGAATGCCAATGCATCCGCCGGAGTCAGAAACACCTCCGGCAATAATGGACAAAACACCAGCAGTGAATCGTCCAGTATTGGCCTGAGCACCAGTTATGAGGTGGATCTCTGGGGACGAATTGCTGCAGAACGGGCAGCGGGTAAAGCCTCACTGGAGGCCACAGTGTATGACTGGCACAGCACCCGTTTAAGCCTGAGTGCCTCGGTTGCCTCCAGCTGGTTTCAGTGGTTGCTGCTGGATTCCCGGCAGGAGACTGCTCGCTGGTATTTACAAGCAGCCGAAAAACAACTGGCATTTATTGAGGCCGCTTACCAGCAGGGAACTGCCACACCGGCTGATCTGGCTCGGCAACGCAGCCAGGTGATCAGCCAGCAATCCAACCTGAAAAACCTGCAACACCAGCAGTTGCAAACCAGTAATGCACTGGCACTACTGTTAGGTGAAGCACCCCAGCAATTTCAACCCCCGACAGCCGATCTGCAGCAACTCAATCCACCACGCATTCACCCCGGCCTGCCCAGCGATCTGTTAACCCGTCGCCCGGATCTTGCCCGTGCTGAAGCCCAGTTACAGGCCGCTGAAGCCAATATCACTGCTGCACGTGCTGCGGTCTTCCCCAGCCTGCAATTATCCGCTTCTGCTGCACTCGCCAGCAGCACCCTGTCTCTGGCCGATCCGGTACAAACACTCAACCTGACTAGCGGTATCACTCAAAGCATTTTTGATCATGGTGTACGTAAACGTCAGATCCAGATCAGCGAATCACGCCAGCAGGAATTACTGCAGAGTTACCATAAGGCGGTACTGACAGCACTGATTGAGGTGGAAGATGCACTGAGCAATGAACGCCTGAATCATGAACTGCAACAACAACAACAGCGACTGGTCAAAGAAACTCGTTTGATTACTTCCCATACCGAACGGCGTTACCAGGCCGGAGCGGACAGCCTGAACCTGTTACTGGAAGCACAACGCAGCCTGTTTCAGGCCGAAGATCAGTTGTTGCAACTGCAACAGGAACGCCTGAATGCCAGCCTGAATCTTTACCGGGTGTTAGGGGGTGGTTGGCAGCAGGAAAACGTCTGGACAAATACAAATGAAAAGGATTAACATTTAGATATAGTTAAGCCAGCCAAAAAAGTTCCCGATACTAGGAAAAAGTTTTTATCCAGAGTATCGGGGAACCCCATGTAGCCAGCCAGACTGCTTTTTTAAATCAGCCCCTGACTGGAGACAATGATGAAATCATCACGCGCACCAATGCGCGCCCCTGCTTTTGCCCGTAATCCCATCCACTTTGCCATTGGTATGACTCTACTGGCAGCAGCCAGCCAACTGCACGCAGACACCACCCAACGAGTGGATACGCTGGTAGTCACTGCTGCCGGTTTTGAGCAAAAGTTGACTGACGCACCGGCCAGTATCTCGGTAATTACCCGTGAAGATCTTGCCAAACGTCCTTACATCACCCTGCTGGACGCCGTGCGCGACTTGGAAGGTGTCGATGTGGGTGAAACCCGTGACAAATCAGGGCAGGGCAGCATTTCCATGCGTGGTATGGGTGCCGACTACACTCTAATCCTGCTTAATGGCCGTCGCCAGAATAACAACGGTGATATTTATCCCAACAGTTTTGGTGGTAATCAGTTTAATCATATTCCACCCTTGGATGCCATTGAGCGTATTGAGGTCATCCGTGGCCCGGCAGCCACACTTTACGGTGCTGACGCCATGGGTGGTGTGATCAACATCATCACCCGCCGGGATATGGAAAAATGGAGTGGATCTCTGACCTTTGGTCGCACCTATCAGAGCAACAAAGACTTTGGGGATGATGTTACAACCGATATTTATCTGACCGGCCCACTGATACCCGGCACACTCGGCATGGCATTGCGTGGCAGCCTTTATGACCGTATGGCATCCAACCCAAAATACGAAAAAGCGACTGATCCGGCTGGCACCACACACGAGCGGACTCTCGGATTTGGTCGCGGCGGACGCACAGTAGCCAACACCAACCTTGCCGGTGGTTTCTCCCTGTACTGGACACCAGAAGACAGACAACGCATCACCTTTGATTACGACACCTCTGAACAAACCTATGACAATGACTCCAGCCAGTTGGGTACTCTGGATAGCATAGACTCTGTCTGGCGCGCCCAGACCATTAACGGAACACCGGGGCGGGTAGCTCCCCGTGTTGGTTACAACGATGATCAACGATTCACCCGTGAGCAATGGGGCATTTCCCATGAAGGGCGCTGGGACTTTGGTAATACCCAGGTTTCACTGTCACATATTTCATCCAATAACCATGGCCGCACCCTGCCCTTCACCATTGATGAGCGTAATCAACTGCAGCAAATGTATAGCGGCACTGGAGCCTATGCGGGCATGAGTCAGGCCAACCGCAAGGCACTGGCAGAATCCACCTTCCTGCCACGTCCGAATCGAACCATGGAAAGCCGGGAGTACACTCTGGATGCCAAACTGGAAAAACTGATCGGTAATCACCAGCTGGTGACCGGTGGACAGCTCATCCGGGGTGAACTGGAAGACGGTGTGTTTGGTATGTATGGTGGCAACTACAAATCCGGTGAGGTGCAGGAACATCACATGTGGGCAGTGTTTGGCGAAGACAACTGGATGTTGACTCCGGATCTGACCCTGACGGGTGGTCTGCGTTATGACGATCACGAGGTGTTTGGTGGTCAGACCAGTCCACGCATCTACGCTGTATACAACCTGTCTGATGCCTGGACTGTAAAAGGTGGTATCAGCACCGGTTATAAAACACCTAAAACCACCGATCTGTTTCCCGGCATCAGAGGTTTTGGCGCTCAAGGTACAGCACCCTGGGCAGGTAACCCGGAGCTGAAACCGGAAACCAGTCTCAACAAGGAAATTGCTGTGTATTATGAATCCTGGCAAGGACACAGCTTTAACGCCACCCTGTTCCAGACCGACTTTGAAGACAAAATTTCCGGTGGTGGTGATGCCGTACCACCCTGTGAGATTGCCGCTCCCGGACAGAAATGTGCCGATGTTGGCAGTGGCTGGGCAAGTCTTTACCCAACCTTCAGCCAGAACCAGAACATCGACCGAGTTGATCTGCAAGGTGCCGAGCTGGCTGGTCGTCTGATTCTGCCTTTTGACCTGACCCTGCGCGCCAACTACACCTACACCGATTCAGAGCAGAAAACGGGGAGTAATGCCGGTCGTCCTCTGAACAACTCCGCCAAACACATGGCCAATGCCACACTGGACTGGCAGAGCACAAACCGCCTGAACCTGTACCTGTCCCTAGAGGCTCGCTCGGATCGTTACCGTGGTTGGGATGCAGTGGCGGATGAAGCCCTGTACTACAAGGATTACGAGGTCTTTAATCTGGGAGCCAGCTACAAGGCAGCAGACAACGTCACCATCAACGGGCGCATCAACAACCTGTTTGATCGGGATTTTACCAGCTACACGACCACCTTCACTGACAATGGTGATGGTACTTACACACCCAGCTACACGGATGACTACAACAACAAGGACAAATCCAGAAACTTCTGGGTCAGTGTCAATGTTGCCTTCTGATCTGAAAAGCCGCTCACGGGACGAGCGGCTGTTTTCTGTGACTACCTGTCAGGCAAAAATCAACCGATACCCTGATCCTGCGGGTGAAAAGTAGGAACCAGAGTCGGGCTCTTGTCACACAGGCTGATCAACAAACGGGCTATCAGATCATGCATGATCAGTGTCTTGCGATTGCCGGTTTGTTCATAGTGGGTTTTGATGCGCCCCTTGAGCAGCTGATCACCGGAAACCTCAACCAGAATATCCACCTCTCCGGCATCTTCCACCAGCCGCATTGGATCGGTGTAACAGGCGATTCCCTGACTTTCTGCCAGCTGCATTCCCGGAGAATCGGGATCAATATCTGCTACTCCCAGCACCTGGATATAGTCATACTGCAACAGATCTTTTAATAACGGAGTTCCGGTACGTCCGGCACCAATAACAGCAATACTTAACTGTTGGTTCATCAAGCTTTCTCCTTGCTTCAGGTTAAAAAAACCACTGCTCTTGTCTTTTGTCAGTCTCTGACTTGAGCTAGTGTTATACCTTAACTTCCGAGCAGCTGTGCAGGGAAGGTTTTGTGTAAAGAGACATCAATACTCCTTATGGCTCTTATTTAAAGTATTTCAAAATCATGTTAACTTTGGTGTCTGCAGTTTTGAACAAGGTGGATTTATGGACAAGAAACAAGCCAGTGAAAGCAACAGCTCAACGGAACTGCCCTCAGCATTGGATCTGGGGCTGGCTTACCACCTGAAAGACAACAACGAACTCTGGGTGGAGTTTAATCCGCTGGACACCACC
>NZ_JACUUA010000075.1 GCF_014859565.1 Marinospirillum sp. | reverse complement strand
TTTTTTTATTAGCAAAAACAGCGTAAACCCTCACCCATTCGGGCGGGGATATAAGCGGTTGAAGGCGCGAGCCTTCATGGGTTGCTTCTCATAGAGAAGACTGGCAATCACCTCTAGCAATTTTTTGGCTAAAGATTCGGGGCTGGTGGATCGCGTTGAACAGGTAGAAACCCTAGCAGACTTGTAGCATCTGCTCGCGCTTGAAGAAGAGTTGGCGCAACATGATCGACAAATGGAGTCGCACCATCATCCAGCCCACAAAGATGTTCTTCATAGCACCTTCAGGCGTCAAAAAATCACTGCCCCCACTCTAACAACCTCACCTGCAAAATTGTAGTAAGATTTGATCTTTTATCGAGGCAAAATCTGTGTCACCTCCTCCGGCATCCACAAAAAAACCTTCCGGCACATCAGAATTACAACGCTTTCTGGGCGTTTTCCGCTATACCCGCCGCGCCATTGAGCTGGTCTGGCAGACCTCGCGCCGCCTCACCTTTGGTTTAATGCTGCTGACTGTGGTTGCCGGTGTATTGCCCGCGATTGCGGCATATATCGGCAAGCTGATTGTGGATGCGGTGTTACTGGCGATGCAGGTGCATCAGGATACCGGGCTGTTGGAATACCAGCCGCTGCTTAACTATGTACTACTTGAAGCATTGGTGCTGACCTGTATCAGTGCAGCACAACGCGCCACCGCTGCCCATCAGGCACTATTACGGGCGCTGCTGGGTCAGAAGGTTAACGTGATGATTCTGGAGAAGGCTCAGACGCTTTCACTGGCGCAGTTTGAAGATTCTGAATTCTACGACAAACTCACCCGCGCCCGTCGAGAAGCCTCCATACGCCCGCTGGCGCTGGTCAACAAAACCTTCAGCCTGCTGCAAAATGCCATTGCACTGACCAGTTTTGCTTTTCTGCTGGTGCATTTTTCGCCTTGGGCGCTGGTGTTGCTGTTTGTGGGTGCCCTGCCGGTTTTTATTGCTGAAGCCAAGTTCTCCGGTGATGCCTTCCAGATTTTCCGCCGCCGCTCGCCAGAAACTCGCACCCAGATGTATCTGGAAACCGTTATGGCGCGTGAAGACAGCATCAAGGAGGTCAAACTCTTTCAGCTGGGATCACTGCTGCTGGGGCGTTACAAAAGTATTTTTGACACCCTGTTTAAGGAGAACCGCAAACTCATCCTGCGGCGGGAGACCTGGGGGTTTATTCTGGGTCTGCTGGGCACCCTGACCTTTTATGCCGCTTATGCCTGGGTGGTACTGGAAACCGTGCTGGGCAAAATCACCCTGGGCGACATGACCATGTACCTGCTGGTTTTTAAACAGGGGCAGAATGCCGTCAGCGCCAGCCTGACCTCGGTCAGTGGTATGTATGAGGACAACCTCTACCTGTCCAACCTCTATGAATATCTGGAGCAACCCGTGCCGGTTGAATCCGGCCAGATCACCGAAGGGATACAGCCCGGTGACGGGCTGAGATTTGAGCAGGTCAGTTTTACCTACCCCGGCTCTAAACACCCTGCCTTGCAACAAATCAGCCTGCATTTAAAACCCGGCGAAAGCCTGGCGCTGGTGGGTGAAAACGGTTCCGGCAAAACCACCTTGATCAAATTATTGACCCGTCTCTATGATCCTGATGAAGGTCGTATCCTGCTGGATGGCTGCGACCTGAAGGAATGGCACCCCCAGACCCTGCGCCAGCGCATCGGGGTGATTTTTCAGGACTTTGTGCGTTACCAGTTTCTGGTCGGTGAAAACATCGGCATGGGTGATGTAGAAGCCTTCAGTGATGAACCACGCTGGAAAAAAGCCGCAGAGGCCGGCATGGCAGATGATTTTATTCAGCGCATGAGTCAGGGTTATCAAACCCAGCTAGGGCGCTGGTTCAAGGGCGGGCAGGAATTATCCGGTGGGCAGTGGCAAAAAATTGCCCTGTCACGTGCGTTTATGCGAGAAAAAGCCGATATTCTAGTGCTGGATGAACCCACTGCGGCCATGGATGCTGAGGCCGAAGCCCAGATGTTTGAATATTTCAGTCAGCACACCCTCAACAAGATGGCAATTCTGATTTCTCACCGTTTTTCCACGGTGCGTATGGCGGATCAGATTATTTTTATCGAACAGGGACAAATTCTTGAGCGTGGCAGCCACGAACAACTGATGACACTGAATGGCCGTTATGCCCACCTGTTTAACCTGCAGGCCAGCGGTTACCGATGAACTGCAATCTCTGTATAATCTTTGAATATTTTTTAGCTCAGGAACACCCACCATGCTGCTGATGATCGACAATTTTGACAGTTTTACCTTCAACATCGTGCAGTATCTGGCAGAGCTGGGTGCGGAAGTACGGGTAGAGCGTAACAATGCCCTGACCCTGGAGCAGATTGAAGCGATGAATCCCAGCCACCTGGTGATTTCACCCGGCCCCTGCACCCCTAATGAAGCGGGGATTTCCATGGAGGCCATCCGCCACTTTGCTGGAAAACTTCCCATTCTTGGTGTGTGTCTGGGTCATCAGGCGATTGGTCAGGTGTTTGGTGGTCAGGTGGTACGCGCTCCGCAGGTGATGCATGGTAAAGCCTCACTGGTTGAACACACCAACCGTGGTGTGTTCCGTGGCCTCGAAAATCCCCTGTCAGTAATCCGTTACCACTCTTTGGTGGTGGATGAAACCAGCCTGCCGGATTGCCTGGAAGTCACTGCACGAGTGGTTCAGGATGATGTTACTCCCGGCCTGATTATGGGCATCAAACACAAAACTCTGCCCATTGAAGGGGTGCAGTTCCACCCTGAGTCCATCCTGTCCCGTCAGGGTCACGAACTTCTGAAAAACTTCCTGGAGTTATAACATGGATATGAAACAGGCCATTGATGCCGTCACCCGTCGTCAGGATCTGACCCGTGAAGAAATGCGTGCAGTCATGCAGCTCATCATGACGGGGGAAGCCACTGCTTCGCAGATGGGTGGTTTTCTGGTAGGTTTACGCATGAAAGGCGAAACAGTGGCAGAAATCACCGCTGCAGCAGAAGTCATGCGCAAACTGGCTACACCCGTCAGCATCAACTCCAAACACCTGGTGGATATTGTCGGTACCGGTGGTGATGGTGCCAATCTGTTTAACGTATCCACTTGCAGTAGTTTAGTTGTAGCCGCAGCAGGTGGGCAGGTTGCCAAACACGGCAATCGTTCAGTTTCTTCCTCCAGCGGCAGTGCGGATGTACTGGAAGCAGCCGGTGTTAATCTGGCCATCACGCCAGAACAAGTTGCCCGTTGTGTTGAAGAAATTGGTGTCGGTTTTATGTTTGCACCTCAGCACCACAGCGCCATGAAACATGCTGTAGCCCCACGTAAAGAAATGGGTATACGCACATTGTTTAACATCCTTGGCCCGCTGACCAATCCTGCCGGTGCTCAGCATCAGTTGCTGGGTGTTTATACCCCAGAACTAGTCAAGCCATTAGCAGAAGTGCTGGGTAATTTAGGTCTGCAACATGCACTGGTGGTTTGTGGTGAAGACGGGCTGGATGAAATTTCCATTGCTGGTGCCACCCACGTTGCAGAATACCGTGACGGACAACTGACTGAATACACCATCCACCCGGAAGACTTTGGCCTTAAACGCCACTCACTGGATAGCCTGAAGGTAGACTCTGCAGCAGAATCACTGGAGCTGATTCGTCAGGTATTAAAAAACCAGCAGGGTGCCGCACTGGATATGGTGCTGCTGAATGCCGGTGCTGCACTTTATGCCGCAGATATTGCTGACTCCATCATTGAAGGGGTGTCACTGGCGCAGGATGCCATTGCATCCGGTCAGGCTGCCGAAAAACTCAAGGTACTAGTGAACTTTACCCAGAGTCTTGTTACCCAGAATCTGGATACCTAAAACCTTGCCTGACTAAATAGGTTGATCTTAATGCACACCGATACACCCACTATTTTAAAAAACATTGTTGCCCGTAAAGTGCAGGAAGTGGCAGAACGTAGTCAGCGGGTTTCCCTGTCCGATCTACACAAAAAAGCTGCACAGGCTGACACACCGCGCGGTTTTACCCAGGCACTGCTGAACAAAGCGGCCAAGGGTATTCCTGCAGTGATTGCCGAGATCAAAAAAGCCTCTCCCAGCAAGGGTATACTGCGTGAAGATTTTATTCCTGCCGAAATCGCCCAGCGTTATGAAGCCTGCGGTGCGGCATGCTTATCCGTTTTGACTGACAAGGACTTTTTTCAGGGACATGAAGACTACCTGCAACAAGCCCGTGAGGCTTGTCATCTACCGGTCATCCGCAAGGACTTTATTATTGATGCGTATCAGGTGATGGAAGCGCGTGCCATCAATGCTGACTGCATTCTGTTGATTGCTGCCTGCCTGAATGATGAAAAAATGAGTGAACTGAATCTGCTGGCTCATGAGCTGGGTAT
Organism: Marinospirillum sp.; assembly: GCF_014859565.1. Next base: position 10,530 of record NZ_JACUUA010000075.1, on the reverse strand, counting down.
GGATGTACTGATTGAGGTACACAACAAGGCAGAGCTGGATCGCGCATTAAAACTACCTAACCGCATCATTGGCATCAACAACCGCGATCTGCACAGTTTTGAAGTGAAGTTACAACACACCTGGGATCTGTTGCCACATATCCCCGAAGATCGTCTGGTCATCACCGAAAGTGGCATTCTTCATCGTGATGATGTGAGTGCCATGCAACAACATCAGGTAAACGCGTTTCTGGTGGGTGAAGCTTTTATGCGGGCGGAAGACCCCGGGCTAGCATTAAAAGGTCTGTTTTTTGAGTAAATAGAATCAAGTTTTTTTGTGATAAACAGGACGCAAGGTTGGGTCACGGATGACCAGGCTTTTACCTTCGGCTTCAACCAGGCCTTTTTCTTCCAGATCCTTTAACACCCGACCGGACATCTCACGAGAACAACCCACCAATTGGGCGATTTCCTGACGAGTAATACGCACCATCATACCTTCTGGATGGGTCATGGCATCCGGTTGTCTTGCCAGTTCCAACAAAATGCGAGCAACTCGCCCGGTCACATCCAGAAAAGCCAGATCCCCAACTTTTTGTGTAGTCGCACGAAGCCGTACAGCCAACTGATTACCCAGTAAAAACCACAGGCTCTGCTGCTCACGGCATAGAGATAAAAAACGCTCGTAACTCATCTCCGCCACTTCACAATCCGTTTTGGCTCTGACCCAGGCACTGCGACGGCTGATTTCATCAAACAGCCCCAGCTCACCAAAAAAATCGCCCTTGTTCAGGTAGGAGATGATCATTTCCCGCCCTTGCTCATCTTCGATATACACCGCCACACTGCCTTTAATGATGTAGTGGATGGAATGAGCATCTTCGCCTGCATGAATCACCAGCGCCCGTTTGCTGTATTTACGTTTGTGCGCCTGCTCCAGAAACACCTGTAAAGCAGACTGCCGGACATCAGCATAGGGCGAACTCATGCATTTAACTCCTTGTTAACAGAACACTAACGAAATCCCATTAAAGCATTATCAATGTTAAGATTGAAGGTATATCAACGGAGATTAAACCATGCAAGCAAAAATCAAGTGGACAGACGGTGTACAGTTTGTTGCCGAATCAGGTACCGGTCATGCTGTAGTGGTTGATGGCCCACCCGACTCTGGTGGACGTAATACCGGCCCTCGCCCGATGGAGTTATTACTGATGGGACTGGGTGCCTGCAGCAGTTATGACGTGGTCACCATCCTGAAAAAATCGCGTCAGGAACTGGTGGACTGTTTTACCGATGTACAGGCCGAACGGGTGGATGCCATTCCAGCTGTATTCAGCAAAATTCACCTGCACTTTTTGATCAAAGGCAAGGATCTAAAAGCAGCACAGGTTGAACGAGCGGTAAGACTTTCGGCAGAAAAATACTGCTCAGCATCCATCATGCTGGGCAATGCCGGTGTGGAAATCACCCACAGCCATGAAGTGATTGAGGTTTAACAGAGTTTTTCTCAGCAGCCAGACAAAAGGCCAGCGATTGCTGGCCTTTTGTTTTTAACTGCTAGACAACTCAAGAAAACGTCAGTGGACGCTCACCCTGCTCATCACGAATACAGGTGGGTAAACCCATCTGGTTCAGCAGATCCAGGAAAGGATAGGGTGGTAATTCTTCAACGTTGACCATTTTTTGTACATCCCAGACACCCTGAGCAATCAGGATGGCGGCAGCTACTGCAGGTACACCAGCGGTATAAGAAATACCCTGTGAACCCACTTCGTCATAGGCTTCTTTATGATCGGCTACGTTGTAGATAAAGACTTCGCGTTCCTTACCGTCTTTTTTACCCTTCACCAGATTACCGATGCAGGTTTTGCCAGTGTAGGTCGGCGCCAGTGAAGAAGGATCTGGCAGAACGGCCTTCACAACCTTGAGCGGCACCACTTCCTGACCTTCGGCTGTTTTGATCGGTTGTTCTGACAAAAGCCCCAGGCTGTTCAGTACGGTGAATACATTGATGTAATGCTCACCAAAACCCATCCAGAAACGGATATTGGGTACATCCAGATTTTTTGACAGTGAGTGGATTTCATCATGACCGGTCATATAGCTGGTCTGTTCACCCACCACAGGCAGCATATCCGTACGTTTAACTTCAAACATCTTGTTGCTGGTCCACTCACGGTTCTGCCAGGACCAGACTTGACCGGTGAACTCACGGAAATTGATTTCCGGATCAAAGTTGGTGGCAAAATAATGTCCGTGACTGCCCGCGTTGATATCAATGATGTCGATGGAATCAATGGAATCAAAGTAGTCCTGCTGCGCCAGCGCGGCAAAAGCATTCACTACACCGGGATCAAAACCTACACCCAGAATAGCGGTGGTTTTGCTGTTTTCACATTCCTGCTGACGCTTCCATTCATAGTTGCCATACCAGGGTGGAGTTTCACAAATCCTGGAAGGATCTTCATGAATAGCGGTATCCAGATAGGCCGTACCCGTGACCGTGCAGGCACTGAGTACGGACATATTAACGAAGGCTGATCCTACGTTAATGACGATCTGAGACTGGGTTTCCCTGATCAGGGAGGCAGTGGCTTCAACATCCAGAGCATCCAAAGCGTAACTCCGAATCTGACCGGCCACCTTCATACTGCCTTTTTCCTCTACGCTTTTGGCGATGGCTTCACACTTTTCCAGTGTTCTTGAGGCAAGCGCAATATTGCCGAGAATATCGTTATGCTGTGCACATTTATGAGCAACAACCTGCGCGACACCTCCGGCACCAATAATCAGAACGTTTTTTTTCATTTCCAGACATCACTCCACTTTTCAGGCGGTTCAAGCAGGGGCTCAGGAGAGCCCCTGCACAAAGTCGTCGTAGCAAAACTCCTTCACGAGCTCCACACGACCATCCAGTTGCTTGATAACAATTGCGGGCATTTTCACACCGTTAAACCAGTTCTTTTTTACCATGGTGTAACCGGCCGCATCCTGAAAGGACAGCCGATCACCAATTTGCAGCGGTTGTTCAAAACGGAACTCACCAAAAATATCCCCGGCCAGGCAAGACTTACCACACACCATCACCTCATGCTCACCCTGATTGGGCAACAATTTGGCATTCTGGCGATAAATCAGCAGATCCAGCATGTGGGCTTCAATCGAGCTGTCCACTATCGCCAGATGCTTGCCATTAAACAGCGTGTCCAGCACCGTCACTTCCAGCGTGGTGGAGTTGGTGATAGCGGCTTCACCCGGCTCAAGGTAGACCTGTACCCCCCAGGTTTCAGCAAAGCTTTTTAAACGGGCACAAAAGGCTTCCAGTGGATAACCTTCTCCGGTGAAGTGGATGCCACCACCCAGACTCACCCAACTAACCTGCTTCAGCAGCTCACCAAAACGCGCTTCGATGCGGCTGAGCAGCTGATCGAACAGTTCAAAATTGCTGTTCTCACAATTATTGTGAAACATAAAACCGCTGATCTGATCCATCACCTCGGCAATTTTTGCCGGATCCTGCTCACCTAAGCGACTGTGCGGACGTGCCGGATCGGCCAGAATAAATTCGGAGCTGCTGACACCGGGGTTCACTCGCAAACCACGGACATGACCTGCTGAAACAGCAGCAAAACGTTGCAGCTGTCCTATCGAGTTAAAGATCACCTTGTCGCTATTCTGCAACACCTCTTCGATTTCATCATCCGCATAAGCCACACTGTAGGCATGCGTTTCCCCGGCGAATTTTTCGCGCCCGAGTTTCACTTCATAGAGGGAAGAAGAGGTGGTGCCATCCATGTAGTCCTGCATCAGATCAAACACGGACCAGGTGGCAAAACACTTCAGCGCCAGTAGCGCCTTGGCTCCAGACAACTGACGAACCTTGGCAATTTTTTCCAGGTTCTTCAGCAGCTGTGTTTTATCGATCAGGTAATAGGGCGTTTTGAGCATGTCTGGCCTCTTACCTGATCCAGCAGTTCTTGCTGAATCAGGGTCGGTTGTTAACAAAACGCGCGATTATATACGATAAACGCTCTTGGTCATCACCTTCGACACCAGAGTCATGACTTTCTTGACCGGAGTCGGGAATTCGACCCCACCGGCAGCCAGTGCCCAGTCAGCATGATGGGCTTCATCCACATGCATCTGGCGCAGAATGGCACGAGACCGTTCATCCTGTGGTGGCAAGGCTTCGAAGTGCTCTTCCAGATGTTTACACACCTGATCTTCCGTAGCGGCCACAAAACCCAGGCTGTATTTGTCACCTGCCAGACCGGCTGCGGCACCAATCCCAAAGGACAGACCGTAAAACAGTGGATTTAATACACTGGTGTGACTGTCCAGCTCCTGCAGACGCTGATCACACCAAGCCAGGTGGTCAATTTCTTCTTGCGCGGCCTGATTCATCTGCTCGCGCACCTCGGCCAGCTTGGCTGTTAAAGCCTGCCCCTGATACAACGCCTGAGCACAGACTTCGCCGGTATGGTTGATACGCATCAAGCCAGCAGCATGAACCCGTTCTGCTTCATCCATATCCGGCTGTTCGTGCGCCAGCGCCGGATTAGGACGATAGGGTTGTGCTGCTTGCGGTACCAGAGTCCGCAGCAGGGTGTCGAACTGGCCAATCACACGATCAGCCAGATTTTCCTGTCTTGTCAGGGACATTTCACCTCCATCAAACGGTCTGGATGTCAGGCCACACTGAGTTGTTTCAGGGTATGGCGAGCAATCATTTTTTCTTCATTGGTGGGGATGGCAAACACCTTTACCCGGCTGTCATCAGCAGAGATCAGGTATTCATTGGCCTGGTTACGCTGTGCATCCAGTTTCATGCCCAGCCAAGCATTCTGCTCCACCACGGCTGCCCGCAGATCAGCGTCATTTTCGCCCACGCCACCAGTGAATACAAACACATCCACACCACCCATTGCAGCGGCCAGTGAGCCAGTTTCGCGGGCAATACGATAGACAAACATATCAATCGCTGCTTTTGCTAAGGGATCATCCGACTGCTTGAGGGTCAGCATTTCTGAAGAAATACCGCCGGACATACCGTACCAGCCACACTCTTTATACAAGAAATTTTCCAGCGCCTTGGCATCCAGCCCTTTTTCCTGCATCAGGTATAACAGCACGCCCGGATCGAGCTGGCCGGAGCGAGTGCCCATTGGCAGACCTTCCACCGCAGTGAAACCCATGGTGGATGCACGGCTTTTACCCTGCACCATGGCACACATGGAGCTGCCTGCACCCAGATGTGCCACCAGCATTTTCTGCTGAGCCAGATCACGATCCAGTCGCATCAGCTTGTCATGGATGTATTCATAAGACAGACCATGAAAACCATAACGACGCACACCTTCTTCGGTCAACTTGCGCGGAATGGCAAACTCGCGTGCCACCACCGGAATGCTGCTGTGGAAAGCTGTATCAAAACAGGCCACCTGCGGGCAATTCGGCAGAAACTCACGACACAGGTGAATCAGCTTGAGGTTATACGGCTGATGCAGCGGTGCCAGCGGGATCAGGGTTTCCAGAAACTCCAGAACCGATGAATCCACCACCACTGGGCTGGAATAACGATCACCGCCATGCACCACCCGATGACCCACCCAGGCCACCTGATAATGCGGAGTGTTTTTCTCAATCCAGTCCAGCACCACTTTTAATGCGTGAGCATGGGCTTGCTGATGCGCCACATCCAGCTGTTCGGCACTCAGGGTTTCCTTATCGACCGGCACCCCATCCGGGTTTTCGCTGTGGTCATAGATTTCCAGTCGGGCGGGGCCGGCCAGATTGGCTACCTTGACACGAAAATGCTGGGTGACTTCTTCACCGCGCACATCAAACAGTGAACATTTCAGGCTGGAAGAACCTGCATTAACAATCAGCACCATATCGGTTTTTGCAGTCATGAATTACTCCAGGCGACCCAGTTTACGTGCCACCATCACTGCCACAGCACAGGACGACAAGCGCTCCAGAGATTTGGCAGCACGGCTGGTGAGAATAATCGGAACCCGCGCACCCATCACAATACCTGCGGCCTTGGCATTGGCCAGATACTGCAGCTGTTTGGCAAACATGTTGCCGGACTCAAGATCGGGAGCCATCAGGATATCCACATCACCGGGAACCGGAGACTTGATACCTTTATCCAAAGCAGCTTCCAGCGAGATGGCATTATCAAACGCCAGCGGGCCATCCACGATGGCACCGGTCAGCTGACCACGATCCATCATTTTGCACAGCGCCGCGGCATCCAATGTGGATTGAATATTGGGTTTAACCTTTTCTACGGCAGACAGAATGGCAGCCTTCGGCAACTCTACACCCAGCGCATGAGCACAATCGATGGCGTTCTGCAGAATATCGCGCTTATCCATCAGATTTGGTGCAATGTTGATGGCTGCATCGGTAATAAACAGGGTTTTGTGGTAACTGGGCACGTCCATAACAAAGACGTGGGACAGGCGGCTTTCAGTACGCAGGCCACCAGTTTTGGACACCACAGCTCCCAGCAGTTCGGCGGTACCCAGAGAACCTTTCATCAGCGCATGAACTTCACCACAGAAGGCCATCCGTACTGATCTTTCTGCTGACTCATGGCTGTGTTCGGTATTAATGATCACGTAATCATGCAGATCCAGCCCACCCTGTTCCGCCACGGCGCGGATTTTTTTCTCGGGCCCGACCAGGTAAGGGATAATGATATTGGCTTCAGCGGCCTCAATTGCACCTTGTAAACTATTGATGTCGGCTGGATGAACAACCGCTGTAGGAACCGGTGGTGCATCCTTGGCCTGCTGCAGAATACTTTCCAGCTGAAAATGTTTTACATCCTTTACTTCTAGAGCATGGGGAGCCAGCACTTTCTTGATTGCGTCATTCATGATTCCAGTGTTCCTCTTAATATTGAAAATTCCGTTGATTGCAGCAACCAGCCTGACATGGGTCTGCGACTTTAATCTGACAGAGTTTTGTCAGTCCTGTTTCAGTGCATTAACTCAACCCGGCGGCCAGGTCAGGCTGCGACCGGCCAGTAGATGCATGTGAATATGCCATACCGTCTGACCAGCATCTTCATTACAGTTCATCACCACACGGTAACCCGCTTCAGCAAAGCCCAATTCTTTAGCCAGTTTTGCCGCGGTAACCTGCAAGCGGCCTACCAACGCAGCATCACCTTCTTCCAGATCATTCAAGGTGGTGATGTGGCGTTTGGGGATCACCAGCAGATGAATCGGTGCTTTGGGATCTATGTCATGAAACGCAATCACCTGATCATCTTCATAAGCAATTTTTGCCGGTATCTCACGCTTGACCAGTTTGCAAAAAATACAATCGTCCATCAGATCACCTTTTATTCTTGGCTTTTATGTCAAGGGGTTATTTTTCAAGGAATTGCAGCTTATCTGTTTTGCCATCCCATTCAGCAGCATCCGGCAAAGGATCTTTTTTCTCAGCAAGATTATGCCAGACCTCTGCCAGCTCTGCATTGAGCTGGATATAGTCTTCCATGCCTGACGGCACTTCATCTTCAGAAAAAATGGCACCGGCAGGACATTCAGGTTCACACAGAGCACAGTCGATACACTCATCCGGGTGAATCACCAGAAAGTTAGGACCCTCATAAAAACAATCCACAGGGCAGACTTCCACACAGTCGGTATATTTGCAGCGAATACAGTTATCAGTAACAACAAAGGTCACCAGAGGCTCCTTGATTCATGAAAAATTATTCAGCAGGTTGATGACCATTCTAATCACCCTGGCAGGATTTTTCAGCTTTTCAGGCTTCGGCCTGCTTTTTAAGGCGATACAACAGCTCCAACGCCTGTTTTGGGGTCAGATCATCCGGTGCCAATTTTTTAATTTCTTCCACCAGCGGGTGAGGTTGCAGGGCAAACAAATCAGCTTGCAAGGGCTGGGTTCCAGCTGCTGACTTCATCACCGCCGCTGGTTCCTGTACCTGAGCTGCACTGGTCTGGCGCTGCAACACTTCTTGCTGCTCCAGTGCTCTCAGCCTTTCTCTGGCTCGATCAATCACCGCCCCTGGCACCCCAGCCAAGCGTGCCACCTGCAAACCGTAACTCTGGCTGGCAGGGCCTGGCTCCACCTTGTGCATAAAAATCAGCTGGTCGCCATATTCACTGGCAGATAAGTGGACATTGGCTACGCCGGGTAGTTCATCAGCCAGGGTGGTCAGTTCAAAATAGTGGGTGGCAAACAAAGTCCAGGCACCCAGTTGTGCCAGTTCTTCCGCACAGGCACAGGCCAGCGATAGGCCGTCAAAGGTACTGGTGCCTCGCCCAACCTCATCCATTAGCACCAGACTTTGGGCTGTGGCGTTATGCAGGATATTGGCGGTTTCGGTCATCTCCACCATAAAAGTGGAGCGCCCCGATGCCAGATCATCAGAAGCACCAATACGAGTGAAAATACGATCCACTGGACCGATCTGTGCCTCACTGGCGGGAACCGCTGAACCCAGATGGGCCAGCAAGGTGATCAAGGCCACCTGCCGCATAAAAGTGGACTTACCACCCATATTGGGGCCAGTGATAATCAGCATTCGGGTGGCTGGATCAAAACTCAGATCATTGGCAACAAAAGGATCAGTCACCACCTGCTCCACCACCGGATGGCGGCCTTCCACAATACGGATGCCCTGCTCTTCTGTCAGCTGTGGTAAACACCAGTTCAGGGTCTGGGCGCGTTCTGCCAGGTTCTGCAGCACATCCAGCTCCGCCAGTGCAGCGGAAGTCTGTTGCAGGCTGACAAGGTGTTCGTTCAGCAGATCCAGCAGACCTTCATACAACAACTTCTCACGCGCCAGCGCACGACTCTGACTGGAGAGGGCTTTGTCTTCAAAGATTTTTAACTCAGGGGTGATAAAACGCTCGGCATTTTTTAAGGTCTGACGCCGCTGGTATTCCACCGGAGCCTGATCCGACTGGGCACGGCTGATCTCGATGTAATAACCATGCACACGGTTATAACCCACCTTGAGGGTAGAAAGGCCAGTACGTGCTTTTTCCTGCTCTTCCAGCTTTAACAGAAAACCACCGGCGTTTTCGCGCAAGGCACGCAGCTCATCCAGCTCGGCATCATAAGCGGTGGCAATCACCCCACCATCACGGATAATAACCGGCGGATTTTCAATCAAGGCACAACGCAACTGCTCTGCCAGTTCTGGCAGTGGCTCAATCCGTTGATTTAATGCCTGCAACAAAGGGGCTTCCAGGTTTTGCAGGCTGGTTTGCAACTGCGGCAGACACAGCAGTGCATCCTTTAGACGTGATAAATCTCTGGGGCGAGCAGAACGCAACGCCACCCGTGCCAGTATCCGCTCCAGATCCCCGATGGATTTAAGCACCGGCTGTAACTCCAGCTCAAACAGCTGCTGTTGCAACTCATGGATGGCCTGCTGCCTTTGCAACAACACTCCCCGATGACGCAGCGGACGATGCAACCAGCGACGCAATAGGCGAGAACCCATGGGTGTAGCGGTTTCATCCAGCACCGACATCAGGGTGTAAGTCTGACCACCAGACAGGTTGGTATCCAGCTCTAAATTACGGCGACTGGCAGCATCCAGCAGCAGGGCTTCGTCTTCTTCTTCCAGCAACAATGAACGCAAATGTGGCAGGCTGGATTTTTGTGTGTCCTGGGCATACTGCAACAGTGCACCAGCAGCAGCCAGTGCGGGGTTTAGCTGATCACAACCAAAGCCGCGTAAATCTTGCACGGCAAACTGCTGGCAGAGTTTACGTACCGCAGTTTCACGATCAAACTGCCAAGGCGGCAAACGCCGCAAGCCCCGTACTTGCCCCCACTCACCCGGCAAACTCAGGAGTTCATCCACCAGCAACTCGGAAGGCGCCAGACGTGCCAGAGCGGATTCCAACTGCTCTACACCCTGCACCTCCGACACCACAAAACGACCACTGGCCAGATCCAGACTGGCAAGACCCCAGGTTGCATCCTGACGACCCACAGCCACCAGCAGATTATCGCGGCGTTCATCCAGCAAGGCCTCATCAGTTAATGTGCCGGGCGTGACTACCCGCACTACTTGGCGCTCCACTGGCCCTTTACTGGTCGCTGGATCACCAACTTGCTCACAAATAGCCACCGACAAACCGGCACGCACCAGTTTTGCCAGATACCCCTCCGCAGCATGATAAGGAATACCTGCCATCGGAATCGGCTCACCACCGGAACTGCCTCGCTGGGTCAGTGTGATATCCAGCAGCCGCGACGCCTCACGGGCATCATCAAAAAACAGCTCGTAAAAATCACCCATGCGATAAAACAGCAATGAATCGGGATATTCCCGCTTGATCTTCAAAAACTGCTGCATCATCGGGGTATGACTGGAAAAATCTTCCGCGACCATTAATCACTTACCAAGCTAAAAGTTAAATTTTTCAAGGGATTACCTAAGCCAGCCCAACAACAACCAGCCGACGGCACTAACCGGCACATCGGGTAAAAAACTTTATGGAAGGGAGTCTAACAGAGCAGATGCCTAACGGCATCTTGTGG
>NZ_JACUUA010000074.1 GCF_014859565.1 Marinospirillum sp. | reverse complement strand
TTGGATGATCCCCAGGCCACTGGCCGCAATAGCTTTGCCGAGGTACTGCAAACCGATGTATTGCGGTCTCAGCTGAAGCGGATCAACACCCGCCTTCTGGACAAGGGTGACACAGCCGAGTGGCTGGATGATGAGCGTATCAACAGTGCCGTTTCCGCCCTGACGCGCATTGACGCACCGGGCTTGATGGAAGCCAATCAGATCGCCACGGAACTGCTGACTGCGGGCTTTGTGGTGGACGGCCTGGTGGATTGGGATGGCGGGCGCTCACGCACGATTCATTACATCGACTGGGAAAACCCGACTAATAACCAGTTTACCGTGATCAACCAGTTCAAGGTGCAATGCCCACCGGGGCACGATAGCGTTAAGCAGCATGTCATCCCTGATCTGGTGTTGCTGGTTAACGGCATTCCGCTGGTGGTGATTGAATGCAAAAGCCCCACAGCCAGCTCGGCACCAGTGACCGAAGCCATTGACCAACTGCGCCGCTATTCCAATCAGCGCTTTGCCCAGGGTGAGGTCAGCGATAACGAAGGTGTGCCTGCACTGTTCAATACTAACCAGTTGATGCTGGCCACCTGCTTTGATGCTTGCCTGGTCGGCACTCTGGGAGCGGGCAGCGGCCACTATCTGCCATGGAAAACCGTGGCAAGTATCAACAATCCTCAGCGTACCGAAGCTCAAGTGGCCGAAGCTCTGGGCGTAAAAAGCCTCTCACCCCAGCAGCGCACTGTGGCAGGTATGCTGGATCAAGCCAACCTGCTGGATATCGTGCGTCATTTCACTCTGTTTATGACCGACAGCGGCCAGACCATCAAACTGGTGTGTCGCTACCAGCAGTATCGTGGCGTGGTTAAAACCCTTCATCGTTTAAAACACGGCAAAACCCGCAAGCAGGATGGCGAGCACGACCGCCGTGGCGGGATTGTCTGGCACACCCAGGGCTCCGGCAAAAGCCTGACCATGGTGTTCGCTTTGCGTCGCCTGCGTACCGATCCCGCTCTGCGACGCTTTAAAGTGGTGGTGGTGACCGACCGTAACGACCTGCAAAAACAGCTTTCTGCTACCGCAACCCTGAGCGGTGAAACGGTGCAAGTGGCCAAAAATAGTAAGGCGCTGAAAAACATCCTGCGACAGGATGGCCCAGGGCTGGTGTTTGCCATGATTCAAAAATACCGCGATGAAGCCAGCAAACTGGGTGACTATGAGCAGTTGAACACCAGTGAAGATATTTTGGTGATGGTGGATGAAGCTCACCGTACCCAAGGCGCTAGCCTGCACGCTAACCTGCTGGCTGGCCTACCCAACTGCGCCCGCATCGGCTTTACTGGCACACCGATTATCATGGGCAACAAAAAACGCACCCATGAAATCTTTGGTGAATTTATCGACAAGTACACCATCCGCGAGGCAGAAGCCGATGGTGCCACCGTGCCGGTTCTTTATGAGGGGCGCACGGTACAGGGCGCAGTCAAGGATGGCAGCAGTCTGGATGAACTCTTTGAAGACTTTTTTGCAGGACAAAGCGAAGAAGAGCTTGAGGCAATCAAAAAGAAATACGCCACCAAGGGTAATGTGCTGGAAGCCCCCAGGCTCATTGAAGAAAAGGCGCGGGATATGCTGCGCCATTATGTAACCTACATACTGCCGAATGGCTTCAAGGCACAGGTGGTGGCTTACAGCCGTTTGGCCGCAGTGCGTTATAAAGAAGCTTTTGAAAAAGCGCGGGATGATCTGCTGAGTGAAGCCGCTTACCTCAGCCCAGAGATCAAAGGCATGGATGATGAAGCCTTGTGCCGCAAATCCAGCAAAATGCAGGCACTGGTGCAAGCCTGGCGCTACCGTGAACTGATCACTCGCATTGAATTTGCCACCATTATCTCCGGTGATAATAACGATGGCAGTGACTGGGCAGAGCATACCGACCGCGCCACTCAGGACAAACAGATTGAGCGTTTCAAAAAACCCCTGCTGCCCAAAGAGGACGGAGGAAAAGACAAGAGTGACCCGCTGGCGTTTTTGATTGTTAAATCCATGCTGCTGACCGGCTTTGATGCCCCGATTGAAGGCGTGATGTATCTGGATCGCTCCATCCGTGAAGCAGAGCTGTTGCAGACCATCGCCCGCGTGAACCGCACCGGATTCGGTAAGAAAGCGGGCATCGTGGTGGATTATTATGGCGTCGCAAACCATCTTAAGTCTGCTCTGGCTGCTTACAGCGAGGAGGACGTTGAGGGTGCACTGCGCAGCTTGAAAGATGAAATTCCGGCTTTGCGAGATCGCCACCTGCGTGCCGTGGATGTACTGCGCTCTCGGGGCATTGAAGACCTGAAGGATATTGAAAGCTGTGTGCAGGCGCTGAACAGTGAGCGCCTTCGCCAGGAGTTTAATGTCAAAGTAAAAGCCTTTATGGAAAGCCTGGATCTGGTATTGCCCCGCCCGGAAGCCTTGCCTTTTACCCAGGATGCCAAGCAATTGGCGATGATCTACGCCGCTGCTCGACGGCGCTATCGAGATGCGCCAATACTGGGTAAGGATGTGGGTGCAAAGGTGCGCAAGCTGATTGATGACCATGTGATTTCACTGGGTATCAACCCTAAAATTGCCCCGGTCAATCTCACCGATGCCAACTTTAGACAGCAACTGGATCAGGTGCGCGAACAAGCCGGCAGTTATAACGCAGACCCGGAAAAAGCCAGGAAAGCCGTGGCCTCAGAAATGGAGCACGCCATTCGCAGCCATGTGCAGCAAAAACTGGATGAAGACCCGGTTTACTACGGCAAACTCAGCGAACGCTTAAAGGAAATTCTGGAAGGTCTCGAAGGCCAGTGGGATGAGCTGGTTACTGCCCTGCAAACCATTATCGACGAGGTCAAAAGTGGCAGCAATCAGCATGAAGCTGGCCTGCCCGAGGTGCCTCAACACTACCTGCCTTTCTACCGTATGTTGCGTGCGGCCAAATGTGGCGATGCCCAGCCGGATATGGCTGTCGAAGCCGACTTGATCACCCTCACCGAAAGCCTGGTGGAATACATTACCCAGGAAGTCAAAACGACCAGCTTCTGGCAACCTCACCGCCGCCCCATGCAGGAAGCACTGGAACAGGCCTTGTTTGAGCGCATCGTGGACAGTGACCTGCTGGACTTTAATGATGTACTGCCGCTGGTGGATAAACTGCGGGAACTGGCCAAAGCCAATAGCTATAAGCTGGAGCAGGAATGATCCTTACGGTTGATGATTTAATCATTCCCGTGCGCGAAAGTGCCCGCCGTAAATCATTGCAACTCACAGTGGAGCGAGATAGCTCTCTTTGTCTGACTGTTCCACCTGGCATTGGCTCAGAGCTGCTGGAAGCCTTTGTACGCAGCAAACAGCCCTGGATCTATAAAAAACTGGCTGAAAAAGCCTTGATGCAGAAGACGATTCGCCATAAACAGTTTGTGCAGGGCGAAGGCTTTCTTTACCTGGGGCGTCATCACCGCCTGCATCTGGTCGAAGGCAAACAGGATGCGCCGCTGAAATTGATTAATGGGCGTTTTCACCTGCTTCGCGATGCCCAGCCAGAAGCGCGCCAGCACTTTATTCGCTGGTACAGTCAACGAGGAAAAGCCTGGTTATGGCAGCGTGCACAGGACTTTGCCAACCGTCTGGAAGTAAATCCTGCTGGGTTACAAGTGCAAGAGCTTGGCTACCGCTGGGGCTCCTGTGGTAAGGGCAACAGGCTCTACTTTCACTGGAAAACGATTCTGCTGCCAGCCCGCATTGCCGAGTATGTTGTCGTTCACGAATTAGTGCATTTACACGAACCCAATCACTCCGCCGAATTCTGGCTGCGCCTTGAACGAGCCATGCCGGACTATGAAGAGCGCAAGCAGTGGTTAGCAGAACACGGAATGGATGTGGAGGGGCTGTAGCAGGGTTCATACCCTGGCCTGCAAAATCTCAAGTTTTTCCGCCACCTGCCTAGCTGGATCTTAAAGCAGCTCTGAGCCGCTCTGTGCTGGTCATCAAGAATGTAACCGAGCAGGATACAGGTTTACTGGTGCTGGGTGCGGATAGCTACCATGCTTTAACGAGGTGACTGAATGCGTAGGAAGATGTAGCGATTATGAATCACATAATAGCTGCTCTGAACACTGAGATCTTTCTGAAAAGCCGTCACTTCGCTGAAATCATAATGACGTCCATCCCATTGGAAAGACTGCAGATCCGGCAGGTAAGTAAGAGAGTCACCATCCGTGGTGGTTAACACTTCAGTCTGCGATTCCCGCCAGTCTTTTTTATGCTTTAAGGCCATTGCCCTACTCTGCTTCAAGCACCCCAAACCAAGATTGTCTGCCCTTGGTGGGTGGCTTGCTTATGCCAGATTTTTTTGTTCCAGCTGATGCCTTTTTTGCGGTTGAAGATGACCAGATGGGCTTCTTCAGCACCCACCTGCTGCTGGTAATCCACCACCTGCGGCAGGCTGTTTTTAATCAGGGTGTCGACGCCACCGCGCTGGATTTTCAGTTCAATCACCACCCGTTGCAAGGGGCCGTACATGCCTTGCTCCGGGTCAAGCGGCCATTCGATCAACAGGTCAGTGCGCTTGCGGCCCAGGCCGTATTCACGACTGATTCTTCCGCCGCCGTTGATGATGCGCTGAAGAAAGGCTTGCATTAAAAGCTGTGGCCCCGCTTCCTTGTAATCCAGACCTTCGCACCAGCTATCGGCGTGTTCGCGGAAAAATTGCTGAAAGGCTTGCAGCAGCTTGTGCATATTCAGGCTGTGATCCGGGTTGATATACCAAGTTTGTTCTTGGTTGGCGATCATCACCTGTGCAGGCCAGGTGAGTTCTCTGGGAATCACTTCCTGATAAATACGGTTGCTGATTTTGACCGAAGGGCGAGCAGTAATCAGCCCCAGATCTTCGACATACTGGATATCATCGACAGAAATCTGATTGATCTGCTCGTCTTCCTCACCACTGAGCAGGGCGCTAATGACCCTATGCACCCGAGGTTCTTTGAGTTTATCGGTGAGCTGATCCAGATGGGTGGCACGGGAATAGATCAAGCGCTCCCGTGCCTGCTGGTAATCCACTAACGAAATTGGACGGGTTCGATCCCGCGCCTCGCGGTTCTCCCAGGTGACTTCATAACCTAAAGCATTCACCAGCCAGGGCTGGCCACGGCTGTCTTCCCAGAGTTCAGGAAAAATGTTGTCTTCAAAAGCCTGCCCAGTGGCTTGGGTGTGTTGCAACCAGAGGGCGCGAGTTTCCTGTTCGGTAAAGTTGCCCATGCGTAATGACTTGGCCTTGATGTTAAAGGCGCTGCCACCGGTAATCACCTCCTGCCCGGGCTGATGCATCCGGTAATCGCGCACATCCCGCACGCCACACAGAATAATCGCCTGAGGAAAAAACTCCGGACGCTGGGCATAACCGGCGCGGATCTGGCGCAGCAGGGAGATCAGGGTGTCGCCCACCAAGGCATCGACTTCATCCAGCAGCAGCACCGTGGGTTTGTTGGACTCTTTAGCCCAGTACTCCAGTACACTGGTCAGCAAATTCTGGGGGCTGGCATCCTTTTTGTGCTGGTGATACCAGCCGGTCATATCTTGATGATCCAAATAGCGCTGGATGGAGGCCACTATCGCATCACAAGCCGCCGGTATGCCTTGGGTTTCATCGCCGCGTGCCGCCTGTGCGCCTTCGATATTGGCATAGGCACAAGCGTAGTCGCTGCCTGCGTTCAGCTCCTTCATAATTGCCAACAGAGTGGAGGTTTTACCGGTTTGCCGAGGGGCATGAAGCACAAAATAGCGTTGCTCATGGATCAGCTGATGAATTTCTTCCCAGTCCAGGCGTTGCAAGGGGTCGAGGTGGTAATGCAGCTCCGGCTTGATAGGGCCGGCATTGTTAAAAAATCGCTTCATGGCGCGTTCGCTTGTATTGGGTTGACTGAATTCGAAGGAAGGATGATCTAGGTTAGCATAAAGCCTGCCAGAAGCGTTTGCAGGGCTACTTTTGTCGTCTGTGGAGCCGTGATGGCAAACCCACGTGCAGAGGCCGAACGCATTGCGCTAAACGCATAAAAAACACGATAATTCGAATATGAAACCTAAACATGTCGATGTAATCAACCTATACTCAACTCATGTCGAAAAAGCTGGAGAATATAAAGATGAGTTGGCACCCTCAGAAAGAAACACCCATCACCAACAACAATAACGTTCAAAACTCTGGAACCTGTGTGGCGTACTGCGTGATGACACATAAGACCCAGAGTTATTCAATATTCTGTATCTGTTCACGCATCTGTTCGATCAGGACTTTCAGATCCACTGAAACTTGGGTCATGTCCATGCTCATGGCCTTGGAGCCGAGGGTGTTGGCTTCGCGGTTCATTTCCTGCATTAAAAAATCCAGGCGTCGACCAATCGGGCCTTTGCTGCTGAGTGCTCGGCGCACTTCTTTAACGTGGGTCGTCAGCCGATCCAGCTCTTCTGCTACATCCTGCTTCTGCGCCAATAACACTACTTCCTGTTCCAACCGGGCAGAATCCATATCAACCTGCAGTTTTTGTGCACGCTCCAGCAGGTTGCTACGCCATAACGCCAGTGCCTGTGGCAGGTGGTTTTGTGCACTGCTCAGGTGTTCGGTGATTTGTTGCAAGCGTTCTTCGATCAGTTGATTCAGTGCCTCACCTTCTCTGTTGCGGTGGGCTTGCAGGTCATCCAGAGCCAGAGCAAATAACGCCAGCGCTTCGGCCTTGATCCGTTCTTCATCAATCTGGGCGGTTTGCATCACTCCCGGCCACTGTAAAAGCTGCAGGGGGTCGAGTGCGGCGGCGGTGGGTTTTCTGGCATAGATCTGCTCTGTTGCTTCGATCACCTGATCCAGCAGAGCTGTGTTGATTTGCAGCTGGCTGTTTTCATTGGTGGGATAAAACCTGAGGGTGAGATCGAGTTTGCCGCGTGCCAGCTTCTGGCGCAGCTCATTGCGCAGCACCGGCTCCAGATCACGCAGACTGTCCGGCAGCCGAAAAGACGGCTCCAGATAACGCTGGTTAACGGAGCGAATTTCCCAGCTGAGGCTACCCCAGGGCTGGTGAGTTTCACGGCGGGCAAAAGCGGTCATGCTGGCGGTCATGGGTTGTCCTTTCAGCGTGTATACTAGGCAGCCTATTTATCAACAGGCTTCAGGAATTTATTCATGCGTCCAAGCGGCAGAGCAGCGGATCAGGCACGAGAAGTAAAAATCATCCGTCATTTTACCAGTCACGCCGAAGGGTCTGTACTGGTTTGTTTCGGCAATACTCAGGTGATATGTACCGCCACTGTCGAAAAGGGTGTACCTCGCTGGCTGCAAGGTAAAGGACAGGGTTGGATCACCGCTGAGTACGGCATGTTGCCCCGCGCCACGCATTCACGCAATGCCCGTGAAGCCACGCGCGGCAAACAAGGTGGACGCACGCTGGAAATCCAGCGCCTGATCGGCCGCTCTTTACGTGCTGCGGTGGATCTTAAAAAGCTCGGTGAGTTCACGATTACACTGGATTGTGACGTGATTCAGGCGGATGGTGGCACCCGCACCGCATCCATTACCGGTGCCTGTGTGGCACTGGTGGATGCCCTGCGTTCATTACAGCTGGATAAAAAAATCAAAACCGATCCCTTTGTGCAGTACATTTCCTCGGTTTCTGTGGGCATCTACAAGGGTGAAGCGGTGCTGGATCTGGATTATCCGGAAGATTCCGGCTGTGAAACCGATATGAACGTGGTGATGACTGAAGACGGCCAGTTTATTGAGGTGCAGGGAACCGCTGAAGGTAAGGCTTTTACCCGCGCAGAGATGAATGCCATGATGGATCTGGCAGAAAAGGGTTGCCAGGAGTTGATGGAGCTGCAGAAAAAAGCCCTGATGACCATCTGAAACCAACCAGCCGGAAACGTCCGGCTGGTTAATTTAAAGGTCGTACTCAATAAAAACCGGGGCGTGGTCTGAAAAACTCACGGTCGGATCAATCCAGGCACGCTTGATGTTCTTGCGCAGATTGGGGCCAACTACCTGATAATCCAGGCGCCAGCCTTCCTGACGTACCCGTGGTTGTGCCGCATTCGGCCAGAAGGTGAACTGGTCACTGTCATGGTTGACTTCACGGAAGGCATCAATGAATCCCAGCGGGCCAAATACTTGATCCATCCAAGCGCGTTCTTCCGGACGGAAGCCGATACTGAGCTGATTATCTTGCCAGTTAGCCAGATCCAGGGTTTTATGGGCGATATTCCAAGTGCCGCAGATGATGAACTCACGACGCTTACGGCGTAGCTTGGTCAGAAATTCCAGAAACTGTTCCATAAACAGCTTCTTTTCTGCGGGATTGCTACCGGATGGCATCAGAAAGCTGGCAACACTGACATTATCAAAGTCGGCCTGCATAAAACGGCCTTCCCGATCTGCCAGCTCAAAACCTATCCCGGTCATCACTGCTTTGGGCATCTTGCGGCAATAAATCCCGGTTCCGGCATATTCATCTTGCTCGGCATCAAAGAAGTAACCTTCCCAACCGTCGGGTCGCTCGATGGCATCACCGAGCCTCCAGCTTTTGGTTCGCACGTCCTGGACACAGACAACATCGGCATCCTGATCCTTTAACCAGTCCAGGAAACCCCTTTCAATCGCTTTTTTAATTCCGCCAACATTCAGGCTGATCACTTTCATGCGTGCGTTGTTCCCATTCCTGCGTGGTTACTCATTTTATTTGGGTGTATGATACCTGACCTTCAGACCTTTGGGGAATTGCTGTTCTTGTCAGTCGCGCATATGAGTCATTTTGCCGCAATCCCTGTCTGATGCACAATCGCACTTAACCATTGACTGCACAAAGACTCAAGCCAGCCATGTTAGATTATCAAAAAAACTTTATTTCCTTTGCACTGCAACAACAAGTGCTTCGTTTTGGTGAGTTCACCTTAAAATCCGGTCGTGTCAGCCCCTATTTTTTTAATGCTGGACTATTTAATTCAGGAGAGGCGCTGGTGGAGCTTGGCAAAAGCTACGCTGAAGCCATCAGCCGTGCAGACATTCAATTTGATGTGCTGTTTGGCCCTGCATACAAAGGCATTCCACTTGGGTCAGCCACTGCCAGTATGTTGGCTGAACATTTTGATCAACCCACACCCTTTGCCTTTAACCGCAAGGAAGTTAAAAACCATGGAGAAGGTGGCCAGCTGGTTGGTGCTGATTTAAAAGGTAAACGGGTGCTGATTATTGATGATGTAATCACTGCCGGTACGGCTATCCGTGAAGTACTACCATTAATTGAGTCTGCCGGCGGCAAGGTTGCCGGTGTGGTGATTGCTCTGAACCGTCAGGAGCGGGGTCAGAGTGAACGCTCGGCCATACAGGAAGTGGAACAGGATCTGGGCATCCCGGTCGTCAGCATTATTGCACTGGATCAGGTGCTGGAGTTTGTTCGTACACAGCCACAATTAACCCAACATGCAGAAGCCATTGAAGCCTATCGCACGGCTTACGGCGTCTGAATTTATTTGTTTTTCAACTTTCCAGGAGGTCTCAGATGTTGACCAAAACCTTGCACACTTCTCTGGCTGCCGCACTGCTGCTGGCTTTTTCAGCGACCCAGGTAAGTGCTTTTTCCTTTGCACCCGGCTCGCTGGAAGCCAACATGAACAACAACACGCTGCAGGTTGAATACGACCGTCCAATGGTCGGCACCAGTAACCTGCACACTAACGCGAGCCTTCTCTATACAGAAGAGTATTCTAATTCAGCTTTGGTAGGAACACTCGGTCTACAAGGTGTAGAGACAGATGGCCGTACCTACCGAGCAGCTATAGGTGGTCGCCTGTATTTAATTGACGCACCCAGCACTGACTATGGTGCTGCCATGGCTTTTGGTGGTTTGTTCTATCATGTGCTGCCAGGTGCGCAACGGGTATCCATGGGTGGTTATGGCTGGTATGCGCCTCCTGTAACCAGTTTCAGCAATACTGAAAAGGTGTATGAGCTGGGTGCCAGAGTGGCTTATCGTGCAATCCAGAACACAGATATTTTTCTGGGGTATCGTCATCTGCGCCTGAAAAGTGACAAGGGTTTTGATGATGCCCTAGAAAAAGGCATGCACCTTGGTTTCCGCCTCAACTTCTGATTCAAGACAGTTAAACAGCACCTGCGTCTTATGACTCAGGTGCTGAAAACGATTAAGTTAACCGCGCCAGCACTGCCTTCGCCCATACTCCCTTGCCTCCTGCCAGCCCTGAGAAGATTAAAGAGGATGTTTATTGCTGGTGCCGCGTTTGTCTTTTAACCTGTGACCGGATGCAAACTCATTGACATTGATAACGTGATCTCCAATTCGCTCCAGTCGATTTAGTGCATCAATAAACACTACACCGGCACGGGGTGAGTAGTTACCGTTTTCTAGTCGGGAATAGTGGCTCTCACGGAACTGGTTGCGCAGTTTGTTGACCTGCTTTTCCATGGCAATGGCTTCTTCCAGCTTAATTTCATGCGGTTCACGCGCCACGTTTAACACCATGTTGTTGATGGCCTGATGCAAAGCCTCCATCATCACCCGAATTTCGTCATAAGCTTTATCCGGCCAACTGGACTTGGATTCATGCAGGCGACCAGATAGCTTGGCGATTTGGTGATAGATATCCGCAATTCGTTCCAGATCATTAATCATGGTCTGCATGTTGCGGATACGCCCAGTTAATGCGTGCTCAAGGTTGCTACGCTCACTAATCCGTACCAGATAATCAGAAATCTCGATCTCCAGCAGATCAGTGGCTTTTTCATACTGGTGAATCTTCTTGCTGAGTTTTTCACGATCAGCCTCAGGATCAAACAACAATTTACTGACACTGACATGCATCTTTTCAACAATACCAGCAAACTGCTGAATCTCCTTCTGTGCCTGCTCTACTGAAATCAGCGGTGAAGTCATCAGCCCAGAACTGATGTGTCGCAGATGGAATTCTTCGTCCTGGCCGCCGCGATCAGGCTGAATGTATTCCACAAAACGCACAATCCATGGCACAAAAGCAAACAGCAGCACCACGTTCAGCACGTTAAAGGTGGTATGGAACAAGGATAAAGCCAGCGTGGCATTGGCACGCGCATCTGGGTCATCACTCATCACCGAGACGGGCATTTCGGTGGCTAGCTGCACCACTGAATCCAGTAGGTTCAACATCGGGTAGATGATGATCATCATCCAGGTCACCCCGATGATGTTAAAGAAGAAGTGGAAACGTGCGGCTCGTTTGGCATGAACATTACCCACCAGTGCGGCAATATTGGCGGTCACCGTAGTGCCGATGTTTTCACCTAGAATCATGGCGGCGGCAACTGGGAAGGATACCCAGCCTTCAAACAGCATCACCAGTGTGATGGCCGTGGCAGCTGAAGAAGACTGAGTCAGCAGCGTCAGCAGAGTGCCAACAAAAATAAAGAAGATCAGCGATAGGTAGCCATAATCGGTAAAACTATCCAAAAAGGCGAGCATTGCCGGGTTGCTGCTGATTTCCGGCACCGAGCCCTTGATGAACTCCAGACCGATAAACAGGATACCAAAACCCACCATGGCTTCAGCAATGTTGCGCCAGCGGGCATTTTTGGAAAAAAGAAATGCAAAGAATATACCAATCACCGCCAGGGCAATCGGGGTGATCTGAAATTTAAAACCAAACAAGGCTACCAGCCAGGCGGTGATGGTGGTGCCGATGTTGGCACCCATAATAACCCCGGTAGACTGCACAAAAGTCAGCAGGCCAGCATTCACAAAACTGACCGCCATCACCGTGGTGGTGGTGGATGACTGAGTGACGGCAGTGGCACCAAAACCTGTAATAACCCCGGTCAAGCGGTTGCGAGTCATACCGCCGAGAATACTTTTCATGCGGTTGCCAGCAATCTTCTGCAGACCCTCACTGAAAATTTTCATGCCGAAGATGAATATCCCCAGTGCACCAATGAGCTGAAGAAAATCAAACAGCGAATAAGTCATGAATCACCACTTTGTGTTGTCGGTTATTACAGAATAATGACATTTTTTTTACTGGCGCTATTATAGTCGTAACTTTCCTGTCACATATACACCTGCGTCACAAACAAAAGCTCCGATAGGCATACAACACCCTGTAACTGCTGCATAATTTTTTATTCCCGAACAAAGAGGCAAAGCAGATGACCACCACATTAAAAATGACCCGCGAAGAGATGATCGAATTTTTGCAGCGAGAGTTTCCCCAGTATGTGGGTGAGGTCTGCGAGGTGGAAGAACACCACAGTCTGTTGCGCCAGCCAATAAATGACAGCCACCTGCGCCCCGGTGGTACGGTTTCCGGCCCCACGCTGATGACGCTGGCGGATGTTGCCTTGTATGTCGCCATCCTGTCAAAAATTGGCCCGGTGGCCCTGGCAGTCACCACCGACTTCACTATTCACTTCCTGAATAAACCCCGCTCGGATCGTGCCATCATGGCCAAAGCCAGCTTGTTAAAGCTCGGCAAGCGCTTGGTGATTGGTGAAGTGAACCTCTACAGCGAAGGGGAAGCAGAAAGTGTTGCTCACGTGGTGGCGACCTACTCCGTTCCCCCTCGTTAAAAATCCGGTAGAATGTCACTCCTGACCGGAGGTGGACATGCAGATACGTTTGAACGGGCAACCCCACGCCCTGCCTGAGCAGGCCAGTATTGAGGATCTGCTGCAACAATTGCAGTTGACCGGCAAACGCCTGGCTGTTGAGGTTAACGAAAACATCATTCCAAAAAGCCGCCACGCCACCACCCTGCTGCAAGCAGAGGATCAAGTGGAAATTGTGCACGCCATCGGTGGCGGCTGAATCCTAATAACAGATAACAGCCCCCTGAGGTTGTTGCGACCCATACAGAGACCCTTATGAACCTGAAAGACAGCTTCAAAATCGGCCAGCGTGAATTCAGTTCACGGCTGCTGGTTGGCACCGGCAAATACAAGGACATGAATGAAACCCGTGAGGCGATTGAAGCCTCCGGTGCCGAGATCGTTACAGTGGCGGTGCGCCGCACCAACATCGGCCAGAACCCGGATGAACCCAATCTGCTGGATGTGATTTCACCGGATCGTTACACCATCCTGCCCAATACTGCCGGTTGTTATAACGCCAAGGATGCAGTGCGCACCTGTATGCTGGCTCGTGAACTGCTGGATGGTCACAATCTGGTCAAGCTGGAAGTGCTGGGTGATCAGAAAACCCTTTACCCCAACATGCGTGAAACCTTTATTGCCACCGAAAAGCTGATTGCTGAAGGTTTTGAGGTGATGGTGTATTGCAGTGATGACCCCATTGCTGCCAAGGAACTGGAAGCCATGGGTTGTGTGGCCATCATGCCATTGGGTTCTTTAATTGGCTCCGGGCTGGGTATCCTTAACCCGCATAACATTCGCTTGATTATGGAAGATGCCAAGGTGCCTGTGCTGGTGGATGCCGGTGTTGGCACCGCATCTGATGCCGCCATTGCCATGGAAATGGGTTGTGAAGGTGTATTAATGAACACCGCCATTGCTCATGCCCGTAATCCGGTATTAATGGCCAGTGCCATGAAAAAAGCCATTGAAGCCGGGCGTGAAGCCTTCCTCGCTGGTCGGATGCCGAAAAAAGCCTACGCCAGCGCCAGCTCCCCACTCGAAGGACTGATCCATTCATGAGTCAGACAACACCCAGCAGCTCGGACACCACCGGCAACAAACATGACCGTGCGGATGATGCCATCCACGATAAACGCATCCGCAGTTTTGTACTGCGTCAGGGTCGTATGACTGCAGCGCAACAACGTGGCATTGATGATTTTCTGCCCAGATATGGCCGCACCTTGGAAGACGGGGCATTTGATGCTACCGAAGTTTTTGGTCGCACCGCACCCTTGGTAGTCGAAGTCGGTTTTGGTATGGGTGCCTCTTTATTGCAGCAACTGCAGTCCATGCCGGATCATGATTTTGTAGGCATTGAAGTTCACCTGCCCGGTGTTGGCAAACTCCTGTGTGAAGCAGGCGATCTGGGTGTGGATAACTTAAGGGTGTATCGTGCGGATGCGGTGGAAGTGCTGAACCAGTGTTTTGCTGATGAATCCATCGACCTGTTCCAGCTGTTTTTCCCTGACCCCTGGCCGAAAAAGAAACACCACAAACGACGCATTGTGCAGCCGCCATTTGTGGAAACCATCCGCAGAAAACTGAAAATCGGCGGTCGTTTTCACCTAGCCACCGACTGGGAAGCCTATGCTGAACACATGCGCGACGTGATGAATGCTGCGCCCGGCTATCAGAACACCGCAGCACAAGGTGAAGACTTTGTACCCCGCCCGGAAAGCCGCCCACTCACCAAGTTTGAACAACGCGGCGAACGCCTTGGGCATGGTGTCTGGGACTTGATTTACCGAAGGGTCAGCTAGCAGAATTAAAGAACTCTCAGACAAGTTGAGCAGCTAACGATGCAAACGAGCAGCAATCACCAGCGTAAAAACAAAGTCTTCGGCTTCCTGTCTGGTTTGTTGCTGTTTGCTTTGCCTTGTTTTACCCCTGCCAGCGAGCTTAAGCAGACAGTCACCCTTGGTCTGCCAGCCTTTTGGGACAAAGAAGCAACCCGTCAACAATGGCAACCTCTGGCGGATTATCTGAGCGCGAGCATTCCGGCAACTCAATTTGAAGTTCAGGTGTTTAACCTAGCGGAAATGGAGCAGGTGGTTGCAAATCAGTCGATCGATTTTCTTTTCACCAATCCATCTCTTTATGTTTATTACACCTATCGTTATGGCCTGTCTTCACCGCTGGCTACGGTAGTCAACCAACTGGAAGGACAGGATGTACGGCAATTTGCCGGTGTGATTTTCACTCGTGCTGATCGCACCGATCTACAAGAGTTATCTGACCTGCGAGGTAAGCGTCTGGCGGCTGTGTCTGAATCCTCGCTGGCGGCTTATCAGATGCAGCAGTATGAGCTACTGCAA